>JBHENA010000177.1:0-5070 GCA_046262275.1 Chthoniobacterales bacterium
GGGTGAACGTGTAACCGGGTTGCGTGGTGCCGGCAAGAAAGACAGGAGCAGTGACCGTGGGGAGCGCGGAAAGCAAGTTGATCGTGTGGACTCCGGCGCCGGGAATGTCGAAGGTGATTGTGTCCAGAGCCGCGGTGGCGTTGGCATCAGTGATCGCCTGGCGCAAGGAGCCGTTGCCGGTGTCATTAGTATTCGTGACGGTGAGAGCCGCGACTGGCGCGGCGAGGGCGATGAAAGCGGAGGCGGCGAGCCATTCTCGTGCAAGAATCAATCGAAATGACATGAGAATCCTCGTCTGGGAGTTGACACAACCGCGAGTGTTTCAGGGGCATGGCGCGGTGTAAACGGTTTTCGGCGGATGTCGGAGGAAAGGTAGCGCAAGCTTCCAGCTTGCAGCCTTCAAGACCATGCAAGCTGGAAGCTTGCGCTACATTGAAGCCACGGCGTGGTAGTCGGCTCGCTACCCCGCGCACAAAAACCTCATTTTGTGGATGGGATCGCGCGATCTGCGCCGCATCTACGGAATTGATCCCAAGACGTGGAGCGTCATCGCTGTGACCGAAGCGCCGGGTATTCCGTGGGCGGCGGTTTCCACCGGCGACAGCCTCTGGTTCACCCTGGGCGAAGGCGCGGAAGACGACCGTTACCTTCGGCGCTACAAGGTGCGAGCGGGATTCGCCCCGGATAAGGAGCGGATCCCGTGTCCGGAGTTCACCGGTTCCTATCTCAGCTACGACGGTGAAAATCTTTATCTCAGCCAGTGGTACAAGCACCGCATCCTCGAGCTGAGTTCCCGGGGAAGGATTCTCCGAACCATCGAGGTCGGCGCGGAGATCAGCGGTCACACGTATGTCGATGGCTGGTTCTATGTCCTGTGCGGGACCGAAAAAGGCGAGGAAGACTGGCGCATCGCGCGCCTCGATCCGCAGGAAGAAACCCCGCGGCTGCAAGAGCTGGCACGCGTGCCGTTCCAATGCCGCTCCCTCGCCTTCGACGGCAAGCGATTCTGGTCGAACCATCGCGCCGCCGACACCATCGTCGCCTTCAATCCCCCAAAAATGTGAAGGGCTTTCGCCTTTTCGCGAGGTACTCGGGCACTGATCAACCGCCGCAAGAATGCACCTGCAGCCGTGATAGACGAAAAAATGTTCGCCCGTAAAGACGAAGTTTCGCCTAATTCTCGTTAGGCCTTTAGCGATATGGCAGATAAGCGAATCTTTGTCGGCTCCTCGTCTGCGGCGAAAACGCAGGCGAAGCTCCTAATCAAAGGTTTGGCGCGGCAAGGCATCGAGTTCCTACCTTGGTGGGACGCTTTTACGGCTGGCCGAACATTGTTACACGAACTTGACCGCATCAGGGCGTCAGTAGACGCCGCTCTAATCTTGTTCTCACCGGATATTCCCGCCACGTTGCGCGACAAGACGGTGGCGATGCCGAATCAAAATGTGTTGTTCGAGTTCGGCTACTTCTACGGTTGTCTTGGCAGCGATAAGGTCGCTATCGTGAAATATTCGGACTTTTACCTTCCGTCTGATTTGGGAGGCTACATTCACATTTACGGTAGCGGATGGTTCAAGGCCAACCACGGAACCCCGGCCTCTGCCCAAACAAAAAAGGAATTCGAGCGTTGGTTAAAGAACATATAAAAAGGCCTAACCAGGCGATGCAGCGAACTCCGAAAGCATTCGCGAGCAGGCGCGCGAGCAAGGCTGCGACTGACGTTCTGCGTGTTTGCCATCCACCCGTTTCCTGCGTCGGGAGCCACAGCGGGCTCGCGGTCGCTGATCTTGTGTCTCGTTAGACGAAGAAACCCACCCACACTATGAGCATACTTCCGAATTCGTTGACCGTATTAACAGCGCTAATTCTCGCGTCCATGCTTACGAGTTGCGAAGATCGAGTTCCGACCGGCGGTGTCAGCTCCCCGTCTCCTACCGCTAGTCGCAGCACACCGATTGCTTCGCGCACCGCGACTCCGATGGCGACGGCAGCTAACTCTCCTTCGCTCGGTCAGCAAGCGCTCGTTGAAGCGCGCAAGTGCTTCGCAGCACATTTTCTCCAGCGCGGAGATTTCTGGGCAAGTCACTTCCCCGCAGATGGCGGCCTGAGCAGCTTGGAACAATGGTTTGATTACAGCACGCCGACATTTCAGATGACGCCATCAGGTTCCGCTGCCGACGCTCTCAATGGGCTGGAGTATCGAGCCGTGGTTCGCGTCACCTTCGTCGCAATGCGATCAGCAAACCTGTTGGAAGGAGATGTCCGCCGTTGGGGTGAGTGGTCGGACGGCGGTAGCTTGCAGTTCGAAATTGTTAAGCAGCGAGGCGCGTGGCGGTGCAAAGGTCTCGACCAGTATACGAAACCTGCTCTCAGTCGAGTTCCGAAGTAAATCGCGACAGTTCGATCTACCCTGAAGGATTGCCGTACGCACCCAATACGTCTAACCAGCGATGCAGCGAACCGCGAGCAAGGCTGCGATTGGCGTTTCTGCGTGTTTGCCTTCCACACTTTGCCTGCGTGGCGGCTTGCAGCGGGCTCGCGGTCGCTGATCTTGCGTTAGATGCAAAGAGCCCTCTCTGAATCGTAGCGCACAGTTTCAATGAGTTCGTGGATTACACAGGTTCTCACCTCGCGCGACTTCTGGATCAACTTCAGTGTGGCTGTCGTGTTTTTCCTAGGCGGGAAGTTCTCTTTGGTGCTCGCGCGGACGTACAAGCTGTTGCTTCAGCGGCGTCAGCGCTTCTCCGTTACGGGCTTCTGGATCGGAACCTGCGCGTTGCCGAGCTATCAGGGAAGATATTCTGTTGAGATTTGGAAGCTCGTGCAGCGCCGAGACAGCGTGAACCTAGCAATGTTCGCTTACTCGCCGATGGACACTGTGGTCGATCGTTGCTCCGGTTCTGGTGTTTTGCGCGGCGCGTTTCTGTCAGCCATTTATTATTCGTGTCGGCGCGATAGTACCGAGTCGGGGGTGTTGGCGTTGCGCACCAAAGGCAAACATCTCGTTGGCTCTTATGCTCAGTACGATCCTGGTCACCCCGACGAACACTTTTTCTCCAGCGACGGCACCTACACGCTTTTTCGTTTGAAGTTGCCGTTGGGCAGAGCCGTGAAGATGCTTCTCGGCTATCCGCCGTTCGAAAGCTTTGAACGCATTAACGACGTTTATGAAAACACCAGGGCGAGGATTCCGCAGCCTACGAAGAGCATCTAACCAGGCGATGCAGCGAACTCCGAGCGGGGCTGCGACTGAGGCTCTGCGTGTTTGCCATCCATGCGTTTGGCTCCGTGGCGAGTTGCAGCGGGCTCGCGGGCGCTGATCTTGTGTCTCGTTAGGCTTCGAAGACGCCGCTCGCGATGACGCCGCAAATCAGCCTCGAGCAGTTCGAGCTTCTGTTGCCGCTGGCGTGCGAGTGGGCTGCGGAGCAAGAGCAGCGTATCCTCGCAGCCGGCGAGCCGTTGTCGGCTGCGCAACTGTTGGACGCGCGGCTGGTCGGCGTTTCCTATCCTGATCGGGTGCGCATCCTGCACGTTCCCGAGATTCCTGTGCCCCGCCATCCAGTGCTCCGGCAGGCTGCAGAAGTCACGCAGCTCATTTCTCCGCTTACCGGCGGATTGACGCTGCGCTACGGCATCTTCATTCGCTCAGATTGCCGTGGCGATCGTGCGCTGCTGGTCCACGAGCTCGCTCACACTCTGCAGTACGAGCGGCTCGGCGGCTTCGACGCATTCCTGCGGCAGTACCTTTCCGAATGCCTCACTCTCGGCTACCCTGATACACCGATGGAGCGGGAAGTCGTCGCTATCGCTGCAAGGGTTTGCAGATGATGCCAAGGAATAACGATTCGCTCGCTTGTGTTGCAATTACGGATTCTCCGGCGCTTGTCGTGAGGACGCCCGCCAAATAACCTCTTTCTGTGACCCAAGCCGATCTCGGATCGGGCCCGCCGCGTCTTAACGGCTCTTTCTCGCCTGGCGCACGGCCGCCATCAGTCCGCCGCCGATCAACAAGACGACCCCGATCGGCCAGAGGAGTCGCGGCGCCTCCTGCACCTCGCGAAGCGTTTGCGCCCACGCGAGCAAGAGCACTAAGACACCGAAAGCAGCGATCGTGATGCCGCTGCCTACGATTCCTTCAGAGGAGAAAAGCGGTCTGCGCGAACGCGGCGGTTGTTCAGACGTATTCATGAGATGAGTTGAGCGGAGGCTACGTGTCGCACGGCGCGCGCGCAACCTGTCCGCGCGAGTCGGTGCGGCACTGCCAAGGAGCGGCGCTCTCCAGGGCGCCGCAAGCGAAAGCAGAAGAGGCGACCAGGAGAGCGCCCCTCCTTGCACATTCTTCCTGCAGCCGCGGCTTTACAACGCTCGGCCGCTTGCGCAGGTCTGGGGAGCGCACGCTTGGAGCGTGCTGGTGCTCGCATTCTGCGAGCACGAACTTTTACGCTGGAGAAATGTTGCGACGCGACATGAGGGAAACGAAACCGGCTAAAGTTCGCGACGGCAGAATGCCGTTCGCCAGCACGCTGCAAGCGTGCGCTCCCCAGAATCCTGCGGCCGCGCGCCACGAGCAAGTTGCATCCGATTGTCAGGAGCGGTGCGGTACAGCACCACTCGCCGACAAACTCGGAATATTCTTGTTTTACGTCCTTCGTTTCCGTATCAGCGGCGGAGACAAAGTATCCGGACGCTTCGTCGCAATCCATGAGCACGCTCAAGGCAGAAACAGCAGTAAGAGAACGCTACACCGCGGGCGCGAAAGCACCGGAAGCGAAGCTTTGCTGCCCGGTCGAGTACAATCCCAAATACCTCGAGGTCATCCCGCAGGAGGTAATTGATCGCGACTACGGCTGTGGCGATCCGAGCAGGTATCTGCGCGAAGGCGAGACGGTGCTCGATCTCGGCAGCGGCTCGGGGATGGACAGCTTCCTCGCCGCCCTCGCCACGGGGCCGGACGGGAACGTGATCGGTCTCTGGCGCGACGCCCCGTCGGGCGGCAATCCGGAGCTCACCTCCTGAGACGCTCATCAAGCCGCGGAGGCGCGTCGCGCGCTGGGAGCGGCGCCTCAGCTG
>JBHENA010000178.1:0-5042 GCA_046262275.1 Chthoniobacterales bacterium
CGTCTGCGCGAAATGGCCCGTCTGCTCGCCCACCGCCATCATGTCGGTGAACAGCTCCGGGAACAGGTTCTGCGCGGCGAGCGCGGCGGATAAATTAGCGCCGTCGATTACCGCTCGCCGAACGTCCGCGAGTTTTGTCTCCAGATAACGGTTGCCGGCGATCTCCGACACCAGGTCGAGCGCCTTCAGGAGCGGAATACCATTCTCCATCAACGTGCCCAGTGTGCGCGAAAACTGCGCGTAATATCTGTGCTTGATGATCCGTCCGTATCCGGGAGTGGCCAGGCGCAGCCGGTCCCACGTGATCCGCCCCTCGTCCGAGCGAACGAAAGCGCGAAACGCAATCACTCCCGCCACGACTAGTGCGACCCCGACCCACCAGTAGGTCGTGATCACATGGTGCAAGCTCACGAGCATGCGCGTCGGCAGCGGCAGCGTTCCGCCGTTAGCCATCATGAATCCGGTCAATTGCGGCACCATGAAGGTGATGAAGATCGTCATCAGCGCCGCGCCTGCGAGTGCCAGGAAGGCCGGGTAGATCAGCGCTTGCTGCACGCGATCGCGCAGGTTCTTCGCTTGCATCAGATGCCCCACAAGCCGGCGCAGAATTTCCGGCAGCGCGCCGCTCGCTTCCCCCGCCGCGATCAGGTTCACATAAATGGCGGGGAAGATGCGCGGGAAATCGCGGAGCGCCTGCGAGAAGCTGCGTCCGTCGACCAGTGCCTGGTGCAGCGCCTGTGTCATCTGCTGCACCCGCGGATGCTTCAGCCGCTTTTGCAGCACGGCCAGTCCTTCATCAAGCGTCATCCCGGCTTGCAGCAAGTGCGCCAGTTGCTCAGTGAAGATGAGCAATTGGGTGTGCGGAATTTTAAGCTTCTGCGTTGCCGGCGCGACCGCCACCGCGGCAGGCGCGGCTCCGTTGGCCGACTGCGGCTCCGCTCCCACTGTTTCGATCCGAAGTGGGACGTAGTGCAACTGCTCGATCTGCCGGATCGCCACCGACCGATCCGCGCAAGTCAGCGTCCCCTCGACCAGTCCACCCTGTGGATTGCGAGCGCGATACGAATACTGTGGCATGACGCGGGAGATTATAGCGCGAAACACGCTGTCCGCATCATGCCAGCTACGCCTTCAAGAGCGGAGTGAATCCAGCCTGCCCAAAATGATGATCACTGGTGAACGCGTCTCGAATGCGCAGCTCGCGCATCACAGCAAAACTGGCGCAATCAGTAAACGACCACATTTTGTCGGTGTGCTTGCGGAACCAATCGGCCGGCGGCGTGGAACCGCCCCGGATCGACCCATTCGAGCCGAAGCATTTCGCTCAGTTCGACTGTGTTCAAGAAATCGCGAGCGGCACGATGGCTGTGGCGCATCAAGAGCAGGGTGGCGGTTTCATCCACCACATATTCGGTGGTGAGGAAACGGCGCCTCTGGCGATGAGCTGTTCCTGCAATCGCAGAGCAGGTGCATGGTGTTTGTCGCCGGCGTCCCATAAAGCGAGAAAACCCGCCGTATCCATGAAGACATCAAGGACGGCAATAGAGGATCCGATCGATATGGGCGTGTTTCGTCCTGCCTTTGGGGCTTGCGCTGGCCCGCCGGCCGATGCTGAGGAAAGGATCGTCTGGCGCTGCTGCCGCGGTCGTGGGTGCCACTGGTTCGAGGCGCGCGGCTGGTTTGCCGCGGTGAGAAAGGACGAGCCGCTCCCCCTTCGCAACGCGACGGAGAACGGCCTCGGCGTTCTTGCGAAACTGCAGCATGGTCACGGTTTTCATGGGAGTGAAGTTTGAGTTGAAGTTGATGCTGGAGCAAGCTGCGCATCCTTCAAGATTCGAGCATATCCCACCGCCCCACTGAGAAGCGGCACTAAAGTTCCACTTGCAAGGCGGCTCTTCAGATCTTCAGCATCCGAAGCGAAGCCTGTCATATCCGAATACAACTGCCAGCCGCGCAATAGCCTGCCACGGTGTGAATCTCGCTGATTACCTCCGCGCCTCGCATCGCGCGCTCATCTTCACCGGCGCCGGCATTTCGACCGGCAGCGGGATCCCCGATTTTCGCGGGCCGCAGGGGGTCTGGACCCGGCGACAACCGGTTTACTTCCAGGACTTCATGAGCTCGGAAGCCGCCCGGACCGAGCATTGGGATTACAAGTTGGAAGGCAGAGACGCGTTTCGCAGTGCGCGGCCAAACGCGGTGCATCACGCCATCGTCCGCCTCGAACAAGCCGGGAAACTCCGCGCCGTCGTCACGCAAAATATCGATGGATTGCACAGCCTCGCCGGCACGAGCGCGGAGCGTTTGGTCGAGCTCCACGGGACAAACGCGCAGGTCGAGTGTCAGACCTGCCGCTGGCGCGGAGATCCCGAGCCGCACTTCGAATTCTTCCGGATCAACCGAAAACCGCCGCTCTGCCACTGTGGCGGATTCCTCAAGCCCGCCACGATCAGCTTCGGTCAGAATCTTGATGCCACAGAACTTCAACGGGCCGGCGAAGCCGCGCGCGAAGCTGACCTCGTGGTGGCGCTCGGCTCTACCTTGTCCGTCTATCCGGCTGCGTCATTTCCGCTTCTCGTGGCCCAGCGCGGCGCGCCCTACATCATCATCAATCGCGGAGCCACAGAGCACGACCACGAGCGATGCGTTACGCTGCGCTTGGAAGGCGAAGTAGCCGACATCTTTCCCGCGGCGGTTGACGCGGTGCTGGGCACGGCGAGCGAAGGCTGAGCCAGAATAGAATCTGGCTCCTGTCTGGCGCGTGGATTTTTGCTTCATTACCAGGCGGGGAACGGCTTAGATGAGCCGAGATATGAAGCACCTAACCGCGACTATCACTGCAATAGCAGGCCTGTGCCTGTTGGCCCGGACAGAGCCTGCCCAGGGTCAGGAGGGTTCCAGCCCCACGTCGAGCATCAGGTTGGCAAACCAGGAGTTCATGGCCAGCCTGGCGAAAGGCGACGCGGCTGCGCTAGCCGCGATGTACAGCAAGGACGCGCAGCTCATGCCGGCGAACGCGGAGGTGATCCGCGGGCGCGACGGAATTCAGAAATACTGGCAAGCTGCGATCGACGCTGGCCTGAAAGAGTTGAAAATCGAGACGCTGGAAGTGCACGGCGGCGGCGGCTCGGATACAGTTGCCGAGGTCGGCAAGTTTTCCGCCCTCGGCGCTGGCGAGAAGATCATAGACGAAGGCAAATTCATCGTGATCTGGAAGCGGGAAGACGGCAAATGGCGGCTGCACCGCGACATGTTTAGCAGCAACCAGCCGGCTTCCGCTTCCCGCTGATCTCTGCAAAGCCACTTCTTGACCGGGACTCTTATCCGGGATGACACGAAGCGAAAGATTTTCAGGACGATGTTATGTCGGCTGCATGTTTGCGATCGCGCTGGCGCTCTATAGCACAGCGTGTGGCACATTGCCGAGCGGCCGCGGCTGGGGTGAAAACGCT
This sequence comes from Chthoniobacterales bacterium, assembly GCA_046262275.1. GTDB lineage: Bacteria > Verrucomicrobiota > Verrucomicrobiia > Chthoniobacterales > UBA10450 > JACCTI01. The sequence continues at coordinate 3,453 of JBHENA010000178.1, forward strand.
TTTCGTCCAGTGGCGCGGACCACCATCGCGGAGGCCGCGAAGAATGCCGCGCTCGATCCGATCACGTGGGTGCCGCTGGTGGGTGCGAGTGTGATTGGAGCCGGCGGGTGGGACGACGGCATTTCGGATTGGGCACGTCGGGAGACACCGCTCTTTGGTTCCGTTGACGCGGCGCAGGAATACAGCGACATCGCGCGTCTCGTTCTCCAAGGCGAAGCCATCGCGACAGGGTTGCTCACCCCGAGCGGCGACGATGCCGGGGAGTGGGTATGCGCGAAAGGCAAAGGGTTGCTCCTGGAGGGCGTCGCGGCCGGGGCGACGACCGGGATTACCTGGGGACTCAAGGAGACGATCGGACGGGAACGGCCGGACCGCAGCGACAATGCATCAATGCCCTCCGGTCACGCCTCGAGCGCCTTTGCCGCGATGGCGCTGTCGAACCGCAACCTCGATTACCTCCGGATGGGTCGTTACGAACGCGCCGGAGTGCAGGCTACGAACGTGGTGCTCGCGAGCTCTGTCGCCTGGGCTCGAGTGGAAGGAGAAAAACATTTCCCGACCGACATCCTCGTAGGCGCGGCGCTGGGGAATTTCACCACGCGCTTCCTTTACGAAGCGTTCATCGGCACCAGGCCTGACGACAAATTCACCTTCTATGTCGAGCCGAGCCCTTCCGGCGGCAGTCTTGCATTCGTGCGGAAGTTCTAGTCTCACGTCGATTGCGAAGCTCGGGTAGCGACGCCCTTTCTGGACGCAACAACTCGCCGCCAGCGGTGTTTAAAATATGTAGCCGCAACCGATCCCCGGCTGTGGGCGCGTATCATAAAATAATGAGAACACCGCATTATGCCGCTATCACCGCAGCCGTCGCCGGAATGATCCTGTCGGGCTGCGCAACTGGACCGCGAACGACCGACGCCACATATCCGGTCAACAGAGACCTTGCCGAGCGACGGGTTTACACCCAGGAACAGCACCAAAAAACCGGCCGGACGGAGAGCGCAGGTGAAGGCCTGGAAACGCTCGATCCTGCGGTGCGGATAGACCGAGGCCGCTAAACCGAAGCCGAGAAGGAGGGTCAGGGAGCACACCTGCACCACCGCCTGCGCCTACCATGTCGGCGGGTTCGCGAGGATGTAATTTTCGAGGTCGCGCACATTTTCTGCGGATCAGACGAACTAGAGGTTCCCCGGCGACGACCCCGCCATACGTGATTCACGTATAGCAACGCCAAGCGACAAGGTGTGAAGAGTTGAGCCGCGACTGATCTTGATCTGGGGAGCGCACGCGCCTCGCGTGCTGGTTTCGGCGCCGTCGCCGAAACGATCTTTAAAGTTCGCGATCACGATGGCGCGACCACCAGCACGCGAGGGCGCGTGCGCTCCCCGGAATCACAATGATCCCCGCTTCATGAACGAAGTCGCGCTGCGGCACCTTTGGTTGCTATACGTGATTCACGTATAGCAACGCCAAGCGACAACGGCGTGAAGCGTTGAGCCGCGAATCGACTTCAACCGATCCACAGATTCCCGTCGGCTAAATCTGCGAAAACCTGTCCTGAGCGAAGTCGAATGGATGGCTCCGGTAATC
>JBHENA010000179.1:0-4983 GCA_046262275.1 Chthoniobacterales bacterium
GCCTGCGGGTGACGCGTGGCGCCTCGACGCAGCGAGGCGGCTACAGCAGCTTCTCGAGAGAGCTAAGCCTCTCCTACCTGCGAGCAGTCCCCACTCCCGGAAGATCCGCCTGCGACCGAACAGCAATCGCACGCGTTGCAGTGAAGCGTCGGTTCGCGGCAAACTTGCGCTCGTGATCGAGCAGCCAGCGTTTGCGCCAAAGACCGCCGCCGTAACCGCAGAGCGTTCCGTCCGCCCGAATCACGCGGTGACATGGGATCACCAGGCAGAGCATGTTGGTTCCGTTGGCGCGGCCGACCGCGCGACGCGCAGCTGGCACCTTGAGGCGTTCCGCCATCCATGAATAGGAGCGCGTCTCGCCCGACGGAATCGAGCGGAGAATCTCCCAGGTGCGCAACTGAAATCGCGAGCCGACCGGCGCGAGTGGTGTTGAAAACTCAAGGCTGCGGCCCGCAAAGTAATCGGCCAGCTCCCCTCGAATCTGAGCGAGGTGCGGATGCTCACCGGGAACGACCGAAGCCCGCAGGCGCGCACGCAGGATTTGCAGCTCACGCGTGAGCGCGCGCCGATCGGCAAACTCAAGCAGGCGCAGGCCGGTGTCGTCGGCGATTGCGACCATCATGCCGAGCGGTGTTTCAATTCGGTCCACGTAGAGGCAGGCGCGGCTTTTGGCAGCGGTCGGGGGATCGCCAAACATGCGCGTGAATGCTTCGCGAAATCCGCTCGCGGAATCGAAACCGCTCTCCAATTGCGCGCTGTCGACGCGTGCGCCGCGTCGCACTTCGCGCAGGGCAAGACCCATACGCCGGGCGCGGTGATAAGCCTGAAAGGTCATGCCGTAGTGCCGTTTGAATTGGCGCCGCGCGGTGGAAGGATCGATCGCCAGCGCGCGCAGCTCCTTATCGGTGATGCGGCCGCCGGGCGCTTTCTCGACCTCGGCGCGGAGGCGCTCGATCAACTCCGGCGGACGCTGCGCCGGATCCATCGGCTGGCAACGCAGGCATGGGCGATAACCGCCGAGCAAAGCATCGGAAGGTGTGGCAAAGAACTCCACGTTCTCGGGTGCGGGCTTTTTCGCGCTGCACGTCGGCCGGCAAAAGATGCCGGTTGTGCGCACGCCGACGATGAAGATGCCTTCGAAGCTTGAATCGCGGGCGCAGAGCGCGCGGTACATCGTTTCAGTTGGGGGCAGGAGTTCCATTTTAAACGCGCTCCACCTTCATTGTGTAACACCCGTGCGTGATGCTTCGCACGTGCAGAAATGAGATTTCCGGCTTCGCGAGCATCGCCTCGATCGTCCCTTCCGGATCGTCGCCCGGAACTTCAGCGGCAACGATTTCACTTTGCGCATTGTAACCGCGGAGAACGCGACCATCACGGAACGCCGCGGGATAAACATCGACAGCAGAGTATCTATGGCACGGTTCTTTATGCACGAAAATCGGGCCGCTCTCACCGTAGGGATGGTCTGCGGGGATAGATTGATACGGAAACAGAATCATCGCCTCGCCGGGATCTGCCCAGCGCAGGCAATGCCGACAGGGAGCCGCGTGCGGCGAATCTGCGACGACGGTTTTATGGTCCGGCCGGCCCGCCGCAGCAATGCGGCGCGCTTGGGCGGCTATGTTTGTGTCCACTGGGACAATGCGGAATGAGTTCTTCACGTCTGCATCGTAAAGGTATCATGGCCGGAACCGCATCGACGAAGATCAGGCAGTGAATTCCTGGCGATTTTTTCCTTCTGGTCTGATTAGGCTTCGCCTCTGCGATGGAAAGGCCTGCGACAGAACGTAAGCGGAGCGGAGCGGCTCCCGAAGTGTCGGTGATCATTCCGACCTACAACTACAGCTCCGTCCTGCGCTATGCGGTTGCGACAGTTCTGTGGCAGACGTTTGCCGATTTCGAACTGATCGTGGTCGGCGATTGTTGCACGGACGATTCGGAAGCGGTCGTCCGTTCCTTTAACGATCCGCGCGTTCTCTGGATGAATCTCCCGGAGAACTCCGGCGCCAAATATATCCCGCAGAATGCCGCGGTGGCTGTGGCTCGTGGCCGATACATTGCATATCTCGGCCACGACGACTTGTGGCACCCGAGCCATCTGGAGACGGTGCTCGGTGCAATTCGCAGCGCCGATGCCGACGTCGCTTACAGCGTCCTGATCTACGTGCCACCACCGGGAGAGACACGCCGGGATGTCTCCGGGATTTTTCCGGAAGGTGAATTTCGGCCCAGTTACGTCCTCAATCATTCCACGGTCGTCCACCGGAAAGAGCTGATCCGTGAGGTGGGGCCGTGGGAGGACCATCGCACGAGTCGACTCCCCCCCGATCACATATTCTTTAGTCGAATCGCAGAAGCGGGAAAACGCTTTGTCGCGGTCCCGAAACTGACGGTGTGGAAGTTCAATGCCAGCAGCCGCCCTGGATCATATCAGCACAAGCGTTCTGACGAACAAGCGCGCTACTTTGAGCTGATCCGCGACGACCCCGGCCTGGCGGAACGCGAGCTGATCGATCTCGCCCGGTCCGCCATGATTCACGGTCTTGAGCCGTTGAGGATGATGAAGGTCGCGCGCGATTCACCGCCCGGGGCTTATATACATTTCCTCCGGCAGGTGCGCGGCCTGGAGCCGACGGAAGAGATGGAGCGCCTGCCTCTGGCCGCAGACGAGAAGCCGTTCCAAATTGATCTGGCGACTCCGGCACCGACTCATGCATGCGTGGGAGAGAAGATTGAGCTGGAAGTGCGCGTTGAGAACGAGACTTCATTCCGGCTCAGCAGCGAGAAACCATTTCCTGTTCACCTCTCGTATCATTGGCTCAAGGCCGATGGGTCCTGCGCCGTGTGGGATGGCGTGCGATCACGTTTTCTGCCTCCGCTGAAGCCTCGCGCAACCCTCCACTACATCATGAGAGTGGACGCGCCGAAGGAACCCGGATGCTACTCGCTACAGCTGGCAGTGGTGCAGGAGAACGCACGCTGGTACAAGAACGCCGCTACGGGCGAGCTGCCCGCTGTGGACGTGCAGCCACGCCAGCAGTCAGGTGAAGAACGGTTGCGCACCAAGGCGTAGTCTCTTAGTCAACGATATGGAGGATCTGCCACCGAAAGATCCAGCCACCGTCACCTCGACAGGCGAACCGCTTGCCAGGTTGCCCGACGGGGTCACCTTCCATCGCGCCACCACTCACTGGACGCCCGTGGCAGCGTAACGGAGATGTTCGATCCGCGCTGGAATTGGCACCCCCATCCGCTCGTTCACGTCTACATGTTTACGATCCGGCCTGGAATGGTGAAAGGCTGGGGGCTGCACAAGCTGCACGAAGATCGCTACTTCGTGCAGTTTGGGGAAATGGAAGTGATTTTCTACGACGTTCGGCCGGACTCACCAACGAGGAACCAGATCTCCAGCGTGGTTCTTTCCGAGTACGATCGGCGCCTGATGAATATTCCCGCCGGGATATGGCACGCGAACCGGAATATCGGCACCAAGGACGTGGTGGTCGTAAATTTCCCCACGATGCAGTATCAGCACGAGGACCCGGACAAGTATCGGCTGCCGCTCGATACCGACGAGATCCCGTACAAGCTCGAAAACGCGCAGGGGTGGTGAGAGCGGGCGCTACAAATTTCACGGCACGAACGCGACTGCGGGGCTCGCGGTAAGGACGCCGCGCTGCGGCGTCCGAGGTGCGTAGCACGCGGTAGGGACATTCGGATGTTCTGGAACTCGCCACGCGCGCCGGACATCGCAGCGCGACGTCCCTACCAATCAGGCATGCGCGGTTGCGGATCCGCGATGAAGACGTACGGCCAGTTTTCGGTCGTTACGACGAGACCCGCACGAACCGGATTGAGCATAATGTAATCGGATTTCTCGCGGTAGCTTTCGTTCCGACGCAAGCGATGCTCGAAGAAGTCGCGCTGCCATTGGATGTGCAGCGCCTTCGCTGTCCATTCTTTCCACTTGCTGATGGTGTTCTGAATCCGGCTCTCACGCGGGAAGGAAAGGAGAAAATGCGCGTGATCCGGCATAAGCATGGCAAGATGCGCATACCAGGCGCCGCCGTCGTTCCGGTGTTTGATTGTATCGATCAACGGTCCTGCGATGGCAGAAAGGGCGAGCTGGTTCACTCCGCGTTTTCGGCAGCAGATCGTAATGAAGTAAATCTCCTTCGTCGGATCGACCCACGATGGAATGTCATGTGGCAGCGTTTTCCGCGGCGGCACCGCGATCCGGGGCCCATCGTCGGGATGCGCCTGGTAGGGACGCCGCGCTGCGGCGTCCGAGGTGCGTGGCACGTTCTGGGGACGTTCCATTGCCGGTGAGCCTACCACGCACTTGGGACATCGCAGCGCGATGTCCCTACCCCTGTGGATCTGCGATGAAGACGTACGCCCAGTCTTCCTTCATGGAGACGAGATCGGTCGCCAAGTGGCGCCCGCCGCAAACGCTGAGCGCAACTTTATGGAGCAGCCAGAACAAACCCGCCCGGCAACGTTGGACCAGAGACGCTTTTCACAAACGTGACTCCATTCAAGTGCCAGATCGCGGTCCCGCGGGTGCTCGGATGAAAGAGCACGAAATCCGGTTTGTTATCGCCGCTGTAATCGGCCGCGCCCGCCAGGTTCCAGCCCGCCGGCAGCGTTGGTCCTGCAGCGCTCCCGACCTGCGCCGCGCCAACCAGGAAGCGAATCTGCGTCTGACGCGTGCTCGGATTAAACAACAGGAAATCGGGCCGTTTGTTCCCGTTGAAATCTGCCGCATCGATCAGGCGAAAACCGGCGGGCAAGGTCGGACCGTTCACGCTGTTGCTGAACGAGGCGCCGTTCAACAGCCATACCCGCGTTTCGCCCGTGGAGGGATTGAAGAGCACAAAATCCGCGCGCTTGTCGAGATTGATGTCCACCGCCGCGACGAGCTTGAATCCAGCCGTTAACGTCGGGCCATTCAAGGTCTGCAGGAGCGCGTAATTGCGC
>JBHENA010000180.1:0-4840 GCA_046262275.1 Chthoniobacterales bacterium
TTGTGCAGGAGGAAACCGAGGAGCAGGAAGGTGAGATTGACGATGTTGAGATTGATGGCGTTCAGCGGCTCGCTCGCCTGCATGAAGTAGCGCACCAAGTACGTGCCGCCGATGAGAACGATGAGCCAATTGAGTATGGGGGAATGCTCGAGCCACTGGCCCGGCGTTGGTTTCGCCACTGGCGATGGCGGTTCGATTTCTGCCTTGCCCAGCTCGATGCCGAGATCGCGCGCCGTCTTCCCGCGCCCGACTGGGGGCGTGACGAGCCACATCACCACAGTGACGATTGCGATCTCGATGATCACCGAGACGAAGCTCTGCCAGAGGAAAATCGTGTGGCGGAACGGGATGATGCCGCCAGGGACGAGCCCGTTGGCCGCGACGATCTCGCGGATCTGCGGCTGGAGCGCGCCGGGCGTGGCCATTTGCAGCGCCGCCGATCCGCTCAAGCCCTGCGCCCAAATGCTCCCGAGGCCAAGGAAACTGGCGGCGGCCAGCGCGCGATAATCCACGCCTTCGACGCGGCGCGCGACCTCCTTCGCGAGCACGGCGCTGAAGATGAGGCTGAAGCCCCAGTTGAACCACGAGCTCGCCATCGCGAAAAACGCCACCAGCGCGACGGCGTTGCGCGGCGTTGTTGGCCACGCGGCCAGCGCCCGAATGACGCGACCGATCGGCGTCGATGTCGCGAGGACGTGCCCGGTGATGATGATAAGCGACATCTGCAGCGTGAAGGGGATCAATTCCCAGAACCCGCGCCCCCACGCATCGATCACCTGCGCGACACTCGATGGCGTGAACGCGACCCCGGCGACGACGACAATCAACGTCGCGATAAGCGCGAAGATGAACGCGTCTGGCACCCAGCGCTCGGTCCAGTCCGTCAACGCGAGCGCCATGCGCGCGAGCACGCCGGGTTGCTCAGGCGGGTTCATCTTTTGTGCGGAACGCATGATGAGTTAAGAATTAAGGGTTAAGAATTCACTAGTGAAGGTTGATTCGCGTAGCGATTTGAAAGAGCGAACCAGGAATTTCGCGCTGCGTATTGTCCGGATGTTCTCGGCTCTGCCGAAAACGACAGAAGCACAGGTCCTTGGCAAACAAGTGCTGCGTTCCGGGACGTCGATCCGTGCGAACTATCGGGAAGCTTTTCGAGCGCGCAGCAAGCCGGAGTTCATCTCGAAATGCGGCGACTGCCTGAAGGAAGTCGAAGAGACAGCCTACTGGCTCGAATTGCTCGTCGAAGCAGATCTCGTGGTGGCGGAGAAGCTGGCCCCTCTTCGGCAGGAGTGCCATCAGCTGACGGCAATCTTCGTTTCGATCATCAAGAGTTCCAGGCGCAACCCCACGACTTCATAATCCTGCCTTCTTAATTCTTACCTTCGGCCGGATCGTCTGCAGGATTAATGAACGTGCGCTGGAACGGTCCTTCGGTATGAAGCTGCAACACCGCCTCAGCGCGTGACCACGCGAAATGCGGCACGCCTGCAGGGATGACGGCGAAATCGCCCGTCTTCAGCTCGCGCCCAGCGCGCTCGTCAAATTTGTCGCCGAAACCAAGATAGGCGGTGCCAGAGATGACGGTTACGCGTTCTGGGGTGGGATGGGTGTGCGGCGGGATCTTGTAACCGGCCGGCATTTTCAAGCGAGCGGTGAAGAGGCCCGGTTTCGCCGGGTCGCCATCGAGCACGACCATCTGCGCACCGGGAGGGAGAGTCGCGGCATTTCGCCACGGTAGTTCGGCGGACGAGAAAATCTTCTGCTCAGCTCGAGTAGTCGGGTTGCTTTCCTTCTCCTGCGCCAGCACAAAGACGACCGGAAGCGCGACAGCGACGGCCACAGTGATTGCCTTGCTCTGAATCATACGGATTCCTCAGCTCTTTAGTGCTACATCGAATGGCGCACCGGTTTTCGCGCGAATATCATCGAGATTCGCTCCTGGCTGGAGCTCGATCAAAACAAGCCCGCCGCGTTCTTTAACTTCGAAGACGGCAAGTTCGGTGATGATGAGATCAACCACGCCGAGGCCGGTGATGGGCAGCGTGCACTCTTTCAAAATTTTCGGGGTGCCGTCCTTTGAGGTGTGTTCCATCACGACGACGACGCGTTTCACGCCCGCCACCAGGTCCATCGCCCCGCCCGGACCTTTCACCATCTTGCCGGGAATCATCCAATTGGCGATGTCGCCGTTGTCGGTGACTTCGAACGCGCCGAGGATGGCGAGGTCAATGTGACCGCCGCGGATCATGCCGAACGAATCGGCGCTCGAGAAAAACGCCGAGCCCGGCATCGTCGTAATCGTCTGCTTGCCGGCGTTGATCAGGTCGGGGTCTTCTTCGCCGGGCTGCGGGAACGGGCCGATGCCAAGCAGCCCATTCTCCGACTGCAGGATCACGTGCATGCCCGCGGGGATGTAGTTCGCGACGAGCGTCGGAATGCCGATGCCGAGATTGACGTAATAGCCTTCGCGCAACTCCTGCGCGGCGCGTTTCGCAAGGAGGTCGCGAACGGTGGACCCGGCCTTTGCGACCGCCGCGCCCTGCACGGTGCGGAACTCAATCCGCTTCTCGTATTTTTCGCCCTGGATGATTCGGTCAACAAAAATGCCGGGCGTGTGGATCTGGTCCGGATCGAGCTCGCCGACTTCGACGAGCTCTTCGACCTCCGCCACGCAGATCTTCCCGCAGGTCGCGATCATCGGGTTAAAATTCCGTGAGGTCTTCCGGTAGATGAGGTTGCCCGACTTGTCGCCCTTCCAGGCCTTCACCAGCGAGACCTCGGCCGTGATACCCGGCTCGAGCACGTACTCGCAGCCGTCGAACGCTTTCGTCTCCTTGCCTTCGGTCAGCTTCGTGCCGAAGCCGGTGCGTGTGTAAAACCCCGGAATACCCGCGCCGCCCGCGCGCAATCGTTCCGCGAGTGTACCCTGCGGGATGAGTTCCAGCTCCAGTTCACCGGACAACACCTGGCGCTCGAATTCCTTGTTCTCGCCCACGTAGGAAGCCATCACCTTCTTCACCTGCCGCGTGTGGAGCAACACGCCCATGCCGAAGTCATCCACACCCGCGTTGTTGCCGACGATCGTGAGTCCCTTCACGCCGCTATCGCGCAGCGCGGCTATGAGATTCTCCGGGATGCCACAGAGCCCGAAACCGCCCGCAGCGATGGTCATGTTGTCGTGGAGCAGGCCATTTAGGGCGGCGGCGGGATCAGAGTAAACTTTGCTCATGTGGCGCGAAATCTAACCACGGATTACCAGGGTAGCATCCTGAATTGCCGCTCTGACTAGCACGCCGCCGTCTCCCCGCCCGCCGCATGTCGTCTGCTGCCGCTTGCACAGCTCTGCCGATTCCGAGAACAGCGAGAATGACCGAGTGATCCGCCCCTCCTTAGCGAAGCCGGATTCCGCTCTCGGAAATCACCGCCAGGCGCCCGGACAATTCCAACGTAACAAGCGTCGGGAAGTGGCGCTTCGCGAATTGAATCGTTTCGAAGCGGCCAGCTCTTCTCGGCCGCAACAAGACGATGCCCGCGAATGCCGCAGGCGGATACCGCCGCACATCGGCGATTCCTTTATCCATGGTGACCAGAACGCCGTCCTCCGCTGCGGTAGTGGCGATCACTCTCTCATCCGGAGCACCTGCCAGAGCTTGCGCGAAAACGGTCTCGGCTTCGTGACCGAACGCGCGGATTTCATCTGCGAGTTCGATCGGTAGATTCTCGTCAATCTTGAACTTCACATCCCGCTTACCGGCAGGAGCGATTCCTCGTGCGCGAGTTCGGCAGCGTACGTGAGCGCCGCGCGAAGGTGCTCGCGCCGAACGGACGGATAGCTCCGCAGAATTTCCTCCTCGGACGAGCCCTCCGCCAGGCTGTCAAGGATGTTCACCACCAGCACGCGTGTCCCCTTCACACACAACTGGCCATGACAAACCGCGGGGTCGTGAACAAAAAGCTCTCTCCAGTTTGGCATGTCCGGTCAGCGTACTGGCCGGTTTCCCTTCGCGCAAGAGAGCTGACGCGCAAGTGTTAACCTCGACGGTGCCGGACACTCGGAAATGCGTGCCTCATCACGGCCCCAAGCAGCTCAAGCGCAGTCAACTGCGGCGCACGCCGCTGTCCCGCAACGCGGCGATGAGATTCTCCGGGATGCCACAGAGTCCGAAACCGCCTGCTGCGATAGTCATGTTGTCGTGGAGCAGGCCGTCGAGGGCAGCCGTGGGATCGGAGTAAACTTTGCTCATGTGGGGCGAAATCTAACCACGGATTGGGTGGATGGACACGGACGAATTCCGGAGCCTTGCTGGCGTAGAACGGCCGCAGTAATCTTGCGCTGTGACCGCGGCGCAGATCATCAGCGAGATCAAAGCCTTGACCCCGGAAGAACAGGCTGGCGTCGTGCGTTTCGTCTATGAACTCGATGCGGAGCGAAAGTTAAGCGGCGCCGAGCTCTCGACGTTGGCCGAACGCCTGGTGCAGACCGACGACCCGATCGAAGCGTCGCGCGTCCGCGAATCGATCATTCGGGGCTTCTACGGCGCCGAGCGCGATGCCTAAAATCCGTCGGCGCAACCTGCCGCCGAGACTCACAGACTCGCCAGGATGCGCTCACGCGCGATGTGCCATGGCGTTCCGCTCTCCGGCTGCGCTTCCAGCGCATCGAGCCGTCGGTCGAGCTCCGCGATCTGCTCCTTCGATAAGTGAATTGCCGGTGCTTCCTCGGCAATACTGTTCCAGAGTTCTTCCACCAATTGTATTCGCTGCGGAATCGGCAGACGCCGCAGGTCTTGCAGGGACGGGCTCACAACCGCGAAGCTATTCGCGTCGCGCAGGCGCATCA
>JBHENA010000181.1:0-4820 GCA_046262275.1 Chthoniobacterales bacterium
ACCTAGCACGGCGGCCAAGTCTGCCCAAGGAGCGGCGACTCTCCCGGCCGCCGCATCCGAAAAGGGGGGACCTAGAGAGCGCCCCTCCTTGATTGCTCTCGACGCGCCGTCATTTAGCGTTCGCCCGGATGCCGGAGCTGGCGGAAGTAGAATACTACCGGAAACAGTGGGACTGCGGCCTTGGCGAGCGGATCACGGCCGTGCAGTTGCACGCCTCGAAACGGATCTTCCGCGGAATCGACACGGGTGCGATGCGACGGCACATCACGGGCAAGCGATTGCTACGCTCCTTCGCGCGCGGGAAGCAGATGCTCTTTGAATTCTCCGGCGGCAACTGGCTCGGCCTGCACCTTGGAATGAGCGGAACGTTGCGCAGTGAAGGGCCCCAATTCCAACCAGCGAAACACGATCATCTGGTCCTGCAACAGCGGAGGCGAGCACTGGTGTTCCGTGATCCACGGCTTTTTGGGCGGGTGAAATTCCACCACGGCAAAACCGAGCCGGAATGGTGGACCACGGCGCCGCCCGAAATCGCTTCGACCCAATTCAGCGCCGGATACTTCTCTGGTTTTCTGCGGCGCCATGGTCGCGCTCCGATCAGGCCGTCCTCCTATTGCAGAGCGGCTTTCCCGGCATCGGGAACTGGATGGCGGATGAGATCCTCTGGCGCGGCAGGATCGCTCCTGCCACGCTGACCCGCGATCTGAATCCGAAGCAGCGGACGGCTCTGCGCCGGGCGACCAGGTTCGTCGCGAGCGAATCGCTCCGGATCATCGGGCACGATCTCGCGGATCCGCCAAAGAGGTGGCTGATCCACGAGCGCTGGAAACCAGGCGGCGTTTGTCCGCGCGATCGCACTCTGCTCCAGCGAGCAGCGATTGGCGGCCGCACGACGGCATGGTGCCCGCGGTGTCAACCATCCGGACGCCCCGGATGAGGGCCCGACCCGCGGTGGCCGCTATTCGGCGACCACCACGGGCCTCAAAAAGGCTGCAGCCCTAATCCTGCTTTCCCTCGTCGTCGTCGTGCAATTCCTTCATCGCCTCACGCATCTTCTCGTGCGCCTGCTGGAGACGGTCGAGCTTCTGTTGCTGCTCGGCGTTGAGGAGCGGCCGGATTTGCGCGGCCGTGCTTTGCATGACGGCGTGCGCCTTCTGCATCGCCTCCTGGTGGATGGCGCGCATCTGCGGCTTCGCCTGGTCGATGATGGGCGCGACCTGCGCCTTTTGCTGAGGTGTCAGGTCCAACTTCTCCGTCATGTGTTCGAGCGCGAAGCCACGCATGCGGAAGATCTTTTTGTGACCGCCCGCATCGCCTGCGCGCAGGGCGCCGACTGTGCCAAGCGCGAGCGCGCCGGCGACCGATAATGTGATCAGTGTTCGTTTCATTGTTTGCTCCTTGTTGTGTTTGGTGCGGCGCAAAAGATCATGCGCTGCTGTTCATGGATGACCGCGGGAGTCGCGCTGCGGTTACAGAAATCTTTCCTGTAACCAATAACGCGCCGCGGCTGTCATATTCAACGGTGTGGAGACATTGTGGAGCAGATGGGTGACGAGCTCGATCTGTCCGCGCTGGTGGCGGCGGCTCTTCGGGATGACGATGCGGCCGCCCGCGCGCTGGTGCGGCATCTTTACCCTTTTGTCGCCAGGCTTGTGCGGGCACATCGCCCAGTTCGCGCCGCGGAAGAGGACCTTTGCCAGATGATTTTTATCAGGATGTTTCAAAACTTGCCGCAGTTTTCCGGCGCGGTTCCGATCGAGCACTGGCTCTCACGCATTGCGGTCAACACCTGCCTGAACGCAATCGCTGCGGAAAAGGCGCGCCCCGAGTTGCGCCGCGCGGACTTGAGCGAGGAACAGGCGGCGGTGATCGACAATGTCGCCGCATCCAGTGATGAATTCGCGGCGGATCAACAATTCGCCGCGCGAGATCTGGTCGCGCACTTGCTCGCCGGCCTCAGGCCAGCCGAGCGCCTCGTAATCGATCTGCTGCATCTGCAGCAGAAATCCGTGGACGAGATCAGGCACCTGACCGGCTGGAGCAAAGCGCTCGTGAAAGTGCGCGCATTTCGCGCGCGGCAGAAATTGAAGCGGCAACTGGATCGACTTACGAATAGGGAGAAACCATGAGCGACCGTGATCTGGATCGCCTGTTGCGCGCGGCTGCGGGGGCGATGGACGCTGACGCGGAGATGCCTTTCGGCTTCGACACTCGCGTGCTGGCAGCGCGTGAAGCTGGAGCGGCGGATGATATCGAGGCGTGGGAACTGGCGCGCCTGTTGCGGGGGATTGCGGTATTTTCTTTCGTGCTCGCATTGCTGGCGAGCAGTGCCGCCTATTGGGAGGTGACTCAGAACACCGATGAGGTCGAGCCGTTCTCAAACGCCTATGCCATCGCGGATACTGCGATAGCGGCGGAGTTCTCTCCATGACGGCGGGGCTGAAATGGCGGATCGCAATCGGCCTCGTCCTTGTATTCGGGGCGGGCGTCGCGACCGGCATGTTCGTAGGAGTGCGGCAGGTGCGGCACAAGTTCATCTTTCGCCACGGAGAAATGGTGGGCGATCATCTGCGCGAACATCTGAAGCGACAGCTGGACCTCACGCCGGACCAGATGCGGCAGGTGGAACCCATCCTCGAGCAAACGACCGAGCGTCTGCGCGCCATCCGGACGGAGACGACTCGACGCGTGGCGGAGACGATGGAAGAGTCGCACCGGCAACTGCTGCCCCATCTCAACACCGAGCAGCAGGCGCAGATGGAAAAGATGAAGAGGCGTCATCTGCGCATTCTACACCGCCGCAAACGGTATGAACCGCCCCCTCCGGAGGAGTGACCTGTTTGCGCCCTGGCACGGCAAAGCGAACGTGTCGGCATGTCGTCGCCGCCCCACTCGTACCGCGAGATAGAACGTAAATTTCTCATCCGCCGGCTGCCCGACAAACTAGGGGATTACCCGCGGCACGAAATTGTCCAAGGGTATTTAGTGGTCACTCCGGAAGGAGTGCAGGTGCGATTGCGAAAGGCAGGACGAAAGCATTTGCTGACCTATAAACGCAACGATGCTGGCGCGCGGGTCGAGAGAGAAGTTGAACTCAGCGCAGACCAATTCGATGTGCTCTGGCCCGCGACCGCCGGCAAACGGCTGACCAAGACCCGCTACCACATTCCGCTCGCTGATCTGGTGGTGGAAATCGACGTTTACAGTGGCCGGCACGAAGGCCTCGTGGTCGCGGAAGTGGAGTTCGAGGACGAAGACTCCGCGCGCGAATTCCAGCCGCCGGATTGGCTGGGCGAAGATGTCTCGCACGATCCGCGCTACAGCAATCAGCTCCTGGCGACCTGACGCGGGAGGATCATCTCTCCTCCGTGCCCGCTTTATCCCGGTAATGGATAACTCTGATCTTCTCGAGCGTGACCAGGCCGCCGCCGATCATCTCCTCAAGCTCGGGCAAAAAACCGTTCACTTTCTCTTCCGTATCCGCGATTTCGATCACGATGGGAAGGTCCGTTGAGAGGCGGAGAATCTTCGCGGTATGAATTCGGCTGGCCGCGCCGAAGCCCATTGGCCCGCGAAGCACGGTCGCTCCCGCCAGATGTTTCTCCCGCGCCTTTAAGACGATCGCTTCATACAGCGGCTGGTTGTGCCACCGATCCGATTCTCCGATGAAGATGCGCAACAAAACTGCGTCGGTAAGCAACTGCATATCCTATGGTCTGTTCAGCAGGTTACCGCAGGCGTAACCCAGCCAGACGGCAATGAGACACAACACAACCGAAGCGACGCAATTCATCCCCGCCCGAAACCACTGGCCATCGTGCGCTAAGGCGAGCGTCTGCAGACTGAAGGAAGAAAAGGTGGTGTAGCCACCGCAAAGCCCGATCATCAGAAACTCCCGCGCGGAAGGATTCACAAACCAGCGGCCCTCGGGCACGGTCAAGCCGGCCAAAGCTCCCACTAGAAATGAGCCGCTGATGTTCACGGTCAGCGTTCCGTATGGAAAAGAGTGGCCGATTGCTTCCGCCACCAGTCCGGAAATCCAGAAGCGCCCCGTGCTGCCGATCGCCCCACCGATTGCAACCCAAAAGTAACTCAGCATAAAAAAACTCCTGCTGCGCATCACTGCGCTCACAGGAGTCATCAGCACTAACGTGGAAGTCAGGCGGTTTTCCCTTAGCGGAAGGCAAACTCCATTACCGCAACGAGCTTATGACCGACAATGGTTTGGTCAAGGGACTTGGCGCTCTGCAAGCACCGAAGTATCGCCAAACGCGTTTCGCCTCCCGGGTTTCGATGCCACTACAACAGGGCCGCGATCAGGTGACGTGGACGACGATCTTGTGAAAACCGGTCACGCCGGATTTGAACGGGCGATTCTCATCCCAGGTTTGCACTTCGCCATCCTGGTTTGTCGCCCGCGCAACGAAGGTGTAATCGCCCGGCTGTTGCGGCAGCCACTCGTGGCTCCAGAGTGTCCACGTCAGGCGAGTGCCGGGATAATCGTGCTTCGCGACTGTCCACGTTGCGCCATCATCGGAGCTGATCTCCACCTGCGCGATGCCGCGGTCCCCTGCGAACGCGATGCCTTTCACCACGACCGGTGCTTTCAACTCGCTTAACGCAAATCGCGCATCGTGAGACGGCTGATCGATCCGGGTGCGGATCGGCACGATGAAATTGGGTCCCCAACCCTGCTTTTCGTAAAAGCCGACCGCGCTCTCGTCGGTCAGCTCGATGCGGGTGATCCACTTCACGTGTTTTTCGCCAAAGTAGCCGGGCACGATCACGCGCGCGGGAAAGCCGTGGCGGTGCGGCAGGGG
>JBHENA010000182.1:0-4819 GCA_046262275.1 Chthoniobacterales bacterium
ATCTCACTCATACCCCAGGAGGCGATCGACGGCGGCATGGCGATATACTGCAAACGCTCTGGCAAAACCGAGCGAAACGCCGTTTCCTCCACTGGAGTTCCCGCAGCCGCGTAGGAATGAATGACATCGATATTGGGCCGGAATTTTCCCTCGGCTAACAAATGCGCCAGAGGATCGAACGGAAAATACCAGCGCGCTGGTTCGCTCGAAATTACTGTGTAGGCCTCGAGCATCGTCGGCAGGTCTTTCGCGGAAGCGCGCCGTATCCCACCTGAAAAGGAACAGTTTTACAATCTGTGTCGCAGAAGCCGATCTCGCTTCCAGAGTCGGCAGCAGGAACAGCAGGGCCAGCGTTACTATTCCATAGTCCCGCACATAACTTCCGCTGAAGGACAGGAAAGTGCGAAATTTATCCGCGAAGTCGTGACTGCTGCCGCTGAGTGCGAGTGAATCCAGCTCATGAAAAGTGAACCACGGCATTCGTGCCGGGAGGCGAAGATTCAAGAGCACCGGCGCGAGGCCATCGCGGATGGCTGCGCATGCATATATCGTCACGAACACCAGTGCTGCGGTTAATAGAAATGTAACTGCCCGTTTCCCGCCCAGAAATCGTAGGCTCCAGATAGACAGTCCGAGCGCGCCAGCAGCGAGGTTCAGCTTACAAGAGGCGCTGAGGCCGGCGCAAACTCCGGCCAGCAGAATCCAGCGCGTCTTATCACCGTCCCCGGCAGCGCGGAGAACACCATAGGATGCCAGGAGAAACAGTCCGAGCGCAGGAGCGTCAGCATGGACGCTGGTGATAGCGTAATTTAGCGATGGCGCCGCGTAAGCGAGAAGCACGAAGAAAAGGAGAATCAAAGTCCAGTGAAACCGCGCTTGCGGTTGCTCCTGGCGCAGCCATCGCGCAGAGCTGGCGCAAAGCAGGCCGACAGGGCCGAGAACGTAGAGATGAGCCAGCAGTGTAGCGATGGCGACCGCCGAGCTCGGATCAGTTGCGAAAGTGCTCGGCAAGTACGACACCGGGTAAAACGGGCCGTACACGACCATAACCCAAGGCGGCGTCTCAGGCAGCGAATATAACGGATATCCGCGCACCAAAGCGAAAGCCGGAGCAAGCCGAATCGAGGTCCAGGGGAGATCAAGATTGCGCTCAAAAGAAAGCCAAAGCGAGACGGAGAGAACGGCTGTACCGACGGCGAGAATCACGTAGCCGGCCCAGGTGGCGAGCTTTGACTTCCGCGAAGGAGTGGGGGATTCGCTGGTCATTTGTCCTCCCGGCACTGCATCGCAGAAGAACGCTTTGCGTTCGACTGTTCCAGTCCAATCTTACGCGAGTGTCTGGGTGTGGTTGCGCTCCGCGCGGGCTTCCTGCAACCTCTGCATCCAATGGCGAAGAAGGTCTTCATCACCACCGCGATCGACTACACGAACGGCGCACCGCACATTGGTCACGCCTATGAGAAAATTCTTGCGGATGTAATCGCGCGTTATCACCGGCTGAGAGGGGAGGATGTTTTCTTTCTCACCGGGGTCGATCAGCACGGGCAAAAGGTGCAACAATCGGCGGAGAAGGAAGGCGTCTCGCCGGAGCAGTTCGTGTCGGATGTGACGCAGAAGTTCATCGCGCTCTGGTACAAGCTCGGGATCGAGTACGACGGCTGGGCCGCTACCACGGAAGCTAAACACAAACAATGTGTGCAAGGCATTCTGCAGCGCCTGCACGATGAGGGCCAGCTCTATAAGGCGACGCAGGGCGGCTATTACAGTGTGCGTCAGGAGCAGTTCCTCACCGACAAGGAACGCGGACCCGATGGCGAGTTCGGAGCAGAGTGGGGGACTGTCGAATACCGGGAGGAGGAGAACTACTATTTCAAACTCGCACAGCACAAAGAATGGCTGCTGCGCTTGATCGATGCCCGTGACGATCTGATCACGCCAGCGTTTCGCCGTGCGGAGTTGCGCAACGCAGTCGAGAAGCTCAGTGGTGACCTTTGCGTCTCACGGCCGAAGTCGCGTCTCTCCTGGGGCATCGAGTTCCCATTCGATCCGGAGTTCGTCTGTTACGTCTGGTTTGATGCGCTCGTGAACTACATCTCGTTCGCCGATTACGACCCGCGGCCCTCAGCGCCCAACTCTCAACTCGCCACTTTCCGCTCCCTCTGGCCTGCCACGATCATCATCGGCAAAGACATCCTCGTCCCGGCGCACGGCATCTACTGGATGATCATGCTGCACGCGCTCGGCTTTTCTGATGAAAACATGCCCCGGCTGCTCGTGCATGGCTGGTGGAACGTCTCCGGCGCGAAGATGAGCAAATCGCTGGGCAACGTAGTCGATCCCGATACGCTGGCGCAGAAGTACGGAGTGGAAGCGCTCCGTTATTACCTGATGAGCGATATCGCCACGGGACAGGACGCGGACTTTTCCGAGGAGCGACTCGTTAGCCGCTACAATGGCGACCTCGCGAATTCGCTGGGCAATTTGCTGAACCGCACGCTTAACATGGCGCAGCGCTATCGAAACGGAGAAATCCGGCGCGCCGGGAGTGACTCGCCTCTGCGAGGGCAAGCGCACGATGCACTTCGCGCCTACGAACAACAGCTGGATGCTTTTCAGGTGCACGCGGCCCTGGCGGCGGTTACGGAGTTCGCAACCTCCTGCAATACTTACATTGAAATGACTGCGCCATGGAAGCTGGCCAAAGAATCCCAGCGCGCAGACATGCTCGATCACGTGCTCTACGCGCTCGCCGAGTCCTTGCGTATCATCGCCATCCTTATCTCACCCGTGCTTCCGAAAGCCGCCCGCGGTATTTTCGAGCAGCTCGATTGGAACGGCGAAATAAGCCTGCCTGCGGCCAATTGGGGCGGTCTGCCGGAAGAACACAAGCTCGCCAAACCGGTCCCGCTGTTTCCGCGCGTGGAAAGCTGACCCAAGCGGCGCGATCCTTCGCCCTGGCACTCCTCGAACGCGGGTAGGCTCAGCGTCCCATCGAGTTTCGTGCAGACGCTTCCTGGAGCCGCATAAGAAACTCGCGCTCCACATCGCCCGTACTGGTTCGCGAGAGGGCAACTTCGTCGGAACCTTCTTCAACCCACTTCCCCGGGATTTTCGTGTCGAGACCCTTCGGCACCCAAACATACCTTTTCCCGTTAATGACTTTCACATTGGCCCGAACCTTTTCCAGTCGCCTGATCTTCAACTCAGCCTCCGAAAGTTTGTACTCGTATACTTGGCCGGCGATGGAGCCATTCTCGCCCACGACAACCGGGATCCCATTGAGGAGTCGATCTGCGTGAAGACCGCGAAGAGGCTTGGCTGCGATCACATCGACTTTTACGTCTTCGCTCCTCGCGCCCTGTCTCCGGAGCGAATCCTTCAGGAGCGTAAGAGTGTACTCTCCGGCGGGCAGCTTCTTGAACCGAAAGGCCCCTGCCGCATCAGTATCGATGCGTTCAGAAGAAGGCTGCCCGGACTTTTTCGATATAACTATCCCCACTCCGCCGATCGCGGAGTCCGCTCGCACGTGCGACGCACTGACGAGCACCATCGCCGCAGTGGCGAGAGCTGGACGGCGAAAAATCATTTTCATTTCGGACAGGATATCGACTCCGCTAGGCAACAGTCGAGTTCCTTTTGCTGAACGCTCGCAACGCCGCAAGGAGCGCCAGCGCAGGAGCGCGCGCCGCCTCGGAAGTATCGGCCACAGTTATTGCATGCAGTCTTCGAGCTCGCCGGGTGTTCCGCGCAAAGCGGCGAGCGCCTCCCCCGCGAAATGCAGCGAACCTGTAATGAGGATTGGAGCTGCACCGGATTGCGCGTCAGCCAGCGCTGCGCCGAACGACTCTGCCATGCCGAGGCAAGCTTCAGGCGCAACGGTGCGAATGATGGCCGCGCTCTCCTGCGGAGAAACTGCCCGCGCAGTCCGTACCTTCGGCAGCAGAAAACGACCGGCGATCGGGGCAAGAGCTTTGATCATTCCAGCGCCATCTTTATCGCGGAGAAATACGAGGATGATTGTAGCGCGCCGGTGGCCAAAAACTTCCCGCCACGTTTCGGCGAGCACCCGGGCGCCCGCGGGATTATGGGCTCCGTCAATGACGATTTGCGCGTCCCAGCGCTGAAAACGCGCCGGCCAGCTGACATTCGTTAGGCCAAAACGAATGGCCTTCTGGTCAATCTGAATCGCAGCGGCCTCGATTGCCGTAACCGCAAGCCCCGCGTTTTGTCTTTGATGTGCTCCGGCCAATCCGGTCTGTCTTTCATGAGGCGTTGCGATGATCTGCAGCGGCGCTTCGCATTCCGCAGCACGAGTGCGGATCACACTTTCCGCTTCATTTCGCTGAGGCGCGGAAACCACCGGGACACCGGGCTTGATGATTCCCGCCTTCTCCGCGGCGATCTCCGAGAGCGTATGGCCGAGCCATTTCTGATGATCGTAATCGATGGGGGTAATCACCGAAACGACAGGTGTAACCACGTTGGTGGCGTCGAGCCGCCCGCCCATGCCGGTTTCCAACACCACGATCTCGCACTTTTCGCGCGCGAAGTGCCGCAACCCCAGAGCGGTTGCAATCTCAAAGAAGGTCGGGTGCGGATCCCAGTTATCCACTAAGGCCCTAAGCAGCGTGAGCCCCGCGGCCACGTCATCTTCCCTCATCATCTCGCCGCTTACCTGAATGCGTTCGCGAAACGTCACCAGGTGCGGCGAGGTAAAAAGCCCGGTGCGATAGCCTGCCGCGCGCGTGATCGCTTCGATCATCGCGCAGACGGAACCCTTCCCATTGGTGCCAGCGACGTGAATTACGCGCTGTCCGTC
>JBHENA010000183.1:0-4259 GCA_046262275.1 Chthoniobacterales bacterium
GAGCGAGGCCCGCGCGCGCGAATTACTCCGGCTCGTCGAGATGGAGCCGCGTGCGCTACATTTCGTGCATCAACTGAGCGGGGGGGAGCAGCAACGCACCGCGATTGCGCGCGCGTTGATCCATCGGCCGTCGCTTTTGATTGCGGACGAGCCGACGGGCAACCTCGACTCGGAGTCGGCCGAGATGGTTTTGGAGATTTTGTCCCGGATCGGCCACGAGCGTCGAACCACATTGATTGTGGTGACGCACAGCGAAGACGTAGCACGCGCGGCAGATCGGCGGATCCAGATGCGTGACGGGAAGGTAATCGATGATGCACCCTAAACCAGGCCAGCTGCAGCGCGGTCGATTCGCCGGAAACCGGCCATTTCGTGGGCTTGACCTGCCTTGGAAAACTGCTTTACCTAAGACCCCCAGCCCGTCGCGCGAGGAGACGCATTGGAACTCAAAGACATCAAAGCCGTCATCGACCTGATGAAGAAGAACGACTTGTCGGTCTTCGAGCTGGAGAAGGATGGCTTCAAACTGAAGCTGCAAAAAGGGGCGGGAGATCAGACGGTTTTCGCTTCGCCGATTCCCACGCTCACTCCAGTACCAGTGCCGGTGGCAGGCGCGCCCACCGTTGCAGCGCCATCGTCCGCCGCTCCCGCTGAGGAACCGGAAAAAGGCGCTCCGCTCAAGGACATCGTCTCACCCATGGTCGGCACATTTTATCGAGCGGGTTCGCCGGAATCGCCCCCGTTTGTCGATGTGGGAACACCGGTCTCGGAAGAGAGCGTGGTCTGCATCATCGAAGCCATGAAAGTGATGAACGAGATCAAGGCGGAAGTGAGCGGCGTGATCGCCGAAATCGTGGCCGAGAGTGGCAAGCCGGTGCAGTTCGGACAGGTGCTCTTCCGCGTAAGGTAGCGCAAGCTCCCAGCTTGCGTAATCTTCCCGGCTGCAAGCTGCAAGCTTGGGCTACGATGTTCGACAAAATCCTGATTGCTAATCGCGGCGAAATCGCACTCCGCGTCATCCGTGCCTGTAAGGAGCTCGGCGTGCGCACGCTGGCGGTTTACTCGGAAGCCGATGTCGACTCGCTGCACGTGCAGCTGGCCGACGAAGCGATCTGTATCGGCGCGGCGCCCAGCGCGGACAGTTACCTGAAGATCGATCGCATCATGAGCGCGGCCGAAGTGGGGGACGTGGATGCGATCCATCCCGGCTACGGATTTCTGGCGGAGAATGCGCATTTCGCCGAGGTCTGCGAGAGCTGCAAAATCAAGTTCATCGGCCCGCCCTCCAGTGCGATGCACGCGATGGGCGACAAGAACTCCGCGCGCGCCTGCGCGCGTAAAGCTGGTGTCTCGGTCACCCCTGGGAGCGACGGTGTGGTCGAGACGGAGCAGGAAGCGGTCAAGATCGCAAAGAAGGTCGGCTTTCCGGTCATGATTAAGGCAGTGGCTGGTGGCGGCGGACGCGGGATGCGAGCGGCGCACAACCAAGCCAGCCTGCCGTCGATGTTTCACGCCGCGAAAACCGAGGCGGAGAAAGCGTTTGGGAACGGCGATGTTTATCTGGAGAAGCTGATCCTCAATCCGCACCACATCGAGTTCCAAATCATCGCCGATCGTCACGGCAAAACGGTGCATCTGGGGGAGCG
This sequence comes from Chthoniobacterales bacterium, assembly GCA_046262275.1. Lineage (GTDB taxonomy): Bacteria > Verrucomicrobiota > Verrucomicrobiia > Chthoniobacterales > UBA10450 > JACCTI01. The sequence goes on from JBHENA010000183.1 coordinate 1,647, forward strand.
GGATTGTTCCATCCAGCGTCGCAACCAGAAGGTGATCGAGGAATGTCCATCGCCTTTGCTCACGCCAGCCTTGCGCAAGAAGATGGGCAATGCGGCGGTCAGGCTGGCGGAGTCGGTCGGCTACGTGAACGCCGGCACGATGGAGTTCCTGGTCGACAACCAGGGGCACTACTACTTCATCGAGATGAACACGCGCATTCAGGTCGAGCACACGATCACGGAGGAGGTCTACGGTTGCGATCTGGTAAAGGAACAAATCAAGATTGCCGCCGGCGACCATCTTTCGCCGCACGTTGCCGATGCGATCCCGCGCTCGCATGCCATCCAATGCCGGATCAACGCCGAGGATCCGGAGAAGAACTTTCAGCCCTCTCCGGGAAAGATCGCTTTCTACTACGCGCCGGGCGGCCGGGGCGTGCGCATCGATTCACATGCTTACACCGGCTACGTCGTACCGCCGTACTACGATTCAATGATCGCGAAGCTCATTACCGTCGCCGCCACGCGCGAGGCTTGCATCGACCGCATGCGCCGGGCGCTGGACGAATACTACGTTACCGGGATCAAGACCACGGTGCCGTTCCACAGCGCGATCATGCGGAACGCCGATTTCCGGAACGGTAAATATGACACGGGCTTTGTCGAGAGAGTGATGAACTCGGATAACTTCGAGCTCAAGCCTACCCCCACGCGGCTCCACGAGTAGCGGCCGTCGCGCCTTGACCCCGCCCGACCTCAGTGGCTGCCGGCTCTACGGCATCCTCGACCTCGCGTATGTACAGCCGTCGGAGGCGCAAAGAGTGGCAGCAGAGATGATCGAGGGCGGCGTCGATATCCTTCAATTGAGGGCAAAAAAATGGAGCCCCGCAAAAATAAGCCGCATCGCCACTAACCTTCATGGCCTCACGTCGAGTGCGGAGGTGCCGCTGGTGATCAACGATCACGCTGAAATTGCGCACGAGGTTTCGGCCGAAGGCGTTCACGTGGGGCAGGATGATCGTTCGGTTGCCGAAGTGCGAGAGATCGCCGGGCCAGGTTGTTTTGTCGGAAAGTCGACGCACAGCCTGGAGCAGGCGAAGCAAGCCGCGGCGGAGGGCGCGGATTACATCGGCTTCGGCCCGTTATTCGCCACGCCGACAAAGCCCGATTACGTGCCGATTGGCCTGAAAGAGATCGGAGCCGTTCACGCCGCGCTTGATTTGCCGATCTTCTGCATCGGCGGGATCAAGCTGGAGAACCTCGCCAATGTGATCGCTGCCGGCGCCCGCCGGGTCGTCATCGTGTCCGGCTTGCTGCAAGCTGCCGATGTCGCAGAGTATGCCCGCTCCGCGAAAGCCTTGCTCAATCGCAAAACCTGTCCTGAGCGCAAGCCGAACGGATCGTCAGTCGAAAATCGAAAATAGACATGTCTGTTCTGATCGTCGGCTCCATCGCGCTCGATACCGTCAAGACGCCGGTCGAGGAACACAGCGACCAGCTGGGCGGCTCTGCATCCTACGCTGCGCTGGGCGCAAGCTTCTTTTCGCCCGTCAAACTCGTCGGCGTCGTAGGTGATGACTTTCCAGCGTCGGAGTTCGATTTCTGGCAAACGCGCGGGATCGATGCGGCCGGCGTGCAGCGGGCGGCCGGGAAAACGTTTCGATGGTCCGGCGAATACGCCTGGGACATGAACACGCGCGAGACCCGATCAGTGGCGCTCAACGTGTTCGAGCATTTCCGGCCGGAGTTGCCGCCGTCATTTCGCCGGAGCGATTTTGTCCTGCTGGCAAACATCGCGCCTGCGCTGCAGTCGCACGTGCTCGATCAGATCGAGAAGCCGCGTTTTGTTGCCGCCGATACAATGGACCTCTGGATTGAGACCGCACGCGCCGACCTCGACGCGCTCCTCCCACGGGTCGACCTTTTGATTTTGAACGACAGCGAAGCGCGTGAGATGACAAAGGAAACGAGCTTGATCAAAGCCGGGAGACGCATCCGTCAGGCCGGACCGCGCTATGTGGCGATCAAGAAAGGCGAGCACGGTGCGCTCCTCTTTGGCGAGAACGACTTCTTCAGCTGCGGCGCGTATCCGCTCGAAGACATCCACGACCCGACCGGGGCAGGGGACACGTTCGCCGGCGGCATGGCAGGTTATCTCGCCGCGAGCAATGGCGCGCTAACCTTCGCCGCATTTCGCCGCGCCATGATCTACGGGAGCGTGCTGGCCAGCTTCAATGTGGAGGCCTTCAGCCTTGAACGTCTGCGGGGATTGACGAAAGAAGAGATCGACGCGCGTTATGAAGTCTTTCGGGCCATGAGCCAATTTGAGGTTGCGGCGTGAAAATCTCAGCGCCGTTCCTCCATCCGCGCTTGCCGTTTGCGACTGCAATCGTCGCCGCCTGGATTTGTGCGACAACACTGCTGCAGGCGCGCGAGCCGTGGGTCGTGATGAAGGATTGCCGGCTAGAATCGGACGAGTCGAATGATGCCGACAGTTTTCATATCAAGGCCGGCGGCAAGAAATATATCTTTCGTCTCTACTTTGTGGATGCGCCGGAGACGGATGCCGGCTTTCCGGAGCGCGTAGAAGAGCAGGCAAAGTATTTTGGTATCACTTCCGCGCAGGCACTGCAG
>JBHENA010000183.1:4269-4787 GCA_046262275.1 Chthoniobacterales bacterium
CCCCGCCATTCACGGTCCGCACCTGCAAACAGGACGCGCTGGGACGCAGCAAGAAGCAGCGGTTTTATGCCTTTATCGAAACCAGCGAAGGCGATCTGGGGGAACTCCTGGTCGCGAACGGGATGGCCCGAGTGCATGGGACTTCGGCGACTCCGGTTGGCCTCAGCTCACCTGAACGCGAGAAGCGGAAACTGGAACGCTTGGAACGCGAAGCGAAGCAGCAAAAGGTGGGAGCCTGGGGCGCGTCCGTAGGTAGAATGGCAGCTCGCCTGTCGAAGCAACTGGCGCGCTCCGGTCCCGATTCGTTCAACGCGTTCTTCCATCCCGAACGCGTAGCGACGCCGCCCGCGGACGCCACGCCCGAGTCGCCGCCCCCCGCGATGGCGATTAAACCGCCTGCTGCCAGCGCCGCGCCAATGCCCAGCGCGTCAGTGGGAGCGAAGCTGAATGTGAATACGGCGACGGCCGCTGAGCTGATGAGCGTCAAGGGCATCGGTCCGGTTCTCGCTGGCCGAATC
>JBHENA010000184.1:0-453 GCA_046262275.1 Chthoniobacterales bacterium
ATTCTCACCAATATTCTGCCGGACCCGATCAACACTTACCTCTCGCCATACCGCGCCAGCATCGTGGATGAAGTAAACGGGAAGAAAATTCGCACCTTGGACGATCTCGCGAAAGCGTTCGCCGAGACGGTGGACCAATTCGTCCTGCGTATGATTGGCGATGGGCCGCCGCTGGTGCTCGACCGCGCCGAGGTCGAAGCAGCCCGTGAACGAATCAAGAGGCGCTACAACGTCGGGAAGGAACAGAACCTGAGCGAGGAACCGCCGCCCAAACCGCCGCTGGAGGAAGGTCGAACGTGATACGGGCAAGTCGCCTTCATATCGTTCCGGTCCTCTTTTTCGCCCTCGGCATCGCGGTCGTGAGCGGGGCGAAGCCCGCCGCTCCTTCTGCGACTGCGGCTCCCGCAATCAAACCAAAGGAGCTTTCGCTCGTCCGCGTGAACGTCACCGGCC
>JBHENA010000184.1:463-4341 GCA_046262275.1 Chthoniobacterales bacterium
GGTGGTGATCGATTACGAGGCGAACCTCGCCTTGATTGAGCCTAACGATAAGAAATTCCTCGACGGCCTCACTCCGTTGCAACTGGCGCTCGATACGGTGGTAGGCGACCGCCTGGCAGCGCTGCAACTGGAATCAACGGGCGCGCTGGTCGTGACGGAAGGCCTGGTCACGACCGTGCAGATGACGCGTTACCCGGCTGATGTGAGCCAGTTCCTCACCTATCGCATCAGCATGTCGATGCAGTACCGCGACAACAGCTACACGATCCCCCTGGTTAAAAACAATAAACTGGCGGGATTGCTCTTGCGCTATGATCCGCGCTCGCAGGTGCTGGATGCGATTCCCGCTCCGATCATCGCACACTTTCTAAAGGAAGGGGAGAAGGAGAAGTATCGCGGCTTCCCGTCGGCCGGCTTCAGTTTCTTCCCCACGCGTGATCCACAGCTGCGAAAATTTGCCGGCCAGACTGGAAAGCCCGGCGGCGTTTACGTAATGAGCCTGGAGCCGAACATGCCGGCCGCCAAAGCCGGGATGCAGGTGGGCGACATCGTGATGGCAGTGGGTGACAACGAGATAGACCAGAATGGTAATTACGTTGATCCGCTCTACGGGAAGGTTGAGTTCACTAACCTGATCACTGCGCGCGCCTTCGCCGGCGATAAGCTCCCGATTCGAATCCAGCGCGCGGGGAAAGCGATGCAGCTCGAGCTGGTGTTGGAGCACCGTGCCTCGAAAGATTACGTAATTCCGCCGTACAATGTGGACGAAGCACCCTCCTATTACGTGCTGGGCGGTCTGATTTTCCAGGAACTCTCGCGCCAGTATCTACGCGAATGGGGCGGCAACTGGCAAAAAGAGGCGCCGCAACGCTTCGTCTATGTCGACCGCTTCCAATCGGAGCTTTTTCCGGAGGGAAATCGCCGCGTCGTCATTCTCAGTCAGGTTCTTCCGGCAAATAGCACGATCGGTTACGACGACCTCGCGTATCTCACCGTGGGAAAAGTAAACGACAAGGAAATCAAGTCGTTGCGCGATGTCGCCGAAGCGGTGAAACAGCCGATCGACGGCTTCATCAAAGTCGAGATGGTCGAAGACGGGAAGCAGATCGCGCTGGACGCGTCCCAAGTTGCCGCCGAAGCGGCCGGGTTGCAGCAAAACTACGGGCTGCCCTCGCTCCAGCGTCTGGAATAAAGGTCCCGGACGGCCAACAAAACACAGCGTGTGGGCGCGCTGCGCCAGCCACGGGATGATAGTAGACCGTGTGACACCAAAAGAACTGCCGCTACGCGGTTCTCTGCGCGAGGAAAGCAGTGATCTCCTCGTTGTAGGTCTTGAATGGATCGCCCATGACGAGAAAATCGTGGCTGTCGCAGGCGACGGAATCCCAGTTAATGACGTACGGTTCCTCGCGCTTCTGGAACCACTCCACTGCGCGGCTGCGGCCCGCGGCGCGCGTATTTGATGGCGGAACGGTGCGCGCTTCCCGCCGCCGAACGCTGTGGTTCCACTCGCCGATTCGTTTTGAGCCGTTGATCCCGAAGAAGAGCCCCTTCGCGGGATTGATGTTGTGATATTCGAGATCGAGACTTTGCAGCCAGGGATCGTTCCAGCCGACGTTCTCCGCTTCCATGAACGTCTCGAGCAGCCATTTCTTTGTGATCCAATCGACTCCGCCGATGAGCGTCTCCGGTTTGTTCGCGATCGCTTCAAGGGTGAAACTCCAGCTCTCCAGCAGCCAATCCGTTTCTCCGCTCGAGCCCGCGAGGTGGCGCCGCGCCATTTCGTAAAATTGCCACTGCAGATCGAGGCTCCCGATTGTCTTCCCATTCTCCAGGCGCACGATCCAGGCCCGCGTCGGATCGCGCGAAACCTCGCGCGTGCTTTGGACCGCGTCGAGGAGGCTGAAGTCCTTCGCAAGCTGCCCGTGTTCAAGGAGCGACAACACGCAGGCGGTCGTGCCGATCTTGAGTGCGTTTGCGAATGGGCTGATGTTTGAGTCCCCGATCAGGAGGTGGAGCCGCCGGTATTTTCGATAGTCCGCGAGCGGCTCATCGCGCGCATTGATGATCGCGCGGTTGAACTGCACCCACTGGTAGATGTCGTTCACGATGTGATCGGCGCGCTGGCTGATCTGGAAATCCACCTGTGCCTCCGCCTGCGGCAGCTCAAAGTCGAACGCGAGCGGATTCGCCTGTCCCACTCGACCGGCGCCGGTAAAGATTTGCCGCGTCGCTAGAAACGCGAGCAGCGTTCCGAGCGCCGGCGGCGTAAATTGCGCCTCCCGTCTCATGAGGTAATTCTCGTGACAACCGAAAGTGGCACCGGTGTGATGATCGACGTTGTTTTTGATGAACGAGACGCGGTCCGCCACGCCCAGCGCCTCAAGGCCGGATTGGAGAAGCTCGTCCCCGGCCACGTCATATGTGACGATATCGCGCAGAGTGAGACACTCGGGCGACGCGTATTCGATATGTCCCATGTCGAGGTAAATGCGCCCTCCGTTTCGGAGAAAACCGCCGTTGCCGGGCGGCTCTTCATAGTCGCGGTAGTGCAGATCGAGCGCGCCGGCGTTTAACTTTCGAAAAAGCAAATTCTTCACCTTCACGGGCCACGCGTCTCCGCCTCCATGCGGCGGTTCACGGCTGATGAGGCAACCGTATTCCGTCTCGATGCCAACGATCCGATCCACCAGCATCACGATCCTTTCTCCCGGCCTGGCCGCAACTGAAGCGTTTGAAGAAAGCTTGAAGGAAGCGCCGGAAACCCTCAAACTCGTTGCCAATGAGGAACTTCCCCATCCGCAGTCCGGCCGCGAAAGTCGGGGGGCTCGTTTATTTTGGGCGAATGCTCGACAAGATTCGCGTTCACGGGAAGGGCGAACTCCCCCCGGAGTATCAGGCGAACCTGGGCAAAGGCTTTGACGGCAGTTGCACGACATTTCTGCGCGTCGACTACCATCAGCTGGTCGAACGCGTGAAGCAGGGCGGCAGCGACGAGGAAATCCTCCAATGGTGCTACGCGATCGGGCGACGGCCCGCGGAGGATGAGATCCATGTCTGGAACGAGTACATGCGCAAACGCGGGTGGAACGACGAGATTACCGAGTTCCTGACCCGGAGAAAAAAAGAAGCCGGCATGGCGGGCCGCTCCGAGATCAAAACGATGTTCGAGTTCATCGATGTCGATGAAGGCCGCTCCCTGCCCGACGCGCTCGGAGTGGAGAGGAAGGCTGGCGGCTAAGTTACGGGAACGATCTCGCGCCGATCGGATTCGGCGGCGGCGGCGGTTGCGTGCGGTACTCGATCAGCTTCCAGACCGCGAGCACGACCAAGAGAACGAGCAGCGCTGCGAAGACCATTCGCGCGCGCGAAGGCTGAACCACTCGGTCGGTGACGCCGGCCACCGCGCTCATTCCGACAACGTGTCGATCCGCTCGGCCAGGCCGAAATCCAGATCGGTCAATCCGCCTTTGCTGTGCGTGGAAAGGATCAACCGCACCTTGTTGTAGCGAATATCAATATCCGGGTGGTGCTCCTCGTCTTCCGCCACTTCCGCGACCGCATTCACGAAATCGATCGACTCCGTGAAATCATCGAACTCAAAAGTCCGTTCAATGTGCTTCTTCTCCAGCTCCCACTCCGGAATCTTCTTGAGGCGATTCTTCAGCTCGTCCGCTTTGATCAGCTCAGCCATGACGGGGGAACGAGTAGCATCCCCGAAACCTTTTGCAATGGAGATTGCGCAGGTTTTTTTCGGCGGCTGCGGGAAATTTTTCGAAGCCCTTTTTGCAGTCGATTTATCGTCTGCGCCTCGAAAAATCCAGCGAGTGGAGCGGCGTCTCTGGTCATTTGACGCCCTCTGCTTAATCCGCTAATTA
>JBHENA010000184.1:4351-4733 GCA_046262275.1 Chthoniobacterales bacterium
TAAGAAATGACGACCCGCCTCCCAGACGCGAAGTCGATTAAATGCGCGATGCTTTGACCATTCTCGAAGCGTTCCAGCAGCTCATCAGGGTTTGGCCGGCGGCGAGGCCTCCGCACGGCTCGCGACGCGAGGCTCCGGTACGAGCGGGCCTTGTGATCACCAGCTGCGCTGGCAGTGCCGGGAACAGACTTCTTGAGCTTAGCGCTTCGGCCTATCTTTACTTTTTCCTGCGGCTTCATACCGGGCTTTTTCGTCTTTCGTGGAGTAACGGGCGCTAATCAGTCTGCGCCGGATTCCATTGTATGTAAGCACAACCAATGCTACGCGGCCATTCAATTCGCCGAACGCCACGTAGCGCATCTGCGGCGGACGTGCCGAAGGA
>JBHENA010000185.1:0-4656 GCA_046262275.1 Chthoniobacterales bacterium
CGCTTTAACTGTCGCGGCCGCGCGTCGCCGAGCCGTGGAATATCCGGCACGAGCAGGACGTAGCCGGTGTCATCAAGTCCGCGCCGTCCGGCGCGACCAAACATCTGCAACAACTCATCCGGCTGGACGTGACGCTCGAAGTTACCTGCCATGAAACTCGTCCCGGTGATGAGCACGGACCGCATGGAGAAGTTTATGCCGGCCGCGAGACCCATCGTCGCGACGACGACATTGAGCTGCCCCGCCTTCGCGAGCGGCTCGATCAAGCCGGCACGGACTGCGTAGCTCAACCCGCTATGATGATAGGCGACGCGGTTGCGGAGGAGCTTCGACAGCTTCTTGCCGGCGAGCGCTTCCTGCGCGGGCGAGAGCGGGAGCGGATCGCGAATACTCACGGCTGACGCGATCGATTGCGCCATCTCTTCGCTGGCGTTCCGCCGCGGCGCGAAGACGAGAACAGGCGCGAGATCAGCGCGCAAGGCCCGCCCGATCATGCGCGGCCAAAAGCCTTTCGCCTGCACGAAGGCGGAGTCGGAGAGATTGCGCAGGTCGACTTCCTCGAGCGGGACCGGACGTTCCCCATGCGAGATCAAAACGGCGTCGCGTCCGATGCGCTGGAACCAGGCAACGATGTCCTGCGGGTTGCCGACGCTTCCGCTGAGCAGCAGCAGCTGCGTCTGCGGCGGCGCGAGCGCGAGGGTGAGCTCGTAGTGAACGCCGCGAACGGGGTCGCCGATCATCTGATATTCATCGACGACGAGCAGCTTCGGACCGTCGCGGCGGAGGAAGCGCGCACGCTGGGTCTCGAGCGTGGCGACCAGCACCTTCGCGTCGAGATTGAGCGCCAGATCGCCGGTCGCGATGCCCACGTCCCAGCCTTTCGCGCGCCACTCCGCTAGTTTGTCATTGGCAAGAGCCCGAGTCGGGACGGTGAAGATTGCCTGGCCTTTCAGCGAGGGATAAAGCAGTTCGAAAATGTAGGTTTTGCCCGACCCAGTGGGAGCTTGCACGACCACATCGCGGCCCGCCTGTAAAGCGCGGACCGCCTCCTGTTGCCAGAGATCGGGGACGACCAAATTGATCTCGAGCCCCTTTGACATCGAATAAGATCGTTTGGCCGGAGCGCGGTTCAAGATTGTCATTATCGAGACAGTCCGAAAAGACGTGGGAACGAGATCACCACTCCGGCGAACGATCGCCGATCGTGCTGGCATTGCTTCGCGTTGCCCGTAGAATCCCGCGCCAGTGACCAAAGCAGCTGCTTCCAAATCGAAGGTTCCTACGGGAATCTCCGGCCTCGACGATGTCCTCAAGGGCGGATTCCCCGCGCGGCGGCTTTACTTATTACAAGGAGAGCCCGGAGCTGGGAAGACAACGCTGGCGCTGCAATTTCTGCTCACCGGCGCGCGGGCCGGCGAAAAGGTGCTGTATATCAGCTTATCTGAAACCCGGGACGAGGTGGAAGAAGTAGCTGCGTCACACGGGTGGTCGCTGGAGGGGATCGAGATCGTTGAGCTATCGGCTATCGAAAAACAGCTCTCGGAACAGTCGCAGAACACCTTGTTTCATGCTTCCGAGGTGGAGCTGACGGAGACAACCCGGTTGCTGCTTACTGCAGTTGAAAGGACTAAGCCGACTCGGGTGGCATTCGATTCTCTTTCCGAGCTGCGCCTTCTTTCCGGAACTTCGCTCCGTTACAGACGCCAGATTCTTTCTTTTAAGCAATATCTGGCCGGTCAGAACTGCACCACCTTGCTGCTAGACGATCTCAGTGTCGATGGAATGGACAGTCATGTCTTAAGTCTCGCGCACGGGGTTCTCGTGCTGGAGCAGTTAGCTCCCGAATACGGGTCGGAGCGGCGACGCCTAAGCATCAAGAAAGTCCGGGGAACTACCTATCGCGGTGGGTATCATGACTACGTGATAGAAAAGGGGGGTATCGTCGTTTTTCCGCGGCTCGTGGCAGCCGAGCATCACCGGAACTTCCCCGACGAGAATGTTTCCTGCGGTATCAAAGGTATCGACGTCCTGCTAGGCGGAGGCCTGGCGCGCGGCACCAGCACTTTGTTCACTGGGCCGCCCGGGTCCGGTAAATCAAGTATTGGACTAACCTTTGCGGTTTCAGCTGCTAAGCGAGGGGAGAAGGTCGCGATCTACACGTTTGATGAGAGCCTACCGATCCTTTTTGCCCGTGCCAGAGGACTAGGACTAGAGCTAGACCGACTTGTGGATTCCGGCACGGTCTCAGTTTTACAGGTTGATCCGGCTGAGCTTTCCCCGGGGCAGCTCTCCTCGCACATTCGTCACGCGGTGGAAGAAGAAGGTGCCAAGTTTATCTATATTGATAGTTTGAACGGCTACCTTCACTGCATGGCAGAAGAGAGAAACTTGAATCTTCAGCTACATGAGCTTCTTACTTATCTGAATCAGCTAGGCGTTGTTACGATGTTAGTGATCACCCCTCACGGGTTGCTCGGGAATATGCAGACACCCATCGACGTGACTTATCTCGCTGACACGGTGGTGGCATTGCGCTTTTTTGAACATAATGGTGGCATTCATAAGGCTTTGTCTGTGATCAAAAAACGCACTGGTAAACATGAGAATACGATCCGCGAGTTAAAGCTGAGCGCTTCGGGAATATCAGTTGGCCCGCCCTTAAGACATTTGCGTGGAGTGTTAGGCGGCGTGCCGGTTTCGGCTGGATCGGGAGTTCTCGCGGAGGCCTCGGCGCCGCGTGCTGATGACAACGGCTAAGCCTGTGTCCGACGCTGTGCTGATCGTTGCTCCGATCGGCCAGGATGCGACGCTCGCAGCGGGTGTTCTCGAGCAGGCTGGGATCCCTGCGCGCCCCTGCGAAGGGTTGGCGGAGTGTTCCGATCGCGTCGGGGACACGACGCTCGCGGTGATAATTGCGGAAGAGGCGCTCGTCGCGCAGGAGTTGCCGTTGCTACTCGCAGCTCTCGGGGAGCAACCCCCGTGGTCGGATATACCGATCATCATCCTAACGACTACCGGAGGAGGCGACCGGATGAGTCTGGAGGTAGTCGATATCTTCGGACCTGCTGGGAACGTGACCCTGCTCGAGCGCCCGCTTCGGAGTGTTACCCTCATCAGCGCGGTAAGGGTAGCTCTGCGCGCCCGCTACCGGCAGCGCGAGGTCCGCGACTTGATCGCTCAACGTGAGACCGTCCTGACGGGCATCAGCGACGCGTTCATCGCGCTCGACCACGACTGGCGTTACACCTTTGTAAACGATAAGGCTGCGGAATACGCCGATGTCTCGCGTGACGAGATGATCGGGCGACGGATCTGGGACCTTTATCCGGATGCGGTGGGTGGCACATTTTACCAGCATGCGCAGCGCGCCGTCGAGACGCAGCGACCCCAGCAATTCGAGAAGTATTACGAACGTTGGAGTTGTTGGCTAGAGACGCGCATTTATCCCGCGCTGGACGGGGTCGCAGTTTTTCGTGCGGATATCACCGAGCGCAAAAACGCGGAGGACGCATTGCGGGAGAAGGAAGCATTTGTGCGGCTGCTGCTCGATTCTGCGGCAGATGGATTTTACGGAGTGGATCAGGATGGCGTGACCACGCACTGCAACACTTCGTTCCTGCGCATGCTCGGCTTTGAGAGCGAGGAAGAAGTGATCGGCCGCAAGTTGCACGACGTGGTTCACTATTCGCGCGCCGATGGTTCGCACTACCCGAAAGCGGAATGTCACATTTACGTGACCGCTTCGACCGGGAAGCCGGCGCACGTCGATGACGAGCTGTTTTTCCGAAAGGACGGCAGCAGTTTCCCGGTGGAATATTGGGCCTATCCGATCATCCGCGACGGCGAGCTCCGCGGCGCCGTGACGACGTTTCTCGATATCACCGACCGGCGGCGGGCTGAAACGGCACTCCAAAAGGCAAAGCTCGTCGCCGAAGAAGCGAACCGCGCGAAGGACCAATTTCTTGCGATGCTTTCGCACGAACTGCGCACGCCTTTGACGCCGGTGCTGATGACGATCGCGTCGCTCCGACGGCAGACCGACATTTCCGATGACCTTCGGCGCGATCTCGAGGTGCTGCAGCGTAACGTCGAGCTCGAGGCGCTTCTCATCGACGATTTGCTGGACCTGACGCGCATCACGCACGGAAAACTCGAACTGCGACAGGACGCCGTCGACGTTCACATCGAACTGGAGCACGCGCTCAATATCTCCGCGGCTGATCTAGCCGGTAAGAAGCTCGCGGTTACCCGCAGATTGGAAGCGAAGCAACATCATTGTTGGGCGGATGCGGCCCGGATCCAGCAGGTATTCTGGAATCTGGTGAAGAACGCGGTCAAGTTCACTGCCGTCGGAGGCTCGATCGGCGTGCGGACCTGGAACGAAGGCGACCGCATCGTAGTGGAAATCGCCGACAGCGGCGTCGGTATAGCTCCGGAATTGCTGCCGCGAATTTTTGACGCGTTCGAGCAAGGCGGCCGCACGACCACCACTCAGTACGGCGGGCTTGGTCTAGGCCTGGCGATTTCGAAACGCGTCGTCGATTTACACGGCGGTACGATCACGGCAGAAAGCGCTGGCGTCGGACGCGGTGCGACATTCACTGTCGCGCTAGCTTCGATGGAAACATCGTTGCTCGAAGGTCCCACGATTTACCT
>JBHENA010000186.1:0-605 GCA_046262275.1 Chthoniobacterales bacterium
TCGCACGACCCGAAACGGTCCGTGCTCTACCAGCTCGTGATCTTTCGCGATCTGCACATCGACCGTGAAAAACCGCCCCAGGGTGATGATTGCGCACCAACGGAGCACGATACCTGAAACAAAGAGCGCCAGAGCGAGCAGACGCCAGAGATTACGATTCGGCAGCGCGCTCGCTCCGACATGCATCGCGACGAAAACGCCCGCAGCCACACTCCCGAGGATCACCAGCCACAAAAGGCGAAGCGTGCTGCGGTCCTGCCGCGCGCCATCGCCGCGCGAACGCCGGGTGACGGTCAAGAGCAGCTCGGAAACAAAATACGCGAAGCCAAGATGCTGCGGACCTGGCAGGTTCATGAGCAATGCCAGAGTTCGCACGAGCAAGCGAATCGCGCAGGTTGTTCATCACTCCTACTCGTCACTCGCCACTTCCCACAAGTGCCAGTCCCACTCCGACTCATTCGATCCGTACGTAACGAAAGGGATACGGCCCATCCTCATTCCTAAGCACAAGTTGCTTCGGCGTCACCTCGATGAAAGTGCGCGCACCGGTGGAGACAAAGTCCTTCTCGAACCGCGCTTCCTCGATTAGTTGACGGTTCTGGATG
>JBHENA010000186.1:615-4151 GCA_046262275.1 Chthoniobacterales bacterium
GTGCTAATGTCAGCCGGCAGCATCTGCCATGTGCCATCCGCCCGATACAAATACTCGTGGCGGCCCGTCGTCCATTTCCCGACCATCAGCTTCCGAAGCTCCTCGTCGCTTTGCGACACGATCTTGGCGCTTCTGTTTAGCTCTTTGAGCCGTGCCAACTCGGCTGGGGACGTTCTCAGCTTATCTTCAGCCAAAACAGAGCCGTAGAGCAGTAGAAGACTTACCGTAAATCCGAGAAACATTTCAGTTTTCATGCCCGGAAAATACAGCCGGATCTTCACCTCCGTTGCCTCCAACCCGGTGAACATCACCGTCAGGAGCAGCAATGGCGGTAGCGCGACCCGCGCCGTTACCGCGAACTAGAAGCGGTGGAAACTGAACGCTCTAGGGAGCGGCCAGCGCCTCGTCAACCGTCGGGAACAGCAGAAAGTATTGATCGAGTCGCGCGCTTTCTAGAATCAAACGCACTGCGTCCTGCGCTCCGGCGAGCATGAAAATGCCGCCCTCGCTTTCCAGGCTTTGCATCGCGCCGATCAGGACCGCCAGACCCGAGCTGTCCACATAGGGGACGCGGGAAAGATCGACCACCAAACGCTTCGGGTTCTGATCGATCATCGCGCGAAGCTTCGCGCGAATCTCGGGAGAAACGTGGAGATCGATCGCGCCTTCGGGCGCAAAAACGTTCGGCGGTTGAGGGACAGACATAATGGCGGGAGCCATCATGCCACGCGCGTTAGTACCGTCAATCCAACGTAGCGGGCCGGGGGATCGCGCACCGGACTGGTGCGACTTACAACGCGCTCCAACTCGCCCGCGATTTCGTCATCAGCCTTGCACGCCACGTGGACGGTACTAGCCGATTTCGCCTCGAGCAGCGGATTCGGAAAGGTGATGACATGTGCGCGCGCAGTTCTAGAATTCTACGCCTCGCGTTTCGTAGAGGGGTAGGTTTTCGACATTGCTTCCAGTCGTGCCGCTGGATCCTGCCGGAAGAATCGCTTCAGTTCTGCGTAAAGCTCCGGGTGCTTTCCTTTGAGAGCCTTTGGCCTTTCGAAGAACGCTTCCGTGATCACGGCGAAGAATTCCGCGGGATCGCTCGCGCCATATCGATCGATGACGCTCGCCTCTCCCCGTTCGGTCACGGCTTGCAGCGCTTTGTACTCCTTCATCAGGATGCGAGCCCACGAGCGATAGTGGGATCGCTTCTCGAGGAGCGGCGCGCCGTCGAAGGTTCCGTCCTGCTGGTCGAGCTGATGCGCAAACTCATGCAGGGTCACGTTGTGTCCATCCTGGAAATCACCTGAAGCCCGGCGCACATCATCCCACGAAAGAATGATCGCTCCCCGCATCCACGCTTCGCCGAGCCTGCTCTCACCACCTTCGTGCACAACGCCCGCGGCATCCACAAACCGCGACGGCGCCACGTAGGAGCTTGGGTAAACGAGAACAGAACGCAATCCTGCATAATAATCGTGCTCGCGATTGAGCAGGAGAATGCAGGCTTGCGCCGCGATCGTTACCCGGATCTCGTCCGTCATTTCCAGTCCTCCGCAGCCTTCAAACTTCTTCTCCGCAAGGAAAACGCGAATGAGATTCCGCAGCTCTCGTTGCTCACTCTGAGAGAGGCGGCGGTAATAGGGTATTCGCTCTCGCAGGATGCGGAGCCATGCGGCGGGAAACGGCCCCTTTTCAAATCGCCGCCGCCGCCGTTTTCTTAGCGCCTCGAACACGGCTCTATACTCGGATCACATCAGGATCCCTTCGCCGTCCTCCTGGCTCGCTCGTGCATGTGGGCGGCTTCCCGCGGGCGATTCGTGCGGTCCAGCAGCTCCGCGTAATCCTGGTAGAGCGTGAGCGTGTCGCAGGAACCCTCGAGGCCGAACCTGTCGACGAGCGCGGTCATATGACGGAAAAACTTCTCGCACGGGGTGAAGATGCCGCTCTTGAGCGCGAGCGTGAATGCCGCTCTGGTCGCCTCTCGACAGCGATTGTATTCGTCGCACGCCCGCACGCGACCAGTCGGAACACGCCGCTGATAGCTGAATTTGTCCGGGAGCTTCTGCGCGATGATGCTCTTGATCAGGTCATAATCCGTATCCCAAAGCATAGGACCGTCGCAGAAGCTGGTGCTGCTCAGTTCGAACGAATGGCGCCCGCTTCGGACCGCAAGCACCCAGTACGGGTTGGTCTCGTTCTCGATGCCGGGAAAATACTCTTCCGAGACGCTGGTGATCTCCGGCCACATCATGATGACGCCGTTGTGCTGCATCGCTTCATTCGTGAAGACCAGACTGCCCCACCGGCCGCGGAACTCAACCTGCCTGCGCAGCCGTCCGAGCAGAGTCAATTCGCCTGTCGCGGGATCGAGGAGGAACTCTGTGCGGTTCGGAATCATGGAATGGACGCCCCAGATCACCTCGAAGTAGCGGTCCTGTCCAAGGTCGACGGTGATCGCCGGGCCTTTGCTGCTGCGAAATTCGAGCACCCCAATTGCCGGCTCCGACACCAAAGTAATCTCATCCCAGCTCATTTCGACGGTCGACTTGCCGAACGCTCCATAAAAAACGCCCCAGTCGTTCAGCGCCAATCCGCTTGCCTCGATCTCTAATTTGCTCTCGGCGCCATGCATCCTTTTTCTCGCCGCAGCCCGCGAACTCTTCTCCGCACGGGCCGACATCAAGTAGAGCGCGATCAGAATTGCGATCGCGATCGGAAGGAAGATCGCGAGGAAAGGCATGAAGACGATGAACAGCACGAGAACGATGACTGCCCCCGCGATATTTCCAGGACTGGTGAGGTCCGGACGGTCGTAAGTCATGATTTTGCGGCAACGAACAACGCCTGAAATGCGAGGCGACCGAGAAGCGATCTGATCTTCACCTTATACTCTCTGGTGACGAGCGCGCGCTTAAACTGGAGCACGCCTTCGCTATTTGTCTTCTCTCGTGCGCGCAAGGCGGTACAACCCGCGCCGGATCTCATCAGTCATCTCGAGACGCGCACATCCTTCAAACTTCAGCGGCGCACATCGCGCGGCCTTAACGTAAAGCGTTGCCGCACGGCGCCTGATTTGCGATACTGCGACCATGGCCCGGAAACTCTCCACCACCATCGGCAAAATAACCGCCGCCGTTGTCGCCGCCGCTGTGCCCGTAGTCGTCACAGCTGTTACGGCGGCGTTGAAGAAGCGCAGAGCGGCGGCCGCCGGCAAATCAAAGGCAGCGAAGCGCAGGTCGCGTCCCCGTCCTGCAAAGAAGACGAAGACGCCGCGGAGACGGAAACCCGCCGGGTCCAGTTCTTCTTCGCCGTCCACGGAGTCAGCCTCTTAGCCGCAGATGGCGCACAATCTACCTGCGCCGGCAGCTCTTCGAGTGCGCCGGTTCCCGAAGATTTTAGTGGCGCTTGCGCTGTTTCGGCTGTGAAGTTGCCGGCGAGGTGAAACGCGAATGAGACTCCGCAGCTCTCGTTGCTCACCCTGAGAGAGGCGGCGGTAATAGGGTACTCGCTCTCGCAGGATGCGGAGGCCATGCGGCGGG
>JBHENA010000186.1:4161-4644 GCA_046262275.1 Chthoniobacterales bacterium
GAAAATGGTCTTCAATCTGCGGACAAACAACGCGGTTCCCGAACTATCGAGACGCGCGCACGGATGAAATTCATCGACAGATTTGCGCAAGGTTTTTCCGGCTTTGCAGAATCGATGAAAATCGTTCTCTGATCTGTGGAAGAATAGCACTCTAGGCCCATCCGTGGTTTCATAGCTTGCCCTTCTTAGCGGTGACACGATATGATCGCTGCTCCGAAGCACATGACCGATCTCAGCCATGCCTGCGCCCGAGTGGGTTGTGGGGTCATCCTGTTGTTAAGCTGCGCGGCAACAGCTCTGCGCGGAGGACCGCCGCCAGAGGGCGAGATGGCGCGCGGAGGTGGGGTGGGATTGCGTCAGCCCGGGCCCTGCATTCCGGCCGAGGAAGAAGCGCGGATCCGGCAGGAGGTTTCGGCCTATGTGGCGTCGCATCCGGCGCTGATGGCTCTTCCGCCGCCCTCGGACATCGCGCGATATCCGTTC
>JBHENA010000187.1:0-4626 GCA_046262275.1 Chthoniobacterales bacterium
CCTGTGAACTGTTGCCACGTCCTTGATTGGACAGCACTCTGTTCAGACTGCCCTGTGAAACGGGGAGGAAGGTGGGGACGACGTCAAGTCAGTATGGCCCTTACGGCCAGGGCTGCACACGTACTACAATGCCCAGTACAGAACGATCCGAGACCGCGAGGTGGAGGAAATCTAGTAAAACTGGGCCCAGTTCGGATTGGAGTCTGCAACTCGACTCCATGAAGCCGGAATCGCTAGTAATGGCGCATCAGCTACGGCGCCGTGAATACGTTCCCGGGCCTTGTACACACCGCCCGTCACATCATGGAAGTCACTTGTAGCCGAAGTCGGCGCACTAACCCAGCAATGGGAGGTAGCCGCCTACGCTATGAGCGGTAACTGGGATGAAGTCGTAACAAGGTAGCCGTAGGGGAACCTGCGGCTGGATCACCTCCTTTCTAAGGAGAAATTCAATCACCTAAGAGAAAGCTTCGGCTAACTCTGAAGAGTGGTTTGAATAGGTCGACGGCTAACCCTTCAGTCCTTCGGGATTGGAGACATGCCGTTAAGCCCTCAACAAGGAAACGCGTTGAGGCTCAGAGAAACACGAAACGGTAGCGCACAATTCAGTTTTTGTTTGATTGCTGACATCGTGCAATGCCGGACGGCTGAACAGCTGTCCGGCATTTTTCTTGTACGCGAGAAGCGCCGGAGGTTAGCCATCCTGGCTGACTCGGCAGACAGGCTTCCAGCCTGTCGTTTCCGATCCGGCAGGCAAGATGCCCGCCGGCCGAGTCAGGCAGGATGCCTGACTTCCGCGGACACCCGGCATCGCGCCCACCGCACACGTAACCATGGCTGGTACAGCAACTGCACCTGCGGCTGGTTCGTCAGCTTTAGACCACGAATGCCGGAGGCACTTCACTGCTGATTGCGTGCGTCGGCGTGGCCCGCCACTCGCGCGCAAATTCGCTCCAGACGAGCTTGTAGTTTCGCAAAGTGCGAGCCGGACCAATACACGTTCCGGCAATCCACGCACTGGCGGAACTCCTCGTAGTAAATGCGCGTCAGCGGCTCGAGTTCCGTGACGACACTCTCCTTCGCCACACGCTGGAGGATTCCGTTGCAGCGTGAGCAGCGAGTATATGGCCGCATCGCCCATTTGAGCTCAAACCGACGCACCACCTCCACGATCTGCTCCTCCGCTTGATCAGAGCGCGGACAGTAGCCGTCCCGGAGCACAGCGTGCATCAGGAGACGCCGATCGCGCGTGAGCAACGCGCGTTGTTGCTCGATCGCCGCACGCAAGAGTGCGTCGTCTCTTGCATCCCTGCTGTAGAGGGCATCAAACCCGAGGAGTCGCAGGTCGCGAGCGAGTTTCCCCAGATGACCATCAACCACAAAGCGCGTGACCTGTCGCCGTTGCAAGCGATGCGCGCTGTGCAATTCATCTGCCGCGCGGACCGGATAAATCTCAACTGTGGTGTCTGCGAGAAGGTGGAACGTGAAAGTGCGCGGCACGCCGTTGCACAGGATCAGATCGACCTCTGTGTGAGGCACTCCGCACGCTTCGATCACGTCTTTGACGGCGGTTTTCTCGCGCAGCCGCCGAATCACGGGCCCCGGCGCTTCGCTCCGCTTCAGGAAGAATGGCAGATCGCCACGGAACCGAAGCGTGACGGCAAAGCTGTTCTCGCGAGCGACATCTCTCACTCTTTGAGCATGCCGCGGTAAAATCCAGGGACTGAGCCGGGGATTTCCATCACATCCACATGCTGCCGATAGAATTCCTGCGAGCCCGCGCCGCCGATGATCGCGTAGCCATATCCCTGCCCTGCCATATCGTGGAGAGCCGACAGTAAGAGGGCGCGTCCGACCCGGTGGTGGCGCTCTCTTTCCGTTACGCCGATGGGCCCAAAGAACCCGCGCGCCGTCGCGTCGTAACAGGCAAAACCCACCAGCCGATTTTCGGCAGTTGCGACAAAGCATGACACGGGCAGACGCGCGAACGCTGCTTCCGACTCGCTTGCCCAGGCGTCACTGAAATGCTGCCCAATCCACCGTGCGAGGAGTGTCTTCTCTGCCGCGAATGCGCGCCGAATGGTGACATTCTCTGGGGCGGGCTCCAGCGGCGCTAGCGCCGGCAGCGCGTAGAGTTTTACGAGCAAGTCCATACGTCATTCTTTCGCCGTCACGTCCACTTCGAACGCGTATTCCATCCAGGTGCCTGCGGGCCGCGCGCACTGACGGCCGATCGCGCCGCGCGGCTCGTCTTCGCCCCAGTAGAGATCAATCTGCAGCGGATGAACTCCGGGGCCCGTGTCGCAGATGTACCATCCATCGCTGCCGGTTTCGTCATTCACAGTCGGCGACTTGATCGTGATCGCCCGATGCTGACGCAGGAACTTGTTCCGCGTCGAGATCGCACATGAGCGCCGCGGTTGCAGCACCTCGCCTCGCCGGCCGAGCGGCGCCGCCGCGAACCCGTAGCGGCCGTCGCCTTGCCATTGCAGGTAATTGCGTCCGTTTACCGGCACTATAAGGCGGCCGAAGCCTTCCTTCTTCACCGCCGCGAGAAAATCGCGTGGATATTTGCGACCGCTCAGGCCGCGCGCGCTGACCGGCGTCGCATCAAAGCCGCGCTCGGCCGTGAAACCGGACTCTTTCGGCGTGTAGTAGATCGTGCAGAAGAACACTCTGGAATACAATGTGCCGTCGGCAGTTCGCTCCGGCCTGAGCGTTGATAAGCGCTGGCGCAGCTCCGCGATGCGCTCTTCGCGATAGGCCCGCAATTCATCGTCCGACATCCGATCGGTGGCGTTGTCCGGAAGCTCCCCATGCGCAGTGCAGCTCAAGAAAATTGCGCTGCACGCCGCGAGTCGCCGCGGCGTTACTCGGGAAAAAAATCCGCCACGGGTCCGCCGAGCAACACCTCGATCGGCAGACGGTGGTACTCGTACTCGTATGGCGGCTGTTTCCATTGGAAGTACTTCGGATAACGCCGGCGGATGTGGCGTATGATAGTGAGTCCGGTCTCGAATGGCCGAAAGGTTTCGCGGTTCGTGATGTGCATCTGGGCGCCACCGCAAAGTTCGCTGGCAAACTTGTGAAACGTCGGCTGGAAATAATTTTCGCGGAAGTAAACGCCTGCCAACCCGGCAGCATTCAGCTCCTCGGCAAGACGTTCCGCATCGATGAACGGCGCGCCGAAAATTTCGAATGGCCGCGTCGTCCCTCGCCCTTCGGAAACGTTCGTGCCCTCGAGCAGGCACATACCCGGGTAAACGGTCGCGGTATCGAGCGTCGGTATATTCGGTGAGGGCATCACCCATGGCAGGCCCGTGTCGTCGAACCACATCTGCCGCTCCCATCCATTCATTGGCAACACGATCAGCTCGCAGCTGTTGAACTTCTCGTCTCGAAACTGCTGCGCCAGTTCGCCCATGGTGCGGCCATGGCGGATCGGAAGCGAATGCAACCCCACGAATGACCGGTATTGCGGATCGAGCACGGGCCCCTCGATCGTGACGCCATTGATCGGGTTTGGCCGATCCAGGACGAGAACGCAAACGCCCGCAGCCGCGCAGGCTTTCATCACCAGGTAGAGCGTCCAGATGAAGGTGTAATAGCGGCTCCCGATGTCCTGCAGGTCAACGAGAAGAACGTCGATCCCGTCCAGCATCGTCTCGCTCGGCTCGCGCTGTTCGCCGTAGAGGCTGTAAACCGGAATGCCTAGCCGCGGGTGCTCGTAACCCTTCCACTCAATCATGTTGTCCTGCGTCTGGCCGAGGAAACCATGTTGCGGACCAAAGAAGGCAGCGAGTTTGAAGAGCGTCCCATTCTGCCGCTCGAGCATGCGAGAGCTATGCACCAAGGTTGAGGATACCGATGCGGGGTGCAGCAATGCCCCCACACGTGCGCCGCGCAATTTTGTGGGCCAGAGCTCCTCAAGATGATCGATGGCAAGCTGCACGTTCATCGGTGGCCGCGCCTCCGGGAGACGGTGAGTGGAGCGAGAGCAAAGGGCCTTCAGGTATCCACCGCAAGGCTATTATGCCTTCAGTCTCTCCCTTCCGATCCGGCAGGCAAGATGCCCGCCAGCCGAGTCAGGCTTGAAGCCTGACGACCGCGCAGCAGGATTCATCGCGGCGAATCCTGGAGCCGATCACGCGTTGACCACGCAAGCGGAGTCGTTACCATCCTGCCCGGTGAAGGATGGTATGCTGAAGGAACTGCGCGGAGCGATCCGCGATGTGCCCGATTTCCCGAAGAAGGGCATCATCTTCAAGGACATCACACCGGTGCTGAGCGACGCTCGTTTGTTCAGGCAGGCGATCGACCTGTTTTTGGAGCGCTGCCAGGGTAAGCAAATCGACAAAGTGGTCTGCATCGACGCCCGCGGTTTTTTATTCGGCTCGGCCGTCGCTTACGAACTTGGGCTGGGCCTGATCCCGATTCGGAAAAAGGGGAAGCTGCCTTACAAATGTGAAAGCGCCGCTTACACGCTCGAGTATGGGGAGGCGGAAATGGAGATGCACATCGATAGCATTCAAGAGGGAGAGCGCATCGTGCTGATCGATGATCTGCTCGCGACGGGTGGCACGTCTGCGTCTGCGATCACCTTGGTGAAGAAGGTCGGAGGTGAAA
>JBHENA010000188.1:0-4608 GCA_046262275.1 Chthoniobacterales bacterium
CATCTAATGCAGCGAGGCGACGTGGATCTCGTCCTCGTCGGGACGGATCGCACGACCTACACAGGTGATGTCGCAAACAAGATCGGCACCTATCTGAAGGCGCTCGCCGCGAAGGACAATGAGGTCCCGTTCTATGTCGCATTGCCCTCCTCGTCTTTTGATTGGGAGAGCCGCGACGGTTCGGAGATCCCGATCGAACACCGCGGCGCGGAGGAGGTGAAGTATGCGGATGGTTGGGCGGAGGGACGGCACCTAGAAGTCCGGCTCGCGCCCGAGAGCAGCCCGGCAGTGAACTACGGCTTCGATGTCACTCCGCGACGGCTCGTGACCGGCTTAATCACCGAGCGCGGTATTTGCGCGGCGAACGAGAAGAGCATCCTCGCGCTTTTCCCTGAGCACGCGCCGTGAGCGAGACGGGTGCAGTCAAGTTCCGCTGCGAGCAAATCCCGGTTAAGCTGGATTGGTTTCCTGGTTTCGACGAGCTGAATGCCTGCCGGCGAAAGCTGCGCGAGCTGGGCCTGATTGGCGTCGACGCGAACGAAATCGGCTACGGAAATTTGAGCGTGAGAAATGGCGCGACCCAGGAGTTCTACATCACAGGTTCGGGCACAGGTTATCTTGCCGAACTTACGCCCGCCGATTGCGCAAAGGTGGTCTGGTACGACCTTATCGGAAACGCTGTCCGCTGCGAGGGAGTCGCGGTGGCGTCTTCGGAGTCACTAACGCACGCCGCTGTGTATGAATCCGACCCGCACGCAGCTGCTGTGATTCATTGCCATTCAGCCGCGCTCTGGAACCGGCTCCTCGACCTCGCACCGACCACTGCGCCGGAGGTGGAATACGGAACACCCGCGATGGCTTTTGAAGTCCAGCGACTCTTCGAGAGAACGAACGTGAAGGAATTGAAGATCTTTGTCATGGCTGGTCATGAAGAGGGGATCGCCGCCTTCGGCGCAAGCATCGAGGAAGCCTTTGACGTCTTGTTACGACACGGCTTGGCGCCATCCTGGTGACGAGCCGCGTGCGCCTCGCACGCACTGGACGCGCTCGTGCTTCCCATTCACGCACCTGTCGCAGTCTTCTGCGCATTCCAGATCACGTCGAGCTCTTCCAGCCCTAGCTCGCCAAGTCTCTTGCCGCGCGCGCGGAGCTCGTCTTCCAGCGCGTTGAAGCGTCGAACGAATTTGTCCGTCGCGCTTTGCAGAAGCGTTTCCGCGTCCAATTGGTTGCGGCGCGCCAGATTCACGACCGCGAAGAGCAGATCGCCAATCTCCTCAGCAATCTTCTCGGGCTCGTCGGCCTCGATGGCCGCTTTGGTTTCGCCAAACTCTTCGTCCACCTTCGCAACCACGTCCGCCGGATCGCTCCAGTCGAAATGCACGTGCGCGGCTTTCTTCTGCACCTTCTGCGCCCGCATCAGCGCCGGCAAAGCCGCCGCCACGCCGGCGAGATAATGGCTGTCGGCATTCTTCTCCTTGCGCTTGACGTTGTCCCACAGCTTCACAACCGCGGCCGCATCGCGGGCTTGTTTGTCCCCGAAGACGTGTGGATGCCGGCGAATGAGCTTGGCCGTGATCTCCTCGATGACTTGCTGGATCGCGAACTGCCTGCGCTCGCTCGCGATCTGCGCGTGCATGACCACGAGCAGGAGCACGTCGCCGAGCTCCTCGCGAAGGTTTGCATCGTTCCCTTCCGCGACCGCGTGCGCCACTTCGTAAGCTTCCTCGAGCAGCTTCGGCACGAGTGATTCGTTGGTCTGCTCCCGATCCCATGGGCAACCGCCCGGCGCGCGCAGCTGCGCGATGACTTCGCACAAACGCGCAAAGGCGTCTCTCATATCCGCCAGAGCGAGCGATGTGCGCCGAACTCGGAAATCTCGCCGGTTGTTTTCTTGCCGACGTAAATCGTGATGCCAATCACGATCGCAAAAGTGCCGGCGAAGATGAAGGCGACCAGCCAGGAGGGAATGTGCCCGACACTGAGCGCGCGATAAAACGCCCAGAAATTGTCGACCGGCTCCGATGCGTGGAGAAAGATTTTTGTAATCCACGCCACCATGATGAGAATGAAGATGAAGACGTAGTTGCGCTTCAGTCGCCGGCCGACCGCCTCCAGCTTGGTGATCTTGAATCGCGGCAGGATCAGATCCTCGCAAACGAGCTTTTTCCATTCCCCCTGCAGCATCTGGCGATTCTCCATCACCATCGGGACGAGAAAATGCGCCTCCAGCATGCGGACGCGCGCGCGGAACGCGTCGTAAAACCGATAGCGTCGCGCCTCGATCCAGAGCATTCCCCAGACGATCGCGAGATTGAAAAAGAAGATGATGTGCGGCACTTCGCGCGTCGAGAAAGCGATCGTAATGATGGCGGTGCTGCTCGTGATGGCCCAGTTGGTGGTGATATCGAGCCGCTGCCGCCAGACCATGATCCGCCCCAGCTCGCCCCGGTAGAAATGGGAGAGCGCATTGACGTAGCCCGGATCGTAGATGCTGCGCTGGAGCGAGAGAGTGGCCTCTTCGTTCCGAGCCGGGGGAGTATTTTCGTTTGCCACAGCGGAGTCGTTAACTGGATAACTGCCTTTGCCGTGCGAATCCACTAATTCCTCGGCTACGCCCATGGCTGTCGTGCTCGCCGATGTTCTCGAAGAAGAGCGCGTCACTCTCGACCTGCGGGCGCGCAACCGGAATCAAGCGCTCCGGGAGATCGTTCTCACAATGCGCGGCGAAGAGAAAGTGCGCGAACCGGAAAAGTTTCTGGCGGAAGTGATTGCGCGCGAGGAAGCGCACACGACCTACATGGGTAACGGTATCGCCTTTCCGCATGCGCGAACCAACTGGGTGACGCAAATCATTCTCGGAATCGGACGCAGCCGCGATGGTGTGCCGTTCGACGGGGCGCGTGAGCCGGCGCAGCTGATCTTCTTCATCGGCGTGCCGCAACTGATGGTTAGCGATTACCTCGTCTGCGTCGGAGCACTGGCGCGGCTAACACGGGAAAGACCCACACGAGCCGCGCTTATGAGTGCCGCAGCCGAGAAGGAGATCGTCGAGATTCTGCGGGAAAGTTCTCTGCGATTGGAGTGACCCGTGTCGGAGCGGCATCCATGGCATGTCATCCTGAGGCAGGCGAAGCGCGCCGAAGGATCTCACAACTGCTGGCGGAACACGCTCCCCGCTAACAGGTACGGTCAACGGCCCGCAACGAGATCCTTCGCCGTCTGCGCGGCTCAGGATGACAGCAGATGCGGCTTCTCGGCTGCAGCGCGAGCGTCGGGCTTCGTCACGTCATGATAGTACCAGCGGTGTAATCGTTCCGCGGAGACGCCGAGTTTATAGAGCAGAATGAAAAGCGCGTTCTGGAATGTGGTTCGCCAAGCGCCCTTCTGCAGATGATGTCGCGGGGATGATTGCACCGGCGGATCAAGCACGACGACCTTCCCTGCCGCGCGAAGCCTGCGCGAAAATTCCACATCTTCCATGAGCGGAATTTTGGCGAATCCTTCCAGGCGCAGGAAAACGTCGCGCCGGACGAAGAGTGATTGGTCGCCATAAAACGTGCCGCCGTGGCGGGTGAGAAAGCGCGCCACGCGCTCGAGCCACCCCAGCCGCGGGTGACGACGGTCGAACTTCCGATAAAACGCGCCGCCGATAATCTCGCGCTCGCGCAGGGCGCCCTCGATCGCCCGCAGATGAGCATCCGTCAGGCTGGTATCGGCATGCTGAAAAACGACCACCTCGCTGGAGGCGAACATCGCTCCTACATTCATCTGCGCGCCGCGATTCGGAGCGGAGCACTTGAGCAGGATCGCTCTATGTTGCAGGGCGAGTTGTTCGGTGGAGCTATCAGCGGAGGCATCGACGATGATGAGTTCGCTGATGCCGTCCAGCCCGGCCAGGGCCGGCACCAGCACCTTCAGGTTTTCCGCGTCGCGCCAGGAAGGAATGACGACGCTGATGCGGAGCCGGGCTGCGGGAGCGGCGGAACTGTAGCCGCCCAGCTGCGTCGGCGCGTCGGCCGCGTCCTTCACCGCCGTTTGTTGAGGAGCTGATTGCGCGCCCGGTCGAGCGCTCGCCGCTCATTCGCGGTCAAGCTGTTGATGCCCAACTTTGAGATTTTTTCCAGCAGTGGGTCGATCGATTCGTGCAGGTTTTCGGGTTCGATGGTGCGCGCTGGTTTTGCCCGTGGCACCACCTCAAACTTCGGCTTCCGCTGGAATTTCGACTTCAGATTGCTCCACCAGTCGAGTTCGCCGCCAATGCCGCGCATGCGGATGAAGAGAAATGCGCCGCCGACGCTTAACCAGAGCACCGCCAGCTCCGGCCAGGCGTGAGCGGCGAACAACTGCAGCGTAAGGATCGCGCCCAGCACAACCGCCACCCACTTCGCCATGATGCGCAGGAACATCTCGAGACGCGGATAAATTGTGGCGAAAGCGACAAAGACACCGAAGTGCACAGCTGAAGAGCCGGCGATCCCGGTGCGTTCGCCGAGTCCCCACAGCGTCAGAAGCACGGTCGGAGCAAGCAGCAGAGCCAGATACAAAACGACGAACGCGCGCCGGCCGATAAAGCGTTCCACTTCGCGGCCGAAGACGAACAGCATGTAC
>JBHENA010000189.1:0-4250 GCA_046262275.1 Chthoniobacterales bacterium
ACATCGATGAAGTCGAAGCGACGAGCACGAACAACGAAATCTTCCTTGTCCCGATCGATGTAGCGCATGCCTCCGGCTTGCGGCCCGATGAAGCGCAAGCCAGAGGCATGCGCCACGAGCCAAAGAAAATTTCGACCAGCCCCGGCAACGACAACACGCCTGCCTATTCCCCGGACGGAAAACACATCGCATGGAAATCGATGGCGCGGGCGGGTTTCGAGGCGGACAAGCAGTCGCTCATTCTCTATCAGCGGCAGCTGGGGCAGACGCGCAACGCAAGTGCGGAATGGGATCGCTCCGTCGGCAGCTTCGCCTGGACGGCAGATGCGAAGGCGCTCTTTTTCTCAGCCGAAGACCGTGGCGAAGCGCCGATTTGGTCGCTCCCTTTGGACGCGAAGCAGCCTTCCGAAATCGCACGTTTACACAGCGACGATCTCGCATTCGGAGCCGGGAACCAGCTCTTCTTTTCACGTGCGTCAATCGGCGGGCCTAACGAGATCTGGCGGATTGACGTTTCACAAAAAGATGGACCGGCAGCCGTTACGCACATGAATGACGCGCTGCTGTCGCAGATCGACATGCAGCCGCTGGAACCATTCACGTTTAAAGGAGCCGGTAACGCAGACGTTCAGGGCTTCCTATTAAAACCGCCGGGGTTCGATCCGGCGAAGAAATATCCGCTGAAGTTTTTGATCCACGGCGGGCCACAAGGCGCGTGGGGGAATTCCTGGACATATCGCTGGAACGCGCAGCTCTTTGCCGCGACGGGCAATTACGTGGTGGTCATGATCAACTTCCACGGCTCGACGGGATATGGGCAGGCGTTCACCGATTCGATCAGCGGCGATTGGGGTGGCAAACCGTATGTCGACCTGATGAAGGGACTCGACTACGTGGAGAAGACGTATCCGTTCATCGACCGCAAGCGGGTGGCGGCGATGGGCGCGAGCTACGGCGGTTACATGGCGAACTGGATCCTTGGCCACACCGATCGCTTTAAATGCATCGTGTCGCACGATGGCGTTTTCAACACCGAAGCAGCCTACGGCACAACCGAGGAGCTTTGGTTCATCGAGTGGGAATTCAAGGGCCCACCGTGGAAGAACCGGGAGCTCTACCGAAAGTTTTCGCCGCATCTTTTCGCCGAGAAGTTCAAGACGCCAACGCTCGTCATCCACGGCCAACTGGATTACCGCCTCGATGTTGCGGAAGGGTTCCAGCTCTTCACCACCTTGCAGCGGCTGAAGGTGCCTTCCAAGATGCTCTACTTTCCGGACGAAGGTCACTGGGTGATGAAGCCGCAGAACGCCCGCCTGTGGTACAAAACGGTGAACGACTGGGTGGACCAGTGGACGGCACCGAAGTGAGCGCACGGTAGGGACAGCGCGCTGCGCTGTCCGAGGCGCGTGGCCAGAAGGCAATCCTCCGCAAATTGAATTGCATCGACGCGAGCTGGACGCCGCAGCGCGGCGTCCCTACCAGGTTCCGCTAGTTCGAAGAGCATCGTTGTGACTGAACATGAACCTCCCGGCCTAACGAGTCGAGGATCGGTCCCCTCTGCGCTCGGCATGCTGCGCGCCGGCTGCTGGCTTGGGTTGCTCCTCCTCGTGGCGAAAGCCGTCACACCCGACGCACCCTGGTTTCCCGAGTTTCCGCGGCGCGTCGTCACTCTGCTTACGTCGACGTGGACGGATGTGCTGTTTGCGCTCGCCTCCGGCCTACTGGCAGAGCTCGTCCTTTGGCTGGCCGCGCGACGGCGGAAAATGGCCGCAATCTTGCGCGGCCTGTTTCTGGGGTTTTTTGCGGTCTGCGCTGCTTACGCGGTCGCAGCCGTGGGCGTGTTCCGCTATTTCAATCGGCCGCTCACCTACGAGCTGATTGGTCTGGTGGGTAACGCGACCACCATTCGGTCGTCTGTCGTGGAGCGACTCACGTTACCGATCGGCGTGGCTCTCGCCTGCGCGCCCCTTCTTTTTCTTGCGCTGGCAATTTTCGTAGGAGGCAACCGCCGCACGATCCGGATTGCAGCCGGGGGCCTCAGCCTCTGGTGCATCATGGGAATGGCCTTGCGTCTAAAATGGCAGGACGATGGACCGCTGACGCATCTCTGGCTCAGCCCGCACGTCGAGCTGATCCGCACGACAGCGATCCGGCTGGCCGGCGGACGGAGGCCGAGTTTTCCGAAAGATTTTCCGCCGGAATACCGGGATGAATTTCGCACCTTCGCCGCGCGCGGCGCGATCGCCGGTTCGCACTTCCAGGTCCCCGATGGTGTGGCACGACCCAGGAACGCTATCCTGATCGTGCTCGAATCCGTCGGCACAAAATACCTCCGTCTCTACGGCAATGCGCAGGAGTTCACGCCGACGTTAACGGCGGAAGCGCAACACGCGCTGGTGTTCGATAACATCTATGCGCACGCCAGTTTCACCTACGCCTCATTCCGGCCCATCATCTTTTCGGTCTATCCGGGATTACCGTGGCACTATTCGCTTCTCGAAGGCGGGCGGCCATGGCCGCTCACGCTCGCCGCTGCGCTGCAGGCGCGCGGTTCGCGCACCGCCTATATCACAAGCGGCGATCTCGATTGGGGCGATCAACGCTGGCTGCTGGAACGGCAGAGCGGGTTCGATGTGTGCGAGGGTGCAGCGGACTTGGGGTGTCCGCCGCTGAGCTCGTGGGGCACGGAAGATCGCTGCCTGGTGGAGCGGTTGATCGAATGGATCGATGAGAAACCGGACCAGCCGTTCTTCGCCGTCTGCTGGACCGATCAGACGCACGATCCATATCTGCTCGGCCCGGGTGCCGCGCCGGCCGGGTCCCACAAGGGGAAGTCGGAGGCGCGATTCGCGGCGGATTTCTCGCGCTATTTGAAGATCCTGCGTGAGACGGACGCGCAACTGAGCCGGATTTTCGCGGCACTGCGCGAGCGCGGCTTAGCCGACGAGACGCTCGTGGTGGTGACGGGGGATCACGGTGAAGCCTTCGCCGATCCGCACGACCAGCGGGGCCATGCCTGGACGGTCTACGAGGAGGAAGTACATGTGCCGCTGATGATCTGGAACCCGCGCTTGTTTCCCCAGGGGCGACGGGCGGAAACGATCGGCGGCCAGGTCGATCTGAATCCGACGATGGCGGACGTGCTGGAAGTAGAGCCGCCAGGTAACTGGCAGGGGCACAGCCTGTTTGCTTCGCAGCGACCCGCGCGGGCCTATTTCATGGCAATCGCGGGGGGCGATGTTTTCGGCGTGCGGGAGGGCGACTGGAAATACATCTACGACGTGACCACCGGGCAGGAATCGCTTTTCCATCTTGCCAGCGATCCGAACGAACAACGCAACCTCGCGACGAGGGAACCGGAACGCGCAAAACAGCTGCGCCAGCGGGTTGCGGCATGGGTCACGTTTGAAGATGCATTTCTCCAGGGCCGCGAAAATTGACGGGAGCGCAAGTTTCAGCTTGCACGCCTTCGGAAAGCGCACGCTGGAAGCTTGCGCCACCATGGGCCAGAATTGCTCCGTCGGCTGATTGTCCGCTGACGAACTGATGCAACCAACCATTCTCATCGTGGATGACGAGAAGCACACCCGCGATGGGCTGCGCCGTCTTTTTGATGACGAATACGATACCTATGTCGCCGAGGACATTCGCGGGGCGATGGATGTCCTGGAACGCGAGCAGATCGATGTGCTGCTGACCGATCTGCGGCTCGCGGGCGAGGATGGAATGAACCTGATCGACCGCGCGCTGAAGCTGCCGCGTGCACCGATCTGCATCATGATGACGGCCTACGGCTCGGTCGACACCGCGGTCGACGCAATGAAGCGCGGCGCTTACGACTTCGTGACCAAGCCGCTCAACCTGGACAAGGTGGAAATGCTGATCGCGCGCGCGCTCGCCAGCAAGCGGATGGAACAGGAGAACCGGATCCTGCGCCAGCAGGTGGATGAGCGGTTCGGGCTCGAAAACATCATTGGCGAGTCGCCGGCACTGCGGGAAGTGCTCGACACGATCCGGCAGGTCGCACCCTCGTCGGCCAATGTCCTGATCGATGGCGAGAGCGGGACCGGAAAGGAGCTGGCCGCGCACGCGATTCATAATCTGAGCCGCCGCAGCAACGCAAAGTTCGTGACGGTGCATTGTGCGGCGCTTTCGCCGACCTTGCTCGAAAGCGAGTTGTTCGGGCACGAGCGCGGTTCGTTCACGGGGGCGCACGAGCGGCGCATTGGGCGCTTCGAGCAGGCGAATGG
>JBHENA010000189.1:4260-4600 GCA_046262275.1 Chthoniobacterales bacterium
CGTGATCAGCGAAGAGCGCGCCTTCGAGCGCGTGGGCGGCAACCAGCTCTTGCGCGCGGATGTGCGGCTGATCGCCGCGACGAACAAGGACCTTGCGAAGCTCGTGCAGGAGGGCCGTTTCCGTGACGACCTTTATTTTCGCCTCAACGTGGTGCATCTGACGATGCCTCCGCTGCGAGAACGCAAGGAAGACATTCCGATGCTGGTGCGGAATTTTCTGCGGCACTTCTGCGAGGCGAACGAGAAACCGCTCCTGGAATTGACGGCTGACGCAATGAACACGCTGCTGAATTACGATTGGCCGGGCAACGTGCGCGAGCTGCGAACCGCGATCGAACAC
>JBHENA010000190.1:0-4558 GCA_046262275.1 Chthoniobacterales bacterium
CTCGAAGGCACTAGTAGCTCCCTCGACATTCGCGGGGACGTAGTAAAGGTGGCAACTTTTGGCGACAATGGCGTTTTACGCATCGGCGGCGGCTCCATTTCTGCCGATACCACCATGCAGCTCTATGCGGAGGGAAGCATGGGCCAGGTCGTATTTGTCGCCGATGTGAGCCTCAACGGAAACAGCACCAAGAGCATCGCCGGATTTATCGTGACCATTCTTCAGGACGTAGAGGTGAACATCGGCGGCTCGAAGGCCACGGTTTACGTGGGCAAAGACGAGAATGGAAATTACAACGCGAACTTTTCGGAGTTAAACGGCGGTAACGGGAGCACCAATGGCACCTTCACTGGCATGGGCATAAATCCTCTTCAGGATTTCGCCAGTCGTCCGAGCATTGGTCCGCATCCCGGAGATTGATGGGCGGCGAAGCCGGCTTCGGAGCTTCCGAAGGCGGGCATTCGCGTTACGGTATGATCAAGCTTTGCCCGATCTTCAGCTTGCCCGGATCCTCGATGCTCCCGGGGTTTGCCTCCAGGATCTCCTTCCAACGATCGGGCGAGTTATAGAATTTTCGTGAGAGCGACAAGAGCGTGTCGCCCGGCTCTACCACATGAGTCCGCGCAGGCGATTTCGGCTTCTTTCCCTGCGATACGGCTTTCGCGCTTTTCCCGGCAGCTTTTTCGCTCGCCGCCGTGCTCCGCGCCTGCGCGCGTTGCTCGTCGATTTCTTTGCGCAGGTTGAGATTTTCGTTTCGCAGGCGCGCGGCTTCACTGCGTGAAACCACCGCGTCTCCTGAGAGCGTCGTCACGATCGCAAGTTCGTCGCGTTTCATGAAATTTTTCACTTCCTCCGCGCGCGAGCCGCCCGGCGCGACGGTCAGGTAGCGCTTGAAATGGTGCAGGGCGCTGAGCGGATCGTTCATCTTGTCATCATAGAGCAACGCCAGTTTGTAGTGGATCTCCGCAGTCCGGGCGGAGCCATCCAGCGCGCTCTCGTAGAGGCTGATTGCCTGGAGGAAATCTCCGTCCGCGGCGCGTGCGTCGGCGTCTTTCACAGCCTGCGTGCCGCGCGGACTCATCATGCGACTGCAGGAAAAACAAGGCGCCAGCAGCAGAAGGAGAAACAGCCTTGTCATTTTCTGCAGCGCGCTGCAAAGCCGCCGCTCGCACTTGTGACTGAGGCGCATCGTTGCAACGGTGCTTAAACATGATCGCGCGGCTGCTTCAATTATTTTTCGTGCTGCTTTTGCAATTGCTGGCTGCTGCAACCGGCGAAGGCGATGAGCTGGAAGGCGGGAAAGTTGCCTCGTTGGTTTTTCGCGACGTTGACGGGAACGACCTTTCAACCACCGCCGGGCATGTGACGGTGATCACCGTGATCACCCGGCGACAGGAGGAGCAGGCGCAGGCGGTGGCCGATCAGGTCCCCGACCGCTGCATGGGCGATCCGAAGTATCGCTACGTGACGCTGGTTAATTTTCAGCGAAAGCTGCCCGGTCCCTTGCAGAGTCTCACTCGAGGGATCATCCGGCGGCGTCTTGACGCCGAAGCCAGAGAACTCAAACCCGACTACCAAGCCAGGAAACTCCGGCGCGATCCGCGCAAGCACATTTTCGTGATCGCGGATTTCGATGGCCGAGCCGTCATGCGGCTTGGCCTCTCGCCTGAGTCGAATGCCATAGCCGTCTTCGTCTTCGACGGTATGGGCAAGCTCATCGAGCGCTGGATCGGTGTCCCCCCGGAAGGAGCGTTGGCAAAAGCCATCGCCGCCGCGGAATAAAGGCGCGTCCTTTAGTTGTGGCAACGGCGCTGCGTCGCCGTTTTTTGCGATCGTGGATCCCCCCAGCGACCTCTGTGCACTGTATCACTTGAAACGTGAGGAGATAACTGCCCCAAAGGTTTGCGACCTTCCCGTGCCATACTTTGCAAAGTATGGTAACGAGCGTGTTATGACCACTGACCTTCCAAATGATACAGGCCACTAGTATCGCGGAACCGCGGGATCGATTTCTTCCGACCAGGCGTCAATTCCGCCGGCAAGATTGAAGACGTTTCCAAAACCAGCTTTCTCCAGCAACTGCACAGCTTTAGCGCTGCGAACCCCGCTGTGGCAATGGACGACGATCTCGCCGTCCGCTTCAATCTCCTGCACGCGGTCAGGAAGTTCACCGAGCGGGATGAGTCGCGCACCGGCGATACTCGCGATCTCGTACTCGTGCGGCTCGCGCACGTCGATCAACTGGAAGTGCTCGCGCGCATCGACCTTCCGCTTCAGCTCGCCGACTGAAATTTCAGGAACTCCATTGTTGTTCTTGTCCGTCGCGACCGACGGCGTGTTTCCACAAAACACCTCGTAATCAATCGGTGCGGTGATCGTGGGGTTCTCTCCGCAAACCGGACACTGTGGGTCGCGTCGCAGCTTGAACTCACGGAATTTCATCTTCAGCGCATCGAAGTGGAGCAGCCGGCCGAGCAGCGATTCGCCCAAGCCGAGGATGAGCTTGACCGCCTCGATCGCCTGCATCATCCCGATGACACCGGGAAGCACGCCGAGCACCCCGGCCTCGGCGCAATTCGGCACCGTTCCGGCAGCCGGCGGCTCCGGGAAAAGGCAGCGATAACAAGGTCCTCCCAGGTGCGGAGCAAAGACCGTTGTTTGCCCGTCAAAACGAAAGACCGAGCCGTAAATGTTCGGCTTGCGCGCGAACACGCAAACGTCGTTGGACAGGTAACGCGTCGCGAAATTATCACAGCCATCCACCACCAGGTCATACCGCGCGACAAGCTCCTCCGCGTTTTCGCTCGTGAAGCGTGTCTCGTGCAGATGGAGATCAACGTGCGGATTGACGTCGCGCAGGCGATCGCGCGCAGACTCCAATTTCGCCCGGCCCACATCAGCCGTTCCATGCAACAACTGCCGCTGCAAATTCGAAAGCTCCACGCGATCCGCATCGATCAGCCCGAGGGTTCCAACTCCCGCCGCCGCCAGGTAAAGCGCCGCGGGCGAACCCAGGCCACCCGCCCCGATGCAAAGAACACGTGCGGCTTTCAAGCGACGCTGACCCGCCAGTGTCACCTCCGGCATGATCAAATGCCGCGAATAGCGCGCGCGTTCTTCCTTTGTGAATTCGATCGGTGCTGCGCGGCCTTCGTTGATGATGCTTTCGCTCACGACTTCACCAGCTGCCAATTAATCCCAACAACGCGCGCGTCGCCAAAACGTTTCAGTGATTTCGGGAAGGCGAGATACCGCGCGCCTTTGCGCTCACAAAAATCCGCGACGCCGAAATCCGTTCCGGCTTCGCTCTGCTGAATGGTCATGATGCGCTGGTTCTTCAGAAGGCTCTGAAAGTGTCGATCAGCCGCCGGTTTCGTCCAGAGGGTGTAGACTTCCGGCGTGCCGGCTTTTTCGACCACCTCGGCGAAACGAACTGTTTTTACCGTCAGCAGTTTCATCGCTTACACTCTCCAAAATACTCTTCTTCGCATCTTGTCATGTTGATCCCGCAGCGCGGGAGAAACATCTCTGACCATTTTCGATTGCGGATGGGCGGAAATGATCACAGATCCTTCGCTGCGCTCAGGATGACAAACTTTAGGCAGGTCGCTTTGCGCTCCTCCCATCGCCCCGGGCAAGAAAAAGTCCGCCAGAGAACTACGGCAAAAAGGATCAGACTACCGTTGCTGCATTCCTGCCCTGGCGGGGTTCGTTAGTCCTCAGTCCATAGCCCCTGACGGAGCTGAAACGTTCGCGCAACTTCGTCGCCGCGCAATTGCGTTTTGTTGTAGCGACATATCTATTTGATGTCGATTTGCGCTGAG
Organism: Chthoniobacterales bacterium; assembly: GCA_046262275.1. Lineage (GTDB taxonomy): Bacteria > Verrucomicrobiota > Verrucomicrobiia > Chthoniobacterales > UBA10450 > JACCTI01. The sequence goes on from JBHENA010000190.1 coordinate 3,825, forward strand.
GCCTAAGATCGACGTGTGCCACCTTGGAGTGCGGCGCGTCACCGCGCCGCTTTCCTCACGCGCGCCACATGGCCGGGAGACCCGCGGGTGGAAAGCGCTGCGCAGACGCAGCGCACTCCAAAGCCGCTGGCGCGGCGAAAGAGCGCGGTCGCCCGCCCTCCGCTACCACAAGACCCTAAACACATACGCAACGTCGGCTACAACCCGCCCGGTTGACACTGCCGAGCGCTTCTGGTTCGATCGCCGGCGTGAAGTTGCTGCTGCTTTTCTGGGCGCTGGTCGCGTCTGTCGCATGCACCACCCTGGAGAATCGGCGCGACCTGTATCGCTCTCCCGCGGAAGGCTACGAGCGATGGTACCGACGACCGCCGCCCACGCGCAAACCAGCGGGTCCGCCGGCGGCCCCGGCCACCAGCACAACCACGACGACGGAGCGCCACGGCGTCCTCACTTTCCCGGAGGAATCGCTGCCGGAAGGCAGAGAATGAAGCGACCCTCGCTCAGGCGAACGGCATGTTCATCTTGATCCGCGCCATATCGGTCGTGTCGACGACGGCGGACTTCGCCATCTGACGTTTGCGTTTCGCGCTCTTCGAGGAGAGCAAATGGCGGCGCGAGGCGTGCTGACGCAAAACCTTGCCGGTCCCGGTGATCTTAAATCGTTTCGAGACGGCTTTCCGCGTCTTGCTCCGCGCAATTGGCTTCGGCATAGGCGCGCAAGATAGGTGCACTTC
>JBHENA010000191.1:0-412 GCA_046262275.1 Chthoniobacterales bacterium
CTGAGGTCAGAATCACGTTCAGCACCTTCAGGGCAGGCTGGTCCGCGTGCAGGCCCGCGGGCGATTTATGCGCGAGCGCCACCACTCCCAGCTCTCCGGCGCGCTTCACCACCACGCGGCGCGGACCGGTCTGCTCCGGCTCTTCCGTATACATGGCGGGAATCGGCTTCGGCGCCTTCGGAATCGCGCCGTAATGTTTCTTGATCAACCCCAGCGCCTTCGCGGGCTCGAAATCGCCGATAACAGAAGCAGTCGCATTGTCCGGCCAGTAGAACGTGCGGTAGAATTCCTGCAGCTTCTCGATTGGCACATTCTCGATATCGCTGCGCCAGCCGATGGTCGAGTGATGATAGGGATGCGCAAGATAGGCAGTGGCAAAGATCTCCTTTTCGAGCGCCTGGCTCGGATTGTT
>JBHENA010000191.1:422-4166 GCA_046262275.1 Chthoniobacterales bacterium
ACCGTCATCTCAGGCTTCCGATCTGCCTCGCGCAGCCATAAATTGCGCATCCGATCCGCCTCGATCGCCATGTAGCTGTCGAGATTCTCGCTCGCGATATTGGCGTAGTAATTGGTGCGGTCCAGCCAGGTAGTGGCGTTGTAGATTCCGCCCACTCGCTCGAGCAGTTGATCCACGCTCGTGCCTTTGTCGCGGTTGAACTTTGGCGTGCCTTTAAACATCAGGTGCTCGAGCAGGTGGGTGGCGCCCGTCGTGCCGGTAACCTCATTTCGCGAGCCGACGCGGTAAGTCACCATGAAGGTGAGAGTGGGGCTGGAATGCTCCGGCATGAGGAGAATCTGGAGGCCATTGCTCTCCAGCCGGTATTCAGAAATGTCGCCGGCGGTTTTTACGAACGAAAAACCCGGAACTTTCGCGGGGGCCGGATCGGGGGCCGCGTGGGCGAGAGCGAGCAAAGCAGGAGAAGCAGCGAGACAGCAGAGATGACGCAATTTCATGAGCAGGGGGAGACGGTAGAGGTCAGTCCTGGGGATGTCGACCGCTTGCTTGCGGTGAACACGAGTGGGGGCGCGGAAGGTCCGGCAGCACGGCGATGCAATTATTGTGCGGCAGCTTGGGCTCCGCTGCGCTAATTTCACCTCAGCTGTGCCGCCGGACTCTCCACATGTTTTCGTCACCGGCACGACCCGTGGGATCGGGGCCGCGATCGTCTCCGAGCTTGAGATAAAAGGCGCGCGCGTTATCGGCCACGGCACGATGTCGCGCGGCGAGAGCCAGATTGGCGCCGACTTAGCGGAGCCCGGCGCCGGCGAGCAGTTGTGGAACGAAGCGCTCGAACGGCTGGACGGACGGATTGACGTCTTGATCAACAACGCGGGCGTTTACGAGCCGGTCGCGGTGGATACAACACCCGAGGAGTGGAATGCGCAGTGGAGCCGCGCGCTCCAGATCAATCTCCAGGCTGCGGCCGATCTTTCTCGCCTGGCGGTGCTGCACTTCCGTGCGCGTGGCGGCGGCGGCCGAATCATTAACGTCGCCAGCCGTGCTGCACATCGCGGCGATTCCCCGCAGCATTGGCATTACGCCGCATCGAAAGCTGGACTGCTCGCCGTCACCAAATCCATCGCGCGTGGTTACGCGGCCGAAGGTATTCTCGCCTTTGCGGTGGCGCCGGGATTCACCATGACGGGTATGGCAGCGGATTACCTTGCAAGTCGCGGCGGCGACAAGGTTCTGGCGGAAATCCCACTCGGGCGTGTGGCGGTTCCGGAGGAAGTCGCGAATGCGGTTGTTTATCTGGCGCTCTCCGCGCCCCCTGCAATGACCGGTGCTATTCTCGACATCAATGGCGCCAGTTACGTGCGCTGAGAAAACGGAAACCAAGCGCTGACCTCACGCCCATTCCCGCAGTTGCAGCACAAGCCGCAGAGCGAAATAGAGCATCACAATTGCCGTGAGGATTTGGGTCGCGATCTGCCAGCTTGGGCGCGAAAAGACGCGGGCGCCTAGCTTTACTCCAATCCCGAGAACGAAGGCCCATGCCAGCGCGCCAAGGATAACCGTAGCCGCGAGGACGAGGGAATGAAGAAACGTGCCGCGCATCACGCCGGCCTGACTACCGACTACGGCGAGCCAAAAACCGATGTTCCAAGGGCTGGTCAACGCGAAGCTAAAGCCGAGAAGAAAACCGCGTGAAGGCTTCCGATCCGGTCTGGCTGCATCATTGGCGGCATCGGCCGCGCCGGCGTTGACTTGTTGCTCACGTGCGATACGCCAGGCCCCGTGCGTGAACTTTGCGGCAAGAAAGAAAAGCAATCCGAGGCTGATTACGCCGAGCGCGACGCGAACGCCGGGAGTATCGATGAGCGCGCCCGCGCCCGCAGAAACGCCGAGTGCCCAAAGGAAGTCGCCGACGCATGCGCCCAGTCCAACTTTCATCGCCGGCCAGAAGCCCCCACCTTTCGCCGGAGGCATCACTCCGCGCCGGATGATCTCCGCATTCACCGGTCCCGGCGGCCATGCCACCGACCAGCCGAGGAGCAAACCGTTCAGGATCGTTGCGCTGGAGAAAACGGAATTCATGTCGGCATCAGTGAGGCAGCCTGCTTATTTTTCGGGAGGAGCCAGGATTGTTGAATAGCGAGCGCAGACAATACTATGCCGTGATGCCACTGAAAATTGCGGCTGCTCAGATCGCCTGCGCACTGGGCGATATCGAAGCGAATCTGCGCAAGATGCGCGAGTTCTCAGCCCGTGCGAAAGCGGCCGGAGCTGACCTGATCGTTTTCCCAGAGATGAGCGACACCGGCTATTCCATGCCGGTGATCCAGGCGCACGCGAGTGTGTGGGCCGAGGGCGCAGTGCCTGCACTGACGACAATCGCCAGGACGCTTGCGATTTCGATCATCAGCGGCGTTTCCGAGCGCGCAGGCGAGCAAATTTACAACTCGCAAGTATTCATCGACGCGACCGGCAGCATCGTGGGGAAATATCGAAAGACTCATCTCTTCGCGGGCGCGCCGATCGAGGAAGACAAATGCTGCGCGCCGGGCGGCGAGTTGAACAGTGTGTCGTTCGCCGGCTTTAAGATTGGCCTGAGCATCTGCTACGACCTGCGCTTTCCTGAGCTCTACCGGAATCTCGCGCTGGAACAGGAGGCGAACGTCTTCATCCTCTCCTCAGCCTGGCCGTTCCCCAGGCTTGAACATTTTCGCACCCTCGCTCTCGCGCGCGCGATCGAGAACCAGAGCTACCTGATCGCGGCGAATCGCGTCGGCACAGACGATGGTATGACGTTTTGCGGCTCTTCCGCGATTGTCGATCCCTACGGGGTATTGGTCGCCGCGGCCTCGACCGATCGCGAGGAGATTATTCTCGCTGAAATCTCGCAAGAGACCGTCCAGTCGGTGCGAAGCCGGATGGCTGTTTTTGCTCATCGACGCGAGGAATTGTACGGCAAACAAAGATCGTGACTCGAGTAGTTGCGACAGGAGCGCTGTTGCGCGTTCTCGGAGCGGGCTTCGGAATCGCGGTCCTGATTGGCAACACGATTGGCTCAGGCATTCTGCGCACTCCCGGCGAAGTAGCCGGACATCTTCCTTCCGCCGCACTCTTCCTCGGGGTGTGGCTTGCCGGAGGCATTTACGCGCTGCTGGGATCCAATGCAGTGGCGGAGGTCGCCTCGATGACGGCCGAATCAGGCGGCTACGGAGTGTTCGTGAGACGGGGACTGGGGCCGTATCTGGGGTTTGTCGCAGGCTGGAGTGATTGGCTGTCGTCCTGCTCCAGTGCAACCGCGGCCGCAATCGTGGTTGGCGAGTCCGTCAGTGTTTTGACGGGAACCGGAGGCGGAGCGATTTCAGTGATCGCATCGGCTGTTCTGATCTCGTTCATGCTGGTGCAGTGGCGAGGCGTTCGGAGCGCGAGCGGAACGCAAAACGTGACCACGATTCTAAAGGCGCTCGCGTTTCTGTTCTTCGTCGGGATTTGTTTTGCCTACACGGGGCGCACGATCGATTCAGGCCAGCAGTTATCGGTGCCGCAGGGCGTTCCTCTATTTGTCGCGCTGATCCTTGCCATGCAGGCGGTGATCTTCACCTACGACGGCTGGGTTGGGCCTGCTTATTTTGCGGGCGAGCTGCGCAATCCTGGCCGTGAATTGCCCAGAAGTATTTTTGCCGGCGTCGCGGTTGTGATCGTCATCTATCTGCTTGTGAACGGCGCGTTGTTGCACGTGTCGCCAAT
>JBHENA010000191.1:4176-4528 GCA_046262275.1 Chthoniobacterales bacterium
CGCGCGGCTGGCGCACGATGCGTTCGCCGCCGGCACCGCCGCCTCCGCCATCTTCGGCCCGCTAGGTGACACCGTTGTGCGAATCCTTGTGGTGCTGACGTTGCTGAGCGCGATCAACGCCTATTTGATGATGACCACCAGAACCTTCTTCATGTTGTCGGGCTGGATCGGCTTCACTCCGGGCCGGCGTGTGAATGAAGGAGGGACGCCGGTCAACGGCCTGCTCTTCAGTGCGCTGGCCGCGATCTTGTTCGTGGTGAGCGGCGCCTACGCGCAGGTGATTGCGGTCACAGCGTTTCTGTTTGTGGCCAATTACACCTTTACCTACCTCAGTCTCTTCGCGCTGCGATGG
>JBHENA010000192.1:0-3837 GCA_046262275.1 Chthoniobacterales bacterium
CGACCAGCGGAGGATGAAGAGGACACCTCGATGCCGTATCTGCAAGGCGCGGTAGTAGTAATCGATAACGGGAGCGGCGGCGTCCGCGCGCTCGTCGGCGGGCGTGACTATGCGCAGAGCAAATTCAACCGCGCCCTCGCGCCGGCAAACCGGCAGGTGGGGTCGGCGTTTAAGCCCTTCGTCTACGCGCTGGCTTTTTCACGCGGGATGCTGCCCGGAGCGTGGATCGACGACGGGCCAATCGCGCCGGGCGAGATTCGCGGCGCTGGAAACTGGGCTCCGGGTAATTCCGACAACACCTACAACGGCATTCAGCCGGCGTCCTATGGCCTGGTCCATTCGCGGAATACGATGAGCGTGCGCATCGGCGATTTTGCAGGGCCGGAGGAAGTGCAGCGAACTGCGATAACGCTTGGCCTCGCGGAAAACATCCCGGGCGGGCCAGCGATTTATCTCGGCTCTTTCGAGACGAACCTGAAGGACCTCACGGCTGCCTACACGGTTTTCCCCAACATCGGAACTCGTAAACAGGCTTACATCATCGAGCGAATCGACGATCAGAATCACCACCCGATTTACCGCGCCGCGCATGTCTCCACTCGTGCGATGGACCCCGGCGCCGCCTGGATGACATCGCAGATCATGGAAGAGGTGATGACGCGGGGCACCGGCGCGAGCGCGAAGTCGCTCGGTTTTAATCTTCCCGCCGCGGGGAAAACCGGCACCACGAACGATTACAAGGACGCCTGGTTTGTCGGCTATACGAACGCGCTGACCTGCGGCGTCTGGGTCGGCTTCGATCAGCCGCAGACCATCATGTCGCGCGGGTATGGTGCGGCCCTGGCCCTGCCCGTCTGGTCACAGACGATGCTGAAAGCGGCGCAACGTTATCCGGCGACAGCGCTGCCGCCCGCCATCCCACTCGCGCGCGCGCATGTCTGTGCGAACTCGAACCAACTTGCCACAAACGAGTGCCTGGCCGCCGGCACGGGTTACGAAATCACCCTGCCGGTCGACAAAGTGCCGACGATCGCGTGTCAGGTACACGGCGGATTCGACACCCAGCTCGCGCAGCGCCTGGATGATTTCGGGCAAAAAGCCGAGGCCCTGCCAAATCGGCTGTTTCGGTCTTTCCGAAAATTTTTCGGACGAAAGTAGTCGTCTTGCCGCGCGGCCGGCTGCATCAATGTCGCCATCGATGCAGCCACCGCTGGGCGACAATCGCGGATTAAACCGTGCGCAAGGCAGTCTGCACCGCCTGGACGACCGGCCAGGCCGCGAGCGCAACGATGATAGCGAAGGCGGCAACTTCGATCCGGTTTTCCCACTTCGTCTCAGCTTCAAAGAAGCCCTGACTTAGCGCTCGGAATCCGCCAGCCAGCGAGCGCTCACTTCCATAAGCGGAAGGAGCGGGGCCGCCGCGGAGATCGGCCGTGGACGTTTGGAAGTTCCAATCCGTCACCGGTGACTTGCTGATCGAGCGGCCAAATGGCCGCTTCGGTTCGTCGCGGCGAGGCGGTCGATTGATTTCGAATATAGGTCTCATGGTATGTGCACGCGCAGATTTCGAGCCCTGCGCGAACGTGCTGCGGCGAAAAATCTCGCCAGCAGCCAGCTATGTACTGCGAGGCTCCTCGAAGAGCCCCGTGGCCGACATCATGTCGATAGCTGTTGAGACTGAATAATCAGCGCCCTTCGCGGGGAAGCGTAGCGCTCACTAACACAAGCCCAACGAGCTTAACCGAGGGGACTATCCAGCAGATCCCGTGCTATGTCAAAGGACCGGCAGCACCTTAGCGGAATCCCTCCCGCACAATCGGATCCTCCTCTTCGCGGGGCGCCCTTTCCTCCGCTTCCGGTTTCGGCTTCGGGCGTTTCCTGGCAACCTCGCGCCGCGGCGGGCGGCTGCCTTTGCGCGTGCTGACAGTTCTGACCTGGCGAATGTTGGTGCCCGTCTGGAACGGCTTCAGGACAATCCGCCTCCCTTTCGCCGGATCGGGCCGGAAAGAACCGCAGCCGACTGATGCGAGTGTGAAAGCGATGATGAAAAGGACGCTAAGCCATTGTTTTTTCATAATGGAGGCTGTGCCGCCACTGTTCCTAATCGGAACAGGGCGTGAGAGTCAACGAAGCAAAACTGCGGTCTCGAGGTAGGGACGCCGCGCTGCGGCGTCCGAGGCGCGCTCGAAGGTAAAGCGACGTGCCTACGCTTATGGCGCGGACGACGCGAGTTGGACGGCGCAGCGCGCCGTCCCTACCGTGAGAGTTCCCCCGCTTCGGGAACTGTTTCTTCGTCCTCCAACTGCACCGCGCGAAATCGGCGCAGCGAATGGTTTCCAAGGCTCTCCTCAAAGAGGTCGCGATTAATTGCCTGCGCCGCCGTGGCGCCTTCTCCGGCGGCAATGATCATCTGGCAGTTCGCGGGCGTGACGCAGCCGGCGGCGTAGAGGTTCGGCACCGTCGTGCGCATGCAGTGGTCTACCTGAATCTGCCCCGCCTCGTCCAGTTTCGCCCCGAGCATCTCCGCCAGGTCCGTGTGAAAAACGTCGCCCCGGGTGGTGAAGATGTACTCAATTTTTACCTCCTCGCCTTGCGCAAGCCGGAGACCGAGAATCTTGCCGTCGCAGTGCGCGACATCCTGAATCGCGCTCTCATAAACAGGGATTTCATACTCCTCCAGCCACTCAGCGTGTTGCTTGCTCCAGTGGGGCCGCTCCCCGTTGGTGGCGACGACAACACACGCCGAGTAAAGAAGCATCCCGAGCGCGTACTCGACTGCTTCATTGTTCGCTCCGCAGATCGCGATCCGTTTCTCGCGCACCCGATAGCCGTCGCAATCCTTGCAAAAAAACATGCTGTGCCCCAGGCACTCCTTCACGCCCGGAATTTCGGGCGGCAAATGGAAGATGCCGGTGGCGAGAAGGAGGCGTTTCGCACGGTAGCTTTGTTCGCGGCCGCGGAGGACGAACACGGAATTTTCAGAGTGAATTTCCTGGATCTCGTCCTGGGCGAATTTCACTTCATGCCGCTCGGCCTGGCCCCGCCCATGTTTGAGGAGGTCTTCGCCAGAAACGCCATCCGCGAAGCCAAGATAATTTTCCACTACCGGCTCCCATCTGGCCATTGAGTGACCGGAATCGATCACGAGCGTGTCACGCTGCGCGCGCCCCAGATAAATCGCGGCGGACAATCCGGCGATGCCGCCGCCGATCACGATTACTTCGCGTGTTTCGGGATCGTCCAGTTCTTTGTGTTGGATCATGCAGAGATACTACGTGCGGCGAGACTGCTGTAGCCGCCCGTCTACGACGACGCCGCGTTGTTGGCAGGTGTAGTGGGCCGAACTTAACGCGGTCTTACGGCGATCCGGCAGCCGCCGGACCGTCGCTACAACCTCACTACTGCGGCTTTGGAGGCGCCCCAGCAGGCGGTGCTGCCCCCGCTTCACCGCCAGGGAGATTAGCGTCGTCCGGCACCGCCTTCAGGTCGGCTTCGTGAAATGACGTCGCACGGCCGGCGATTTCTTTGCGCAACGCCGCGATGCCTTCCGGCGCGACGGGCCCCCCAGTGTTGCCCCATTCCTGGCGGATGTAGGTGAGGACATCGGCGATTTTCGCATCGGTCAACGTCTTGTCCCATGGCTGCATCACAGCAGAACCGTACTGCGCGCCCTTCACCGTCACTGGACCTTCGAGGCCCTTGAGCACGATCATTCCCAAACGTTTGGTGCTGCCCATGACCCATTCGGAACCTGCAAGCGGGGGATATTGCCCTGCAACTCCGAGCCCGTTGGCCTGGTGACATGTGGCGCAGTTCGCCGAATACACTTTCTTACCG
>JBHENA010000192.1:3847-4437 GCA_046262275.1 Chthoniobacterales bacterium
CCGCGCTCAAAGGGCCCGAGCTCTGCCGTCTGCGCGGCACCGCCGGGTCCGGCGGCACTCTTGACCGGGCGCGGCGCGCCACCCAAGGGGTCGAGACCATCGCCGCGGAAGTTGCCGGCGAAACGACCAAGATACGCGCCACCGAGAAACACCGCGAGCCCATAGACGCCGATCAGCCAGATGGAAAGCGGTTCCAGCCCAACGCGCGGCTCGCGCTTCTCGCGCTGAATCGCGGCATGCACCTGCTGCACGTCTTCGCTTTCGCCATAGTCCATGCCCTGGCGCGGGCGACGGTCGGGTGCTGGCGTCTGCTCGTTCATTTCACGGCCTTTCCTGGCGCCGGAGGCGAAGCGGGCTCGGCTGATTTCACTTCATTCAGCGCGTGGGATTGATCCAATGACATCAGGTAGGCGACCAGGCACTTCGCGTCGTAGGTCGGAACAATTTCCCACCCTTCTTCCGGAGCGGCTGCGCCCTCTAATCGGAGTGCGTCAGCCGCGGCTTGCCCGCTCACGCGGCGCTTTAGGTAGAGCAAACGGTAGGGCGGCATGGTGGAATCGGTCGTGATACTGCGCGGGTCGTAGAGATGC
>JBHENA010000193.1:0-4130 GCA_046262275.1 Chthoniobacterales bacterium
AGCTGATGCGCTCGATCAGCCACTATCGCGCGCAACAGCAGGGCAGCGTGCCAGTGCGCGTCTTTCTTTGTGGCGGGAGCGCGAGCATGCCTTACATGCGCGAGTTCTTTTACGAGAAACTCCAGTTGCCGATCGAGTTCTTCCATCCTCTGCGCAATGTCGCGGTTGGCGAAGGAGTGAAGGTGGAGGAAGTCTCGCGCTCCGCGCATTTGCTTGGGGAGCTGGTCGGCCTCGCCCTGCGCAGCGCCACCACCTGTCCGATGGAGTTGAACCTGCGCCCCGCCAGTGTCATACGGGCGCAGGAGTTGACGCGCCGCCGGCCATTCTTAACGCTGGCGGCGGCCTGCCTCGTTCTCGGTCTGCTTGGATGGGCTCTTTACTACACGCGTGCGGCAAGCGTGGAGCGAAGGGCGGTGGAGCGGCTGAGCGAGAAAGTCGGCGCGATGCGTCGCGTTGAGACGCAGATGGAGAGTGTCCGCAAGCAGACTGGCGCGCTTGATACCATCGCCACTCCGCTGACGAGCGCGACCAACGATCGCAGCTTCTGGATGGAGATCCTGGAAGATCTGAACGTGCGCCTGCCGAAAGAGGATATCTGGATCACGGAGCTGGTCGCGCTCTCGGGCGGAAAACCGGTCGGAGGAGGGGACCTGCGGCCTGGACGCGTAGAACCGACACCCATCCCAACCGCTACGCCTGCCGGGACCGCGCCACGCGCGGCTTCAGCAGAGCCGGCCATCGACGGCATCTTTGTCCGCGGGCTCTATCTGTACAACCCGCGGCAACAGGAGGTGGTGGTCGATTATTTTCGGAACCTGGTCGGCTCCCCTAATTTCACGATCGACCCGAACAACCAGGCGAAAGTGATCAAGCCGACCACGCCTAACAACACGGAATGGGCGTTTCCCTACGAGCTGCGACTGGATTTGAAGCAGCCCGTGAAGCTGCCATGAACTGGTTTCAGCAAAACCGTTTCCTGGGCGCGTTTCTGATCCTCTTCGGAATTGCTACCCTCGGATCGGCGTACTTTCTCTGGAGCGCGAAGAGCGATTTCGCTGAGGCAAAGGCGGCATTCGATGAAAACGCAACGGAGTTGAACCGGCTCCAGCAGCTCGTGCCCTACCCGAGCGAGCCGAATCTGCGCAAGATGAAGACGCAGGCGGAGGAGTACGCGTCCGAACTGAACAAGCTGAAGGAAGAATTGAAAACGCGCGTCCTGCCGGTGGTGCCGCTCGCCCCGAATGAATTCCAGACGCGCTTGCGTCAGGCGATCCTGGGCGTGGGCGAACGAGCCCGCGCCAACAAGGTGAAGCTGCCGGACAATTTTTTCCTCGGCTTCGACGAATTTGCCGCCGCCCTGCCGGATACCGCCGCGGCGCCGTTGCTGGGCCAACAGCTCGCGCAAGTCGAACTGCTGCTCACTATCCTGATCGACGCACGCGTGGACGCGGTCACTTCGCTTCGTCGCGCGCCGGCGAGCGCGGCGGCCGTCGCTGCGGCAAGCCCAAGTCCGACGGCGGTGCGAAAACCTCCGGGTGCGCCTGAGACCGGTCCTGCGCTCGTGGAGCGGAGTGTGATCGAGACGGCGTTTGTTTCCTCGCCTGGAGCCGCCCGCCGCGCGTTGAACCAGATCGCGACGATCAAGCAACAGTTCTACATCCTGCGGACGCTGCGCGTGCTCAACGAGAAGGACAAAGGTCCGCCGCGGGAGAGTGCGGCCGCAGGCACAGGCGCGGTATTCCCCTCCGGCTCCACTCCGCCGGGCAACGCTCTCACTTTTATCGTCGGCAACGAACGGGTGCAGACCTCTGCCCGGATTGAAATGGTGAGGTTCGCGTTTCAATGAACAAACCGAACATTCGCGCCGGTAGGGACGGCGCGCTGCGCCGTCCAAGCAGGGCGCTACGCACTGGACGCTTGGGGTACATTTCCGAGCGGGCAACGCCGCTCGGACGCCGCAGCGCGGCATCCCTACCATTCGGCAGTGCGCACTCATGAACTGGCTGCGCGCGAACTACGATCGCGTCGCCGTTCTGGCCGGCATATTCTTTTTGTTCCTTTGCGCGTTCTTCATCTGGCGCGGCGCTTCCACCTTCGAGGCGGGCTTTGCCACGCTCCAGGCCGCGGGACCGCCGAAGCCCGCTGCCCCGTCCGCTAAAGCGGTCGAGCTGGCGAACGCGGCCGAGAAGCTGCGTCAACCGCCGCAGTGGACCTTCAGCGGGCGCTCCGGCCTCTTCGTACCTGAGAAACACTTCATCGGCCCGAATGGGTTGCCCGTCACCTTGCAGACGACGGAGGTGCATCCGCCCGTGCCTAACGAGTGGCTGGATCAATTCGGCCTCCCGATCGCGGACGCGGACGTTCTCACTCAGGATCCGGACGCGGACGGTTTCAACAACCTGGAGGAGTGGCAGGGCCGCACCAATCCGACCGACGTCAATTCGCACCCGCCCTTCCTGGCCAAGCTCAAAATGAAATCCTTCACCCGCGAGCCCTTCCGGCTCGTCTTCGCCTCCTGGACCGCGGACACCTTCGGCATCAATACCAGCGACCTGAAGGAGCCGACCCAATTCCTCCAAATTGGCGACGTTATCCGCGGCACGAAGTTCAAGATCATCGACTTCACGGAGAAGTATGAGAAAAACCAGTACGGCACCGACATCGATATCTCAGAGCTCACAATCGAGAATCAGGAAACGAAAGAGCGTCTCGCTCTGGTGAAGGAGAAAATCATGATTTCGCCCCAGTCCGTCGGGACGTTTGTCTACTCCTGGGGTGAACGGCGCGAGTTTGTGGTGAAAAAGGACCAGGAATTTTCATTGCCGCCGCAGACGGAAATCAGATACAAGCTGGTCGACGTCCAACCCGACAAAGCGCTGATCGTCAACACCCAGAAACCGGATGAGCGGATCGAAGTGGGTCTGCTTGCTCCCTAAAAGTAAGGCCCGCTGCGATGAAAAATAACTTCCGCTCTTTTCCCCTGCTAGTTCCGATCGCTCTCGCTGGTCTGCAAGCCCTCAGCAGTCCGCGTGCTTTCGGGCAGGATGTGCAGGGGGTGGCGGAACGCGAGATCGCGCGGCGCGAGGCGGCCTTGCCGAGAGGAAGCGAAGCCTTGGCGCGGGCGAAGATCGCGATGGCGGCAAAGGATTACATCCGCGCCCATGAAGATTATCGCTTAGCGGTGGCATATCTGCCCGACGCGGCTGTGAGCGGCCAGGCGCATGAGCAGGCGGTGGAAGGTTTTTGTGCGAGCGGCGTGATGCTGGCCGAGCAGCGCGTGCAGGAAGGGATGTACGCGGAAGCGGAAGCGATTTGCCGGGATTTGTTGAGCGACAATTACGATCCCAATTGCCGCGAAGCGCAGCAGTTGCTCGCGCGATTGCAGGAGCCGGGGCGAATCAACCGCACGATGGGGCCGAAGTTCATCGGAAAGGTTGAGGAAGTGCGCAAGCTCCTCACCGACGCCGAAGGGTACTACAACAGCGGCCGTTACGATCTCGCCTTCAAGAAATACGAACAGATCCTCAACATCGATCCCTACAACGTCGCGGCCCGGCGCGGTCAGGAGCAGATCAACCTCCAGAAGACGCACTACGGTGAGGAGGCTTACAACGAGACGCGTTCACGCGCAGTCTGGCAGGTGCAGAAAGGCTGGGAAAACCCGGTCAAGCAATACGGCCAGACCGTCGGCCCGATCACCGACGCCTTTGCGCGCGATGCCACCGGCACAGCGCGGATTTCCGCCAAGCTCAACACGATCATCATTCCGCGGATCGAATTCCGCGACGCCAGCATTCGTGAAGCCATCGATTTCCTCCGTCAACAGGCGGCGGCCAACGACCCCGCTCCCGACGGCAGGAAAGGCGTGGACATGGTCCTGCGTCTGAATCAGCTCGGGACTCGCGGGAGCGCTCCCGCTGCGGGCGCGCCTGATCCTTTGGCGCCGATTCCCGCGACCGAAGCAGAGCCGGCACCGGCTGTGACGGCCGCGCCTGCGGCCGTAGCGCCGCCGGCGGTTACTCCCTCCGATGCGCGGATCACGATTACGCTGAATCAAATTCCGCTCGGCGAAGCATTGCGTTACATCGCGAGCCAGGCCGGCTTGAAAGTTAAAGTGGAGCCGTATGCGG
>JBHENA010000193.1:4140-4432 GCA_046262275.1 Chthoniobacterales bacterium
AGCAACGACATGTTTACGAAGGAATATCGCGTGCCGCCCGGTTTCCTGACTGGCACCTTGAGCGCCGGCGCCTCCGCGCTCGATCAACCCGCACGGGCCACAGCTGTCGCGAGCGGAACCGGTAAAGACACGCAGGAGACAACTGGAGGTCGGCAACTCGTGAGCCGCGAAACAGCCAAGGATTTCCTCGCGTCGCAGGGAGTGGCGTTCCCGCCGGGGGCGAGCGCGAATTTTCTCCCTCAGAGCAGCCGGCTCATCGTGCGCAACACGCAGGATAATCTCGAGCTGGTCG
>JBHENA010000194.1:0-4427 GCA_046262275.1 Chthoniobacterales bacterium
AATTTCGTGATGCTCGAGCTTGGCCAGCCGCTCCATGCCTTTGATGCCGACAAGCTGAACGGCGGCATCAACGTACGACTCGCAACCGCCGGTGAGAAGTTCCTCGCGCTAGACGGCAAGGAATACACGCTCAGCGACCGCGACCTGATGATTGCCGACGCGGAGCGCGCCGTCGCGATCGGTGGCGTGATGGGCGGCGAAGATAGCGGTGTGACGGAGTCGACACGCAACGTCTTGCTCGAGGCCGCATATTTCCTGCCGTCGAGTATCTCAATCTGCCGAGCGACGCGAGCTACCGTTTCGAGCGCGGCGTCGATCCAGCGATGACACTGCGCGCCTCGCAGCGCGCCGTGCAGCTGATGGCCGAGATCGCGGGAGGCCAGCCGGCGCCGGAGACTTTTTGTGCGGGTGAACCGCCGGTGCAGTCGCGCGAGATCACGCTCCGGCGTGACCGATGCGATCGGCTACTCGGCGTCCGGATCGCGTCGCAACGCATTGAGGGAATTCTGCACGGGTTCGGATTGGAAAACAGTGACGGAGATTCGTGGAGAACTCCCAGTCACCGCCCTGATTTGCAGCGGGAAGTGGATCTCATCGAGGAGATCGTGCGCGCCTACGGCATCGACAAGATCCCGTCGAGCACCCACAGCCGATTCACGAAGCAGAGTGAGGCCGATCGCGTCGCCGACTCGTTAGGCGTGCTGCGGCAACGGCTCGTCGCGCGCGGCTTGTTCGAAGCGCGCACTTCCGCGTTGATCCCTCGGGCAGTCGCTGAACAAGATGGCGCCGTCGCGTTGCGAAATCCGTTGAGCGAAGATCACGTCGCGCTGCGGCCAAGCGTAGTACGTGGCCTGTTGGAAGTGCTTGCCCGCAACGTGAGCATGGGCGCGACGAGCATTCGCCTCTTTGAGCTCGGGAACATCTTCGTGGCGCCGGACGCGAACGAGAAACGCGCGGTGGGCTTAGTCTTCTCCGGTGCTGCGGCAAGCGCTCCGCACTGGCGCGCGAGCGACAAGCGGCAGCTCGATTTTTTCGACCTTAAAGGTGCGATCGATGCGATCCGCATTCCAAACCTCGCCTTCCGCCGCGCGGAGAATGCCGGCCTGGCACTCGCCGCCGAAATCCTGAGCGGTGATCAGGTGATCGGCCTGGCTGGGCAACTGACGGCTCCTCGTGCATCACAGTTCGGAGCGAGTGCTCCGATCTTCGTCGCGCAGATCCTGCTGGATTTCCTGGCGTCCGGCCTCGGAATGGGGGCGCATTTTGCGCACATCGACAAGTTCCCCGCCGTGACGCGCGACGTCGCGATGATCGTTCCCGCAACGTTGACGCACGGCGAAGTCATGGGCGTTATCACTGGGTCAAAGGAGCCGCTGCTCGCCGACGTCCAGCTGTTCGATCTTTTCGCCGGTAAAGAGGGTTCATCCGTCGAAATCGGGAGAAAATCCCTGGCTTACACATTGACATATCGGGACAGGAATCGGACACTCACGAACGACGAAGTGACCGTAGTTCACGATCGGATTCGCAGCCGACTAAAGAGCGAATTGGGAGCTGAACTTCGGGAATAGTTCTTTCAAATTTGTGGTCGCAAGATCGCCCAAATTTTACCCTGCGATGTTCGAGATTACAGGTGTGATGCCCGGACCGATGTTCATAACAAGGGGGCTTGGTTGCTCCGAGAAGATGACATGCCTCCATTGGAAGTCAGACGCTCCTGCGACGGTTACCCGCCCGTTACCGAAAGGGAACGGGATATCCTCCTAAACGGCACCAGCGGGGTAAAAAACTTCAACTGCGCCCGGATCAGCAATGGTCCGGGTGTTTTTGTTTTCGCCGCGCACGCGTTTGTCGCTTTCGCGGCGGCAGCTCTGCTGGTAACGGTCTCGCGTGCGCGCGATTCTCGCTCTCGAAGACGGCCGGGTTTTTGAAGGCGAGTCGTTTGGAGCCACCGGCACGAGTGTTGGTGAGATTTGTTTTAACACCTCGATGACCGGCTACCAGGAGGTGCTCACCGATCCGTCGTACCGCGGCCAAATCGTCGCGATGACTTATCCGCACATCGGCAACTACGGCACAAACGCGCTCGATCAGGAGAGCGCCGAGCCGCACGTGCGGGGGTTCGTCGTAGAGGAGCTGACAGAGATTCCGAGCAGCTGGCGTTCGGAGCTGTCGCTCGGCGATTACCTGAAGCGCTGGAACATCCCCGGCGTGCAGGGAATCGATACCCGCGCGCTGACGCGACATCTGCGCGAACGCGGCGCGATGAAGGCTTGCCTAACGACTGAATGCCTGGCGGAGCGCGAAGCGGTCGATGAAGCCGTGCGCGGGAGTGGTGTCGTCGGAATGGACTACGTACAGGAGGTGACTGCCAAGGCTACTTATCGATGGGACGAGCAGGATAGCACGAGCGGCATTTGGTCCGTTGCGCAAGGGACAATGGATGAGGTCATTCACCAGCCGCTCCCGGCCGTTCGGCACGAGATTGTCGCATACGATTATGGCTTAAAAGAGAACATCCTCCGGCGTCTGCGGCAGGCGGGCTTCGGGGTGACTGTCGTGCCGGCGAACACGAGTGCCGATGACGTTCTGGCGATGAAACCAGACGGCGTGTTCCTTTCGAATGGGCCGGGCGATCCAAGTGCGCTCGACTACGCGCATGCAGCGGTGAATGGGCTGATGGGCAAGACGCCGATCTTCGGTATTTGCCTCGGACATCAAGTGCTGGGCTATGCGTTTGGGGGACGCACATTTAAACTGAAGTTCGGCCACCGCGGAGGCAATCAGCCGGTCAAAGATCTTGAGACTGGGCGAGTCGCGATCACCTCGCAAAATCACGGGTTCGCGGTCGATGCCGACTCACTGCCGCCGGAAGTCGAAGTGACGCACGTCAATCTCAATGACGGCACCGTCGAGGGAATGCGGCATCGCGAGCTGCCCGTCTTCAGTGTGCAATATCACCCGGAAGCAGCGCCCGGCCCGCACGACGCCCGCTACTTCTTCCAGCAGTTTGCGGAGCTCATCGAAGCGCAGCGCCAATAATGTGGGAGGGGCCTTAGTGCCGCACCACAGATACGACCTAGGACATCGGTCAACTAACTGCCCCAGCGCCAGTCGGGGGAGCAAAAGTGTGCGGTCTTCGCACCTTGAAGTCGTTGCTGTCCAGCAACTCCTCCCGCTCCCTTCGCGGGCTTACCCGTCTATGTCGCCTCATCCCAATCGGCTCCATTCCTGCGGCAAGGGAAAGCGGATCAAGGCTTGGGAACATCCAAGTCTTTGCAGATTTTCTGCGCGAGGAAGTCGATGACCTCGCGATGCCGTGGGATCGACGAGGATTTTTGGGCGCGCCGATTAACGTAGATGGTGTGATTGCCACCTTCGCGTAGAAGCTCACAGCCGTGTTCTTCAAGGTGGCGGATCAGATCACGCCGCTTCATCCTGCCGTGACGGCGAGCGGCTCGCGCACGACCTCAGCGCCGCCGATGGATTCCTCTGCCAAGTCGCGGTTGGCCTGCAGAACCATTTCGACGGCTTCCTTCAGGTTCTCGCGCGCTTCTTCGAGAGTGGTGCCTTGCGTATTCGCGCCCGGCAGCTCCTCGACGAATGCGGCATAGCCTTCCGGGAACTTGCGGAAAACGGCGGTGAGCTTGATTTCCATGGCCCGGTTATAACACGCTGCCGCTACGCCTTCGAGTAAATCTCGGCGCCCGCTTCGCTGAACTCGCGGGACTTCTGTTCCATGCCAGCGCTCAACGCCTCTGCGTCCGACAGCTCCTGTTCCGCTGCGTACTTGCGGACATCTTCAGTTATTTTCATGGAACAGAAATGAGGTCCGCACATGCTGCAGAAATGTGCGGTCTTGGCTCCCTCTTGCGGGAGAGTTTCATCATGAAACTCCCGCGCGGTTTCGGGGTCTAACGAGAGGTTGAATTGATCCTCCCACCGAAACTCGAAGCGCGCTTTGCTGACGGCGTTGTCGCGGTATTGGGCGCCGGGGTGGCCTTTGGCGAGGTCGGCGGCGTGGGCGGCTAGTTTATAGGTGATGACGCCGGTTTTGACGTCGGCTTTGTTCGGCAGGCCGAGGTGTTCCTTTGGCGTGACGTAGCAGAGCATGGCGCACCCATACCAGCCGATCATGGCCGCGCCGATGCCGCTGGTGATGTGGTCGTAGCCGGGGGCGATGTCGGTGGTGAGCGGGCCGAGGGTGTAGAAGGGCGCTTCGTGGCACCACTCGAGCTGCTTCTCCATGTTCTCCCGGATCATGTGCATGGGGACGTGGCCGGGGCCTTCGTTCATGACCTGGACGCCGTGGGCCCAGGCGCGCTCGGTGAGCTCGCCCTGGACGCGGAGCTCGGCGAATTGCGCTTCGTCGTTCGCGTCGGCGATGGAGCCGGGGCGGAGGCCGTCGCCAATGGAGAAGCTGACGT
>JBHENA010000195.1:0-289 GCA_046262275.1 Chthoniobacterales bacterium
CTGCAGTACCTTGGACGAGCTTGCCCCTGCGATCACGGAGTTCACGAGCACGCCGCGATCGTCATCTTTCAATCCGAGAAAGCGACGTTGCGCCGGGTTTTGCAACTTCGAGTAGTTGACGCCTAGGTCCACGTAGCGGTCGTAGCGGCCATCCTCCACGTCCTTCAGAAATCGATTGATGACGGGTGTGGGAATCATGTAGGCGACGCCCTGCGCCACGTCGCCGCTATAGCCTTGAAAAGCTACGCCCACCACCTTGCCGTTCTGCATCACAGGGCCGCCGCTGTTT
>JBHENA010000195.1:299-4360 GCA_046262275.1 Chthoniobacterales bacterium
GCCGTAAGCGGAGACGGTGGATTCCAGCTCGGGAATTCCACCGAACGTAAGCGGCACCATGTTCTTGGTGAAATCCGGCGAGGCGACCTGTATCAGCGCGAGGTCGCAATCGTGCGCCACGAACAGGACGCTGGCGGGATATTTGTTTGGGTCGCCGTCCCGCTCGACTGTGAGATAACGGCTGTTGCTGACGACGTGCGCGTTCGTCATGATGCGCGAACCGGCAATCGCGAAACCGGCGCCCACGCCGCGCTGGATTCCGCCCGAATTCCACGGCGCTTTGTAGTCCGGCTCCACATCCGTGGCCGTGATGCGGACGAGACTATTCTGGATCCTTCCGTTCGGCCGACCCGGCATCGCGGGCACAGGCACAACCGCAGCCGGCGCGGGAGACGGAGTGGGGGACGCGTTTGGCTGAGGAGGGGCCGGCGAGAGAGGCTTCTGCGCGTGAATGTCGCCGCCGATCAAAAGCAAAATCGACAATAAAAACCCCGCGCGCCTCATCAGAAGTTCGAGAAGATGAAACAGAAGACCGGGAAATCAAATTTCCGCGCAACGTAGTGCCGCTTGAAGCAGCTTCTGTCTTCGGCTCCCCAGCGCTGCAGAGTCTTAGATTCCCGCCCGCTCGAGCAAACTGCTCAAGACACTTTCCGCTTCAAAACATTCACGGGCGATCTTTGCGGCCGCGCGGGAGTGGTGCGCGTAATCAGAATTGATCATCTTTACCGCTTCGACGATCTCGCCTGACGAGATGAATGGGAAGAGGCCGCCTCCATCGCCATAATGTTTTGAGAAGCCGGTTTCCTGTGTGATCACCGGTCGCCCGGCCGCGAGATAACAGGCGCTGCGGTCGCTGAACCAGGCGGTCTCCAGCCGCACATATTGGTCTTTCGCGACGGTGAATTCACCTTTGGATTCCGAAATGTAATCGGCATATCGACGGTAATCAGCACTGAGCTGATATGGATCGCGCAAGCGCCAGCCGTGGGACTGGAAGCGCGCCCGGGTGGCTGCGTCTTGCATATTCGTTACCAGCTCGAATTCCTCTCCGCATAAGCGCGGCGCGTCGGCGAAGCGCAGAAATTCTTCCGATTTGCTCCAGAGATATTTCTCGCCCTGCCATTCGAGATCTTTCTGTCCGCTCGTATTCCAATTTGCGATCGTGGTGAGGAGCGCGCCGGAGGGAGGCGCGCGATCTGTTTTCCAAAAGTCGAGCACGATGGGCTGGCGCGTCGGCAGCCATCGCATTCCGTGAGCGGGGATGGGAAACGTGGGAGCGCCGACGTTCTCACCAAAGCTGAAGAGGGCATGATGCCGCCCGAGATACTCGATCGTGGTCTGGTCCTGCTGAGCGATATTGATCTGCTCCAGGCCTGGATCGCTATCGATATAGATGATGCGATCGCTCACGAGCAGTTCCTCGTGCAGCTCCTGCGCGCCGCAAAGGTTCAGGATCGCGTCCGCCTCGCGATAAAGCTGCTGCAGTTGCGGTCGGGCCAGACCGAACGTCGGCATTTCTTCCAGATAGCGGGCGCAATAACTCCAGCGTCCTTGGAAATCGAAATCAGCTGCCAACCGGGTGAGGAACTGCGCCGTATAGGTCGGGCTGGTGCCGACCTCGCGCGTCTCCGGGTTGTATGGGATCCGGGCGGAGTCCTCAATGTAATACACGTCATGCCCGAGACGTTGCAGGCCGACGATGTAGTGAATGTGCTGCCAGACGACTCCGCTTATCGGGCAGGACGCCATAAAGCCCATCACAACGATGCGGTTGCGCTTCATTTTTCCGCCACGAAGGATACGAAGAGCACGATGGCAAGAGAATGACGCGCGTGATGCCGCTTGCCAGCTTTAGGAGGTTGAAGTTGCCCGTCTCCGGGTCCTTCGTGTTCTTCGTGGTTCACAACCTCCGAACCACCGTCGCGGGATTCCCCGCCACGAGCGCGTTTGCCGGGATGCTCTTGGTCACGACCGAGCCGGCCGCGACGACTGAATTGTCACCGATGGTAACACCTTTCAGGATCACCGCATTAAGACCGATCCAGACGTTGTCGCCGATCGTCACCGGAGCTGAGCGCAGCGGAGGACGTGCTGGGCGGTTTTCGAAAAAAGGGGCAAGGGCTTGTGCGTCGACGCGGCGCTGCGCGGCCTCCAGCGGGTGAAAATCGCAGTCGGCGATCGCGACATTCCATGAAAACAGACAATGTGACCCGATCTCGATGCGCTCCTCGGCGAGGAGGAAGGCGGCGTTCATCAGCGTAAAGTCGCCGATCGAACAGGTGGCTCTCTCTTCCAGCGCGAAGGAACAACCGGCGTAACAGGAGACATGATCCCCGATCACGACCGCGCGCGGATCGCGGCTCTTCAGGTTCCGGAAGATTTGCGCGCTCTCACAGTAGAAGCCGGTTCCGAAATGCACGTTCGGAGGGATTGGATCACGCCACCAATCGCCTTCCACACGGCGCTGGCTGTTGACGTTGCTCATCGAGGATAATTGCCTGCAGCGTAGAGACCCGCGTAAGCGCCGCCCCGAGCGAGCAATTCCGCACCGGTACCCTGCTCCACTACGCGGCCGCGCTCGAGCATCACAATACGGTCGACGCTGTGAATCGTCGCCAGGCGATGGGTGACGATCAGAGTAGTGCGGCCGCGCATCAGTTCCTTGATCGTCTCCATGATGGCCGCTTCCGTTGCCGGATCGAGCGCGGAGGTCGGTTCGTCGAGTAACAGAATCGGCGCATCCTTCAGGAAAGCGCGCGCGATCCCGATTCGCTGGCGCTGCCCCACGCTGAGGTGTCCGCCGCGCTCGCCGACCAGGCTTTCGTACCCTTGCGGCAGGCGGCGAATGAACTCATCTGCTTGCGCGCGGCCCGCAGCCTGCCGGATTTCTTCATCGCTCGCTTCCGGTCGGCCGTAGGCAATGTTCTCACGCACGGTGGTCGAAAACAGGAGCGTGTCCTGCAGCACGATCCCAATCTGCGCGCGTAAGGATTTCTTTGTAATCTGGCGCAGATCGCGGCCGTCGAGCGTCACACGACCCTCCGTCGGATCATAGAAGCGCGGCACCAGGCTCAGCAGAGTGCTTTTTCCGGCACCTGTGCCTCCGACGATTCCCACGATCTGGTTCGATTCGATCGCGAGATCAACATCACGCAAAACCGTCCGGTTTTCCGCATAGCTGAAGCTCAGCCCTTCAAAACTCACAGCTCCCGCAGTTTCGCCGATCACAGCCGCGCCCGGCGCGTCGAGGACGTCATCGGCCCGATCCAGGACCTCGAAGCAGCGCTGCGCTCCCGCGGCTGCGCCTTCCATGGCCCACGTGGTGTAGGTGAGCGATTCCAGCGGTTGATAAAGCATCAGAAGATAAGCGCTGAAAACCAGGAGCGAGCCGAGGCTGAGCGTGCCGGCGAGGACGTGCAACGTGCCGACGTAATAGAGCGCAGCCGTGCCGACGACCATCAACGTACTAATTACGAGCGCGCTATTCACATTCGTGAGCGTCAGTCGCAGATTCGCCTGTAAGCTCTGGTGTGCCTGGGTTTGGAACTGGCGGACTTCCCACTCCTCGCGGCCGAAAGCATGCACCATCCGGACGGAGCTAAGCCCCTCCTGTGCCTGGGCGAGCAGCGCACTGTCCTGCTCGTGGATCACAGTCGATTGACTGCGAATCCGTTGCGCGAAGAAGTAGATGGCGGCGACAATCACCGGCACGACCGCGAGCGACAGGAGCGTGAGTTGCCAGTCAATCCCCACCATGACGCTAAACGTGCCAATAAGAGTGATGACCGAGCCAAAGATGTTGGTGAAGCCCTGATTGAACATGGTTTGAATCGCCTGCGAATCATAAGCCACGCGGAAGCTGGAATCGCTGGAGCGCCGCGCGTCGTGATACTTGAGCGAGAGGGATTGCAGATAGGCATAAAGCTCGGTCCGCAATTTCAGCAATGCCTGAAGCCCGATCCGCACAAAGAGGTAATTGGAGACGAGATTCACGAGGCCCCAGAGCAGTTGAATCATGACAAGCACGAGGCACAAAATGGCCACCACCCCATTTACTGAAT
>JBHENA010000196.1:0-4359 GCA_046262275.1 Chthoniobacterales bacterium
ACGCAAATACCATCTACCTCACCAAAGGTCACACCCTCTACTCAAACCGCAGCCGGCCGATGTTGAACATCATCGCGGATGACGTAGGACGTCACGATTTTCTGCTCACGCCATGCAGCCGCGAGACCTTCGAAATCATCTATCACAACACCGAGCCACACCCGAGCTGCTTCGAGAACCTCTGGCGAAACCTCGCCGAATTCGGCATCGCTCCCGATTCCATCCCGACCACCTTCAACATCTTTATGAACGTGGAGGTGGCGAGCGACGGCGCGCTGAGCATTCTGCCGCCGCGCTCAAAGGCCGGCGATGCGCTGACGTTGCGCGCGGAGATGGACCTGATCGTGGGTCTGACCGCGTGCTCCGCGGAGAAGTCGAACAACGGCAGCTTCAAGCCGATCGCGTATGAGATTGGAAGTTAGGCATCCTGCCTGACTCGGCGAGCGGGCTTCCAGCCTGGTCGCTGCTCTCCTCCGGCAGGCTGGAAGCCCGCCGGCCGAGTCATGCTGGAAGCATGACTTCCGTCACTTGCACCTAGCACCTGGCCGCGGGACGCTCTCGCTCACCCATGAATCCCGATAAGCTCTTCGATTACCTGGATGGGAAACTTTCGCCCGCGGAGCGCGAGCAGTTAGAAGAGAAGCTAATGACGGATCCGCAGTTGCGGCGACAGTTCGGCATCGCGCGCGAAATTCACGGTAGCGGGCGCGATGCCCGCGAAGTGATGGTGCCCACTGACGATCCAGCGGTCTTGGAAAGAGGCGGACGGCTCGGTCGCCGTATCGCAACCGCCGCGGTCCTGCTGGTGCTGCTGAACGTCTTGATTGGCCTCGCTGTGATCGCGGGGAAGAACAAAAAGCAGCGGACTGCAGGGCAAAGAGAAGCGGAGATTCGCCAGCAGCTTGCCGCCTCTCTCGGCGCTGCGGCTCAGAATGCGATGCCGCCGCCCTCTTTTGCGGCCGAAGAAGTCCACCTCACCGCACCGCGCGCGGAATGGGAAAACGTAGCCAGCAGGGTGATCGCGGCGGCCGGCCTCTTCGGTGGATCGGCGGCGAAAGGACTGCCCAACGACAATGTCATGACGCTGGTAATCGATCTTCCTACCAATCGTGAGAAGGAGTTTCGGCAGGCGCTAAACTCTGCCGCTGCAATTTCACCCATGCCGGCGATCGTCCCCGGCACGATGGCCGAGTCAGCCGCCCCCAACGAAAGAACGATCATCCAGGTTCGAGTCACCGAACCCGGACAATGATCGCGGTCACCTTCGCGCTGCCGACTGAAAGCTCCGGCTTCATTCGCCTCCTTCAGAACAGGGAACGTCCTGCCGATAACATCATTATCGGCAGACTCCACGGCAAGCCGGTTGAGGTTCTGCACACCGGCGTGGGCGAACGAGTTGCTCGTGCGCGGGTGGATGCTTTTCTGGCGCAGCGATTACCGCGCGTTTTGGTTAGCTCGGGATTTGCGGGCGCGCTCAGCGACGAACTCGTTGTTGGTGATCTCCTCCTGGCTGAGAACTTCTCTGCACCGGATCTCCTGGCTGTGGTTCGCAGAGCGCTTGCCGGCAGGGCCCTGACCATGGGAAAACTCCACACCACATCGCAAATCACCGCTTCATCGGCAGATCGGGCGCAGCTTGCTGGCGAGACCGGCGCAGCCGCTGCCGATATGGAGACAGAGTTCATCACCGAGGCCTGCGCCCAAAAAGGCATTCCGATGCTTTCCATGCGCGTCATCACCGATACACCGGCAGCTACGTTTCCGGTCCCACCACAGATTCTCTTCGATCTCCAACGGCAGCGGACAAACTTCGGCTCTCTCGCGTTTTATCTGGCGCGGCATCCCGGTGCCATTGGGCGGTTGCTGGCTTTCGCTCGACAGGTAAGTACCGCACGCCGCTCATTGGCAAGCACTCTGCAGCAGGTGATCAGCGCATTGTAGGCCGCCCTACAATGGCTCCACGTGCACCAGCACGTCGGCGATACGCGAGTCTGTTGAACGGATCACATTCTTTACTTCATGCGCGATACCGTGGCCGTCGCGGACGGAAATCGCGCCGTCGACCGCCACGTGGAGATCAACATAGAAGTGAAGCCCCATCTTTCGCACCAGGCATTTCTCGATCTCCCGCACACCTGCGACTTCCGCGGCCGCTTTCCGGATGCGGTCGCACATATCGCCGCGCGGCGCGGTGTCGAGAATCTCGTGCAGCGCGGGCGAGAGGAGACGGTAGCCATTGATCGCGATTAGCGCGCAAGCGAAAAGCGCCGCCAAATCATCCGCGCTCTCCCAACCCGGGCCGCCGATCAGCGCAATGGAGATCCCGACAAAGGCCGCGATCGAGGTCAGTGCGTCAGAGCGATGATGCCAGGCGTCGGTCTGGACCGCGGTGCTTTCGACATGCCGCCCGAGCCTAATAACGGATCGGTAGAGCAATTCTTTCACGATTACGACCACGATAAGCACCACGAGCGTGAAAGGAGCGGGAGCGTGGTGCGGAGTGAAAATCTCCCGCGTGCTCTGGACCGCCAGCGCGATCGCCGCGGCCAGCACACCGAACGCAACGATCGCGGCAGCCACCGGCTCCGCTTTCCCGTGCCCGTAGGGGTGAGTGGCGTCCGGTGGACGCGCCGCGAATTTCAGGCCGCCCCAAATCACGACCGAGCCGCCGATGTCGAGCGCGGATTCGATCCCGTCGGCGATCAGCACGTAGGCGTTGCCCAACAATCCCGCAGTGATCTTGGCGATCGCCAGGACCAGATTGATGACGAGTCCGAGCAAGGCGACGCGCGCGCCGGTTTGCAAATTGCCGGCCGGAGCGTTCGCTGTAGGCTGCGCCGCGGGAGACATTGATGAGCAAAACTATACGCGCCGCGATCTACGAAGCGCACGGAAATCCCGCGGAAGTTCTGCGTGTCGTGGAGCAGCCATGGCCTACGCCCGCGGAGGACGAGGCGATCGTGCAAATGCGCGCCGCGCCGATCAATCCCGCGGATCTGAATTGCGTTGAGGGGAAGTATCCCGGCTTTCGTGAAGTGCCCGCGACAGCGGGGATGGAAGGCGCGGGAGTTGTTGTGGAGGTCGGCACGTCAGTCGGCAATGTGAAAATCGGCGATCAGGTAATTTTGCCGCACAACTATGGCGCCTGGCGTGAAGCCGGTGTGGTGAAGGCGCAGAAGCTGGTCGTCGCTCCAGCGGAAATCGAGCCCGTCCAAGCAGCAATGCTGAAGGTGAATCCGATCACCGCATGGCGAATGCTGCACGATTTTGTCCCCTTACGCGCCGGTGACTGGTTCATCCAGAACGCGGCAAACTCCGGCGCTGGTCGCGCGGCCATTCAGATCGGGCGCGAGCTCGGGTATCGCACCGTGAACGTTGTGCGCCGGCCTGAGCTGGTCGATGAATTGCGCGCGGAAGGTGGCGACGTTGCGCTTATCGACGGAGAGAGCCTGCGCGCTGAGGTGAACAGGGCGACGGGTGGAGCGCCGATTCGCCTCGCGCTCAATGCGGTCGGCGGAGAGAGCGCGTTGCGTGTAGCGAAATGCCTCGCAAGTGAAGGTACAATGGTGACCTACGGGGCGATGAGCTTGCAGCCGCTGACAATTCCCAACGGCATGCTGATTTTCAAGAACCTGAAGTTCACCGGATTCTGGGTGAACAAATGGTACGACGCCGCGACGCCAGCAGAGCGAGCGGAAACGTTCGCGCCGCTTTTCGAAATGGCGAAGCGCGGATTGCTAAAAGCGAAAGTGGAAAAGAGCTATCGGCTCGCAGATGCAGCCGCCGCGGTCCAGCATGCGATGCAAAGCCGGCGCAGCGGCAAGATTGTGTTCGAGTTTTGAAGCGGAACGGCGACACAGCGCCGTTGCTACAGCACCTATAATTCGCAGGACGGCTATAGCGCTGGACTTACACGTGCGGCAATCGTTGATCGATCGCGCTGTAGCCGCCTCGCTGTGTCGAGGCGCCTGTGCTTACATCATGCCCAGTGAGCCTCGAAGAAGACGCGGGCAAGTTCCCGGAGCGGCTCCGCCGTCTCGATCGGGTTTTTTCCTCTGTCCGCCCGTTTTACTTCGTCACCTTCAACACGTACAAGAAGCAGCCAATTCTCGCGCGCGAGGAAATTCACGACGTTTTCCGCGGATTCTCTGTCCGGGCGCAGGAGGACAACGTTGCGGTGGGCCGCTACGTCATCATGCCGGATCATGTGCACCTCTTTGTGGCGCTGCCACCCACAGAGATCACGCTCTCGAATTGGATTCAAATGCTGAAAACCGTACTCGGCAAGCAGCTGCTTCGCCTGGGCCTTCAAAAGCCGCACTGGCAGGAAGGCTTTTTCGATCACCTGCTCCGCAGTGG
>JBHENA010000197.1:0-4341 GCA_046262275.1 Chthoniobacterales bacterium
GCACGGAACAGTCCACGCGCAGGATGTTCGCGGAGTTCGATCGGGTCATTGGGCTGGAACAGCTAGCAGCCTTGCACTTGAATGATTCCAAAACGGCCTGCGGCTCGCGCGTGGATCGCCACGAGCACATCGGCAAAGGCAGGATCGGGCTGAACGCGTTCCGCGTCATCATGCGCGACCGCCGCTTTCGTCATATTCCAAAAGTGCTCGAAACGCCAAAGGGCAAAGAGCTGCTCGAAGATGTGGAAAACATGAAGACGCTGCGCGCGCTCAGCCACTAGCATTAACGGCCTTTCGCTCCTTAGGCCGCATCGTCCTCCTCCAACCGCCGCCGGCGCCGCCCCTTCCATAATTGCCGCAGGACCACGCGATCAGCTTCTTCGAGGCCGATAAATTTCCACGCCGCGAGGTAGCAGCCGAGGAAGATGAGGCCGGAACTGAGTTCCCCGAGCCAGCCCTGCACGAGCAAGCGTAGCGGGAGCGCGACTGCGATTGCGATGGCGAAAGCAACGGCCGGCCGGGCGAGCGCGCGCCACGGCCAGTGCCAGCGGAAGAGGAACCGCAGCTCGCAATAACGTAGAATGCCCTGCGTCACGTAGGCGAGCACCATGCCGAGGGCCGCGCCCGTCGCGCCCAGCCACGGGATCAGAAGCATGCTGGCGCCGAGTTGAAGCACAACCGTCGCGCTGGAATTGAAAAGATTCAGCTTCGGCCGCTGAATCATGATCACCGTTTCTGCCAGGCCAACGAAGCTGTTCGTCGCATGCGCCACCGCCAGCAACCCCAGCCAAAGAGCCCCTCGATCGAAACCGGGGCCGAAAATATCCAGGACGAGACCGCCGGCCAGACAGAGCACGCCCATGAACGGAAGTTGCGCCGCAAGCACCCAACGGGCGAGCTGCGCGAAGCTGTGCTCCATCGCGGTCTGGTCACGCACGGCGGATTGCCGCGCGATGATCGGCGTAAACATTGGATCGAACGCCTGCCGCACTTTTCGCATCCCGCCGGCCACTTCGACCGAAGCGACGAAAATCCCGACCGTGCTCAGGCTTACGCCTGCCGCCGGGCCGATCAACCCCAGCAGCAACACGTCCATCCGCATGATCAGTATGTTGAGCAGGCTGTACAACGCGATGGGCGCCGAGAAGCGCAGGAGCGGTCCCGCGACGGGTTTGGCCGACGCGGCGGAATGCCTCGCAAAAAGCCCGCGCGCGAGGATGAATGCCATCAATCCCCCGGCGCCGGTTCCGATCAGCACCGCGACCACGGGTGCCAGGTAATGGAAGCCAATTGCGATCGCCACCAGGAGCGCGGCGATCGTGGTGAGCGTTTCAGTAAATCCCTTCGAGTAAAGGTCGTGCTTCATCACCTTCATTCCGCGCGAGACGCCGTTGCTGATCCGGTAAAGCGCGATGCCCGGCAGGGCTAGGAGCATGAGGGATGTGCTGCGCACCAGGTCCGGCGATTGGCCGAACTGTTGTCCGATCGATTGGAACGCGAAGATCCCAAGGAGCGCCGCGACGACGCTGAAGAGCAAACCGCACGAGACGGCGCGGCCCAGGAGCAAATGGCTGCCGCGCGTGTCGCCCTTCGCCTGTCGCGCGGCGACCAGCGCGATCGTGCTCGTATCCATCCCAAAGGTGCCGATTTTGCTCAGGAGATCCGTGGCCGACCAGGCGAGTCCGAATGTGCCAAGCGCGGTATTTCCCAGCAGTCGCGCGATGAGGAAAGTGAAGATGCCGCGCAGATTCGCCGCCAGCAGCGCGACCACATTTATGATCGCGCCGCGTGCCAGCTCCGTGCCGCTGTGCGGCTCCACCACCGCGGTGGATCGCAACGCGACATCCTGGTCTGTTTGGTTCATGGCCGGCGGAGGCCAATGCTTACGACAGGCGCGCGCGAGAGCAAATCTCCGTCGCGCACCTGGTTACGGCCGCTTTCCGCCGCGGCTAGTCTGCCCGCCCGCTAGTTGATCAGACGGATCGTGAACGGATAGCGGTAGAACTGACCTTCGCTCGCTTTTAGCGACGCGATGATGACAAGCACAATGTCGAGCACGTAAAGGAGCGCAAAGAGCGGAATAAGCAGGAATCCGATCAAGACAAAGATCAGGATAAAACAAATCACGCCGAGGACGGACGTGTAGATGAACATCGAGAGCTGGAAGTTAAGCGATTCCTTTCCGTGGGCGTCGATCTCGGAGGACTCGGCCCGTTTAAAAAGCCAGACGAAAAGCGGCCCCGCGAGATGTCCCGCGCCGGGCACAAAGAGACCAGCGAGCGCGCTGGCGTGGCAAAGCACCGTCCAGGTCCGGAGGTCCTTATTTACTGCGGTCGAATCAGCAGCGCGGAGGGAGTTCATGTTCGAACGGAGTGTAGCACTGGGAGCCCCGATGGCGAGCTGCGAGACAGCGCATGTCGCGCTGCCGTTGTAGCCGCTTCCCTGTGGGAAGCGCGAGAGAGGATATCGCTGCAGGATCGACGCGCTCGGCCCGCGCCGCCTGCAGAGTGAGTATGTGTTTAGCCTTGCGGCGTGGTTGGCGGTTCCGCGCAAGCCAGGGGCTTGCCAGCTTGTAGCCGGTGGTTGAGCGCGCGCAACCGCGCGATACCACCGGAACAGTCGCGTTTGAGTCTCCCGACCCCGGGCAGGGGTCGCAGCCGGCTGGGCTTGAGCTGCAACCCCTGCCCGGGGTCGGGATTGTTTTGTATTTGCATCCGGGGTATCTGTCGCCGCGGCGACATCAACCCCCGGCTACAAGCTGCCAAGCCTCCGGCTTGGTCGTCTTCTAAGCGCATCACCGCCCACGAGGCTAAACAGATACCAGGGCGGTGGCTACAATCGCGGGGCCGTGCGGCGCCCCTAACGGGCTTTTACGCGCTCGATGTGCGCCCCGAGCGCGCCGAGTTTCTCATCGAGATGCTCGTAGCCGCGATCGATATGATAGACGCGGCTAATCTCCGTGATCCCATCGGCTTTCAATCCCGCCAGAACCAACGCGGCGGAGGCGCGCAGATCACTTGCCATCACCGGAGCGCCCAGAAGTTTTTCGACACCCTGGATTACGGCAGTCGCTCCTTCGATCTGCACCTGCGCGCCCATACGTTTCAGCTCCGCCACGTGCATGTAGCGTTGCGGGAAAATATTTTCCGTGATCACGCTGATGCCTTCCGTAGTCGAGAGCAGCGCGCACATCTGTGCCTGCATGTCGGTGGGGAAACCGGGATAAGGCTGAGTAACCAGCTCGAGCGGCTGGCAGGCGCTATTCGGCGAGACCGTGACAGAGTCGGCGGTGCTCTCGATCTTATATCCAGCTTCAGTGAGCGCTGTCCTCACAGAAGAGACATGTTCCGGGTTCACGCGTTTAATGGTCACCCCGTTGCCGCAGATCGCTCCCGCTACCAGGAACGTGCCCGCTTCGATCCGGTCTGGAATGATGTCGTGTTCGCAGCCGTGCAACTCCTTCACCCCTTCGATGATCAGGCGGCGTGTCCCCGCGCCCTCGATTTTCGCGCCCATTTTGTTCAGGAAATCGGCGAGATCGCAGACTTCCGGCTCGGCTGCCGCGCCTTCGATGACCGTGACTCCTTCGGCCAGCACCGCGGCCATCATCACATTGTCCGTGCCGAGGACGGTGGGGCCAAATTTGCCGCGCAGATTGATGACCGCGCCGGTGAGCTTTGGCGCAAAGACTTTCACGTTTCCGTTTTCCACTCGCACCGCCGCGCCCAGCGCTTCGAACCCTTTCAGGTGCAGGTCGACGGGGCGATCGCCGATAATGCAGCCGCCCGGCAACGAAACTGTCGCCTCGCTGCAGCGCCCGAGGAGCGGCCCGAGCACACAAACGGATGCTCGCATCTTGCGCACCACGTCGTAAGGCGCGACTGACTCCACCTTCTCCGCTTGCACCGTTACCGTGCCGCTGGCTCGCTCCACCTGTGCGCCGAGGTGCGTCAGGATCTGCAGCATGTAGTTCGTGTCGCTCAGATCCGGGACGTGATGAAGGACGCACGGCTCCCGCGTGAGCAGGGTTGCGGCAAGGATCGGCAGGGCGGAGTTCTTCGAGCCGCTGATCCTGATCGAGCCGGAGAGCGGATGGCCGCCGTGAACGAGAATCTTATCCATACCTGGCAAAGAGGAATCGTGTCACACCCGCATAATCGTGTCTGCCGGAAATATGGTGGTAGTTCTTCTCCGCCAGGAACCGGGAGAGGGTCTCAGCCTGACCCAGCCCGATCTCCAGTGCGAGCAACCCACCGGGCGCCAAATGTGGTCGCGCCGTCTCGATCAACCCCCGAATCGATTCCTCGCCGGTTGCTCCCGCGAAAACGGCCACTTCAGGAT
>JBHENA010000198.1:0-4259 GCA_046262275.1 Chthoniobacterales bacterium
CTTGATACCGGAGCGGATCGTTCGCTTTCGCCGCGTGGCGGCAAACTGTCTTTGCGATCATGTCTTCACCGAGTCGCAGGGCTGAGCTGCTATTGCTTGCACTCCGCAATCCGTCGATCACCTCCCGCATAAAGCCCACCGGATCGGGCGAACTCAGAAACGTTGGCAGGCTATCGATCTTGAAGGTGTGCGCTCCGAATGGCTCTATCCCGATCCCCATTTTCTGGAGCGTAGCGACGTTGCGCTCCACCCATTCCGCCTCCCGCGGCGGCAGATCGAAAGTTTGCGGGATCAGCAGGCGCTGCGACGGGACGCCTTTTTCTTCCATGCGGCGGCGCAGCTCTTCGAACAAAACGCGCTCATGCGCGGCGTGCTGATCGACAAGCACAAGCCCATCTGCGTTCTCCATCAGCACGTAAAGTTTGCTCAGCACGCCGATGATTTGGAACTGCTGCTCGCCCCCAGGGTCGGCCGCTTCCTGGCGAAAGGCGCGGTGTTCGATCCGGCCGAGAGGTCCGTCGCCGTCTGTGCGGCTAGAGATAACTGGTGGCGGCGCGGCTTGTACAAATGCCCCAGGGGCTTCCGGCGTGGCAGATCGAAATTGGGGTTGCGGCCCGATCGGCATTATGGGCTGCTGCGGCGGCGGCGGCGGGGTCGCCACGGGCGCGGCGGGAACGGCGGGCGCGCGAAACTGCTGCTGCCAGGCGCCTCGATCTCCTTCCAGAGTTTCACGGATGGCCGCCACTACCGCTTCGCGCACCCCTGCCGGATCGCGGAAACGCACCTCGCGCTTTGCGGGATGCACGTTCACGTCCACTGCCGCGGAATCGAGGGTAAGAAATAGAAAGGTGACCGCGAACTGCCCTTTCATGAGCGCGGTGTGGTAACCCTCCCGCAAGGCCGCAGTCAGAACCGGACTCTCGATCGCGCGGCCATTCACAAAAACGAGCTGCTGCGCGCGCGTCTGCCGGCTGACTCCCGCTTTCCCAATCAGTCCGCTGATTTCAATTCCTGCCGTGCGTGGTCCTTTCACTTCGAGGAGCCGCTCGACCAAATCCTGGCCATAAAGATCGCGAATGCGGTCCTCCAGGGAAGTGGTGGCCGGCAACCGCAGAGCCACGCGATCGTCCCGCAGAAAAACGAACGCAATCCGGGGATGACCGATCGCCTGGAGATGAAGCTGATGCTCCACGTTGCGGCTCTCGGTGTTTTCCGAGCGCAGGAACTTCCGGCGCGCCGGCAGATTGTAGAAGAGCGAGCGCACCTCGATTTGCGTCCCGGGCGCTTCACCGCCATCACGCACCGTCTCGATTCGGCCGCCGGAGACAATGATCTCCGTCCCCGCGACTGCATCTGCTTCGCGGGTGGTAAGCCGAAATCGCGAAACGCTCGCAATGCTCGGCAAAGCTTCGCCGCGGAAGCCCATCGTGCTGATTGCCGCAAGGTCGGCGGCCGATCGAATCTTGCTTGTCGCGTGCCGCTCCAGACAAAGCAGCGCATCGTCCCGATCCATCCCGACGCCGTCGTCCACCACGCGAACGAGCGATATTCCCCCGCGCCGGATGCTGGTTTCAATTTTCCGCGCGCCGGCGTCGATGCTGTTTTCGATCAGCTCCTTCACGACCGACGCGGGGCGCTCGACCACCTCGCCGGCGGCGACCTGACTGGCGAGAATGTCCGGGAGTAGCTGGATACGAGGCATTGGGATTGAGAAAGTTGAGAGGTTGAGAGGAAGCGCCGCGCGCGGCAATAACGACGGCTTCACCTAACCTGCGCGCTCCTTCGCGATCCTCAACCTCTCAACCTCCACACTGATTGACTTGCCGAAGCTGCGCGATAGCTTCGAGCTCACGATGATTCAGGTGACGGACAAAGCCGTGCAGCAGCTCCGTTCCATGCTCGAGATGCGCGGCGAGACTGACGGTAAAGGCCTCCGCGTGCAGATCGCCAAAGGCGGTTGCTCGGGACTCCAATACGAAATGTCGCTCGGCGCCCGGAAAGAAGGAGACGCGGTGGTTGTGCGCGACGGCGTCGAATTCTTCGTTGACGACGAAAGCGCCAAGCTCTTACGCGGTGCGACGCTGGATTATCACGATGGGCTCACCGGGACAGGCTTTCAGATCGTGAATCCGAATGCCGCGCGGACATGCGGCTGCGGGACTTCGTTCGAAGCGGCGCGCCCCGCGTGAAGATTGAGCTGCTGCCCAGCGAGCGCGTTTAAATGGACCGCACGCTTTTTCGTTACGATGAGCCGTATGGCCGCCCCCGCCGACGGGCGAATCTGTTTGGCTGGACGATAGCCATCCTGCTCCTGACGGGGCTGACGCTGGCCGCGTGGCTCGGCAGCTTCTATGTCTTTGGGCAGCCGGAGCGGCCGGATAGCTATCGGATTCTGCAGAAGCTGCACAAGATCGAGCAACCGAAACGTTTCCAGCTCACAGCCGCGCCGGCGGGCGAGTTCCTCAGCCCCAAACAACTGCACGAACGCTACAGTGCGCTGCGTCCCGCCGAACTGACGAAGACAAACGCGGAGTTGGCGCGCAATTACATCCGCAATTTCCAGCAGGTGCCCGGGCTCGTCCCCTACGTCGTCGGCCGGTTCACGATCATGGAGGCTCGTGAAGTGGGCTCGGGCGATATTTTCACTTCCGGGATGGCGGCGCTGACGAACGCGGTCGAGTACGGCGAGTTGTTGATGGAGCACGTCTATCCGGCCGATGCGCAGGCGGTGCCGCTGATGAAGCAAACGCTCCTGACCGGCCTCGAGATCAAGCTTGAACGTAAGCACGATCTTTCCGCCGTCATTCACGCCGAGCGTCTGCCCGATGGCCGTTTAATGATCACTGCCGTCCCGTTGCTCTACGGCAGCTATACCGTCACGCAGGGGCGCGGGAGCTTTAGTCTCGAGCCTCCTTTCGATTTAAATCTGGAAGCCGGCTGGCCCCTCTTCAAGGACTCCACGCGTCGGAAAGCGGAAATCCGCTACGCTACTTATCGCCAGCGCAGCGCGCCGGTGGGACAGGGCGTGCCGATACCTGGATTGGGCGCGACTCCGGCGCCTGCAGTGGCCGCGAACGAGCTAATCCGCGTGGAGCCAGCACTGGCTCTGGACCAGTCGAAGGCGGCGACTTCCAGCCCAACACCAATGACTGTGGCCAAAGCCAGCCCCACCCCGCGTGGCGGCAGGCTTGCGAAGAGCGAGAAAACCGCTGCATCACCTGCGGCGGCTGCTTCAGCGGCGCCGACACGCATCGCACAGCCGCCTGCCGCTTCACCTTCTCCTGCGGCGGTTGCCGCGGCAAGCGTGGGAGGCGGCAGAGCTGCCTCCAGCCCTTCGAGGTCGCTTCCGCCCACGGTTGCTCTCGCCTCACCGGCCGCATCGCCGCCCAGCGCGCAGCCGCCTCAAACCGCTACAGGCGACATGACGCTCGCCTCCACCGCGGGAGGTGGGACGTGGAAAACCTACCCGCCGGGTAAGATGCCGGCGGGCCGTTTGATTACGACTTCGGATCTGCGGGATGTGGCGGAGCGCGGTTTGGCCGGGGAACGTGTTTATCTCCGGGGCCAGTTCGTGGTCAATTTTACCGAATCAAATCGCGCCGTGCTCAGACCGAGAAGCAACATGGCTGAATCGGTCCTGCGTCTCGGCGCACCCTCCTCAACGCGTGTGATCGTCGAGTTCCCCTCCGGCATCGCGCCTCCCGCACAGGGCTCCACCGTGACTCGCGACGAGGCGCGGCCTTACGAAATCACGGAAGTGCGCAAACAATCCGACGGGCAGTTGAACGTCTTTGTGCGCGAGATCATGCAGTAGTCCGGGACTCTTCCTCTTCGATCTCCGATCGGAAGATTAAGATTAAAATTAACAGGAAGAGGTCAGCAGCTAACGCCCTCGGGTTTCGCCGATCACTCTGTCGTTCTCGATGCGGAAGGTGGCGATCTCCTTCTCCTGCAGCCAGTCATTGATGTAGCTGCGGATCGAGGCCCATCCGAATAGACGCTGGTCGAGCGCGGCGTCGGGCACAGCCTGGCTGCCAAGTATAATGTTAGAAATCCGCGCCTTCGCCGGATCGCCATCCGGTGAGGATTCGACCGTTGCTTCACCGTTGAGATAACGCCCCTGCATCATGAATACCTTCCCCATGGGAATGCTGACACGGACGCGCGCGGCATTGTCCCTAATCGAGACGACCGCTTTCCCGCGCAGCTCGGGATCGTTTTCAAAAAGCGTGTTGATCTCCGGCGCGGTCAGTTCGATG
>JBHENA010000199.1:0-4211 GCA_046262275.1 Chthoniobacterales bacterium
GGCAAATGCTGACGGAGAGCGTGTTGCTTGCGGTGATTGGAGGATTTGCCGGCACGCTGCTCGCGGTCTGGGCTCTGGAGTTCCTTCAGGTGATCGGTTCGAAGACGGTGCCACGAATCGGCGAAGCAAACCTCGATCTGACGGTGCTAGTGGTCACGCTTGGCATTTCCGTTGCGACCGGCATTCTGTTCGGACTCGTCCCCGCCCTGGCGAGCGGCAAACCGGAGCTGACAGAAGCGTTGAAAGAAGGCGGCCGCGGTTCCACCAGCGGTGTCCGCCGGAATCGCATCCGCAACCTCCTTGTCATCGGGGAAGTTGCGCTCGCCTTGGTTCTGCTGGTGAGCGCGGGACTACTGATCAAGAGTTTCGTCCGCATTCAGAACGTCAATCCCGGATTCAATCCTCGTGGCGTCGTGACGATGGACCTCTCGCTGCCGCTGGCGAAATATGCGCGCGGCAAACCGGTGATCGATTTCTACGCCGAAATCGAGCGACGCGTGAAAGGCATTCCCGGCGTCCAGCATGCCGCGCTCACCTCGATTCTGCCGCTCAGTGGAACCAACAGCGACAGCTCATTTCACATCGAGGGACGCAACGAAAAAGAAACCGGCATTTACCCCGATGAAGAAACGCGCGTCATAACGACTGATTACTTTCGCGTCCTGGAAACGCCGCTCATGAAGGGCCGCTTCTTCACGGAGGCCGATCACGCGGACGCCCCTGGCGTCCTCATTATCAATCAGGCGATGGCGAAGAAGTATTGGCCAGGCGAAGAAGCGCTGGGCAAGCGGATCAATTTCGATGATTCCGACCCCGCGAAAATCAAGTGGTTTACGGTTGTTGGTGTAGTGGCCGACATCCGTCACCGCGGACTCGATGCGGAAGCGAAACCGGAGTACTACCTGCCCCATCCGCAACGCGCTTTTCGCGGCATGATCCTCGCGGTGCGCAGCCCTCTTGACCCAGGCGCGCTCGTTCGCTCGATTCGCAATGAAGTTCGCGCGATGGATCCGGAGCAACCCGTCGCGAACATCCGCACGCTCGAAGAGGTTACCTCGGATTCGATCGCGCCGCGGCGGCTCTCGGTCGTACTGATCGGGGTTTTCGCCAGCGTCGCGCTCATGCTCGCGGCAGTCGGCATCTACGGCGTGATGTCGTTCCTGGTGGTGCAGCGCACGCATGAAATCGGCGTGCGGATGGCTCTCGGCGCGCAGCGCGCGGACGTCTTGCGTCTCGTAATCGGAGGTGCGGCGAGGCTCGTGCTCATTGGCAGCGCGGTTGGTCTGCTCCTCGGCATCTTCAGCAGTCGTGCGCTTCGCGCCATGCTCTACAACGTAGGCGCGTTTGATCTTTCCACCTTCGCCCTCGTTACGATCGCGCTCGCAACCGTGGCGCTTTTTGCCAGCTACATTCCCGCGCGGCGGGCCACGAAGGCAGATCCGATGATCGCGCTCACACACGCCAACTGAATTACACCATGAGCACACTCCTCCAGGACATCCGTTACGGCCTCCGAATGCTACTGAAACACAAAGGCTTCAGCCTTGTCGCAATCGTTGCCCTCGGCCTCGGGATCGGCGCGAACACCGCCATCTTCAGCCTGGTCAACGGCGTGCTCTTGCGCGCTCTGCCGTTTCCAGACGCAGAGCGCATCGTCTATTTCGAAGGTAAAATCCGCCCGCGGGAATCACCCACAGCAACATCTCGATCCTGGATTTCCAGGATTGGACACAGGCGTCCGCACTGTTTGCCGCTAGCGCAGTTCTTCGCGAGCGGCAAC
This sequence comes from Chthoniobacterales bacterium, assembly GCA_046262275.1. Taxonomy (GTDB): domain Bacteria; phylum Verrucomicrobiota; class Verrucomicrobiia; order Chthoniobacterales; family UBA10450; genus JACCTI01. Next base: position 1,781 of record JBHENA010000199.1, read on the forward strand.
GCGAACCTCGCCGCCGATGGCGCCGAGCCGGAGCCACGTGATTCACGGCTGACCTAACGAATGAGCACACCGCGGCCCCCACCCTTACTCCTAAGCGCCGCCATGCTGCTTTGGCTCGCGCACACCGCGATCGCGCAGCCTGATGAAAGAAAAACTGCTGAACAGGCCGTGCGCCAACTCGAGCGGGCCTGGCTCGATGCCTACGAGCAGAACGACCTGAAAGCCATGGACGCAATCGTGGCGGATGATTTCATCATCACGTTTCCCAGCGGTCGGCAGCAGACGAAGGCGCAAATCATCGAATCTATCAAGACGCCTCGTGGTCCGGCCGGCGCGCAGAAGTTCCGTACCGAGGAAGTACAAGCGCGCGTTTACGGCGACACAGTGATTCTCACCGGCCGCCTTGTTTCGGAATCGCAGCGCGAGAACAAATCGAGCAAAGAGCACATGCTCTACACGGACACGTATGTCCGGCGGACGGATGGCTGGCAGGTAGTCGCCTCGCACTTGTCGAACGTCGATAAGAATGACGGAGCGGTCCGCGAGGTGATGGCGAAACGTCAGGTGGCGGGGGCGTCGGTAGCCGTGGTGAGGGACGGAAAGCTCGCCCTGGCCAGAGGCTACGGCTCGGCGAACATCGAGAAATCCCTCCCGGCCACGCCGGAAACCGTTTACCAGATCGGCTCGACGACCAAGCCGTTCACCGCGCTGGCCATTATGATGCTGGTGGAGCAGGGCCGCATCGCGCTCGACGACAAGGCGGCCAAACATCTCCCCAAGCTGCCGGCCTCCTGCAGGGAAATCACCGTGCGTCAACTCCTGACTCACACCTCGGGAGTGAACCGCGATTTGCGCACGGAAAACGCGGACGATTTCTCGATCGATGACTTCTGGCGGAGGCTGGCCAATGCCGCGCCCTCTTTCATCCCAGGCGAGAAGTGGGAGTACAGCAACACCGGCTACATTCTGCTCGGATTGATCATCGAAGCTGTCGCAGGTAAGCCGCTCGGGGACTTCCTGCAGGAGCGCATTTTCAAACCGCTGGGGATGCAAGATACCAGTTACCTCGCATCGCCAGGCCAGAGTGCGAAGCGCGCCATCGGGTATGAATGGGTGGACAATGCGTTTCGACCGAGTCCCTACTTCTCCGGCGGCTTCGGCGCGGGCGGATTGGTTTCTTCAGTCACTGATCTGGCGCGATGGAGCGCCGCGCTTGAGACGGAAAAGCTGCTCAAGCGCAGCAGCGTGGCGCAGATGTGGGCGCCCGCTACGCTCAAGGACGGCAAAGCTGTCAGCTTCGAGTTCCGCGGCCAGCCGGCGAGCTACGGTTTCGGCTGGTTTTTGACCAGCTACCGCGGACGCAAACTCATCACGCACGGTGGCACGCTGTCTGGATTCTCGTCGCAGGTCCTGCGTTTCCCCGACGAGAAGATCACCATCATCGTCAACAGCAACAGCAAAGCTGGAGCGGATCGGATCGGCCACGCCGAGCTTCTCGCTCAGAGCGTCGCGCAGATTCATGTCCCGAACTTACAACCTGTTTCGCACGAGCAATGAACACACTCCTGAACGACATCCGCTACGCGCAACGTCGTGACGTCTTCGCGCTCGTGATCGCCCGCGCGTCAAAGCTGGTGGCGATCAATTTGGTGCTTGCGGCGGCGAGCAGCCGCGCACTTCGCGCGATGCTCTACAACGTCGCCGCGCTCGACGTCTCCACGTTCGCATTCGTCAATCGCGCTAGCGGTCGTTGCGTTGCTCGCCAGCTACATCCCCGCGCGCCAGGCAACGAAAGCCGACCCGATGATCGCCCTCGGACACGGAGCATGATGAAAGCGGCGAACGACTCTCCGGGTAGCGCACGCGTCTCGCGTGCTGGTGAAGGCGTCCCGCCTTCGCGAAGTTTGTCTTTCGCCACGCGCCGCCCCCAGGAAGCCTGTTTTCGCGGGGACGCAAAAACCAGCACGCGAGACGCGTGCGCTACCCAGGCCTGAACTGCCGCATGACGACGTCCACACGCTTCGCAGCACTCAAGCCGAAGACTCTCGCCTGGGTGAGCGGGGCGCTGCTTGTTGCCATTTTCATTACCATTGCTGTCGTCGATCGGCCGCTTGCACTCTTCATCGAACATCAGCTCGGCGGAGTCACACGCTTTGCAGGGCGAGTGACAACGGGACTGGAGTGGATCTTCGCGTTTGATCTTTCAAAGTATCTTTACGCGTTCGTACTGCTCTTGCTCGGGGTCGCCTTTCACGCGGTGCAGCGGAAGATGGCGCGGGCGCGTTACTTCTATTTCATCGGAACAACCCTGCTCCTCTCGCGGGTTATCTCCGGCACGCTGAAGAATGTCTTCGAGCGCGTCCGGCCGCCTGAGTTCATCAAATCCGGCTCTGCCGCTGATTTCTTCGTCGACGGCGGCAGTTCATTCCCC
>JBHENA010000200.1:0-4209 GCA_046262275.1 Chthoniobacterales bacterium
CGATGAAGTAATTCACCTTACCCGGCAGTTCGTCCAACTCCTCAGCCTTCGCGCAGCCGTCCGCCCCAACCACTTTCATACGCAAAGTAGCCGCTTTCGTCGCGCTCTTAAGCCGGAAGACGGCTTCCCCTGAAACCAGGAAAAGCCCATAGCCGGGACCACGCGCGAGGAAATCCACCCTCTTGTCGGCCTGTCCGCGGTTCGCTTCAAAATGCAGCGGCAGCCGGCCGTAGGCTTTTTGTATTGTTAACGTCTCCGCGCCCGAGCAGATCCGGCCGGGAACGAGAACGAAGCCGAGGGTCAGGGCAAGCGCCACGCAGCAGAGCAGTTGAGGTTTTTTCATGGTTTTCGATTCCGGCTCCGCGAGCCTCCTCAGGAGTAAAGCGGGAATTGCCCGCCGAAAGGGACATTACCATGAAAGCCCCTTCCAACTGAGTGCCCAAACGTGAGGCCGTGCCTGTGCTGTTGAAAGCAGCGACTCTGGCGTTACTATGAGCGCAGTGGCGCGCTCCGCGAAAAATACGGCCTGGAATGAGGTTTTCGCCCTCATTCTGCTCGGGGTGGGAACGCTGCTTTTCCTCGCCTTGATCTCTTATGATCCGCGCGATTTGCCGCCTGGAATCTGGTTCAGCAAGGTCTCCGCGCCGAATTCGCCCGCGCAGAACTTTATCGGCCCGGTGGGCGCCATCGTGGCCGGGTTTTGCTACCTCCTGATCGGCGCGGCGTCGTATCTCCTGGCGGTGGCGCTGCTCGGCTTTGGCGCGGCGAAGTTGTTTCACCCGCAGCTGCGGGTCTCCAAACGCGCCGGCTGGATCGTGCTTTTCATTATCTCAGGCGCCTGTTTGCTCCATCTCCAGACGCGTTTTCTGCGCGACTGGCATTCGGTCTTTAACGTTCGAGGACCCGGCGGCCTGGTCGGCTATCACATCGGCCGCAGCGTGCTCCAAACCCTGATGGGCCGCGTCGGCTCCGGCATTCTCATCACTGGCGTGTACCTGACGAGTCTGATCCTGATGACCGGCCTGCGGCCAATCCACATCGTGCGGCAAACCGTCGCGGGCTCCCGGCGCGCGGTGCAGCGAGTGGCTGAATGGCAACGCAACCGGCGCTTGCGAAAAGCCGATTGGAAGACGCGCCTTGAGCTGGAGAAGAAGGAGAAAGAACGCGAGCAACGCCTGGTCGAGAAACGCCTCAAGAAGCTGGGCGCACCCGTGCCTGATCCTGCAACCGCCTCGGTCCTGCCCGAAGAGCTGGCGAACCGCCCAAAACCGAAGGTCGTCGACACAACCGCGCTTCCGGAGGATGCGAGCGCCGTGCGCAAGAAACCGTCGTTAGCCGAACTGCGCAAAGGCGCCAAAGCAACCAGGGACCTGCCCGGTCTAACGAATCCGACATGGGACGCGGAGAACTACACGCTGCCGGGCCTCGATTTGCTTGACGAACATGATGTCGAAGGACGCGTCGCAGCGGATCCGGCGGAGCTGGAGCGAATTCAGCTTACCCTGATCGACACGCTCGCCCAGTTCGGCATAGCGGTTGCGCCGGGCGATATCACAAAAGGACCCACCATCACGCGCTACGAAGTTTATCCAGCCAAGGGGGTGCGGGTGGACAAGATCGTGAGTCTGGAGCGCGATCTGGCCCGCGCCACACGGGCGGAGCGGATCAACATTCTCGCGCCCATTCCCGGCAAAGACACCGTCGGGATCGAGCTGGCAAACACCCGCAAGGTGAAAGTGACCTTGCGCGAGCTGATGCAGTCCCCGGATTGGATGGAATCGAAAGCGAAGCTGCCGATCGCGCTGGGCAAAGATGTTTACGGCAAGACGATCATCGCGGATCTCGCGCAGATGCCGCATCTGCTCGTGGCCGGCACCACCGGCAGCGGCAAGAGCGTCTGCATCAATGCACTCATCGCGAGCATGCTCTACCGCTTCACGCCGGAGGAACTCCGCTTCATCATGATCGATCCCAAAGTGGTCGAGATGCAGGTCTACAACGATCTGCCGCATCTCATCATCCCGGTTGTCACGGATCCCAAGAAGGTGCTGCTCGCCCTGCGGCATGTCATTATTGAGATGGAAAATCGTTATAAGATTTTCGCGAAGAGCGGGGTTCGCAACATCACCAGCTTCAACGCGAGACCACGTAGCGCATCCGTCCCGGTTGCGCCTGGGGAAGAAGAGCAAGCGGGACGCATGCTCTACGATGAAACGCGGGGCGAAGAGAAACCGCGCGACGAGGACACGCGCGGTGCACCGATTCCCGACAAGCTCCCTTACATCGTGGTGATCATCGATGAGCTGGCTGATCTGATGCAGACCGCGCCCGCCGATGTGGAAAGCGCGATCGCCCGCATCACGCAAATGGCGCGAGCGGCTGGCATTCACATCATCGTCGCGACCCAAACGCCGCGCGCAGATGTCATCACCGGCGTCATCAAGGCGAACATTCCAAGCCGGATCGCATTTCAGGTCGCGTCCAAAATCGACAGCCGCGTTATCCTGGACGAGAACGGGGCCGACCGCTTGTTAGGCCAGGGCGACATGCTCTACCTGCCGCCGAGCACGTCACGGCTGATCCGTGCACAAGGCGTGCTCGTGACGGACGACGAAATCAGGCGGCTGGTGGAGTTTGTCTCAGCCCAAAGCCCGGCTGCCTACGATCTGGCTGTGCACGAGAAAATTCTCGGCGCAGCAGCCGCCGATTCAGGCGAAGAGGTGACGGAAGAAGACGAGGAGCTGGTGGAGAAGTGTCTCGAGATCATCCGGCAGGAGAAGCGCGCCTCGACTTCGCTCCTGCAACGCCGCCTGCGCCTGGGCTACACCCGTGCCGCCCGGATCGTTGATATTCTGGAGCAGCGCGGCATATTGGGACCCGGCGAAGGCGCGAAGCCGCGTGAGGTTCTGGTCGATCTCGACGCCGCGGTTTAGCCGGATCCACGAGCATGGAAGGCCTCGGCGAAAAGCTACAGAAAGCGCGGGTGGCGCGGAATCTTACCCTCGACGAAGCGGCCCGTATGACGAAGATCCGCCCGGCGAAGCTGGCGGATATTGAGTCGGAAGATTTCTCGCAGTTCCCGAGTTTGGCCTACGCAAAAGGTTTTCTGCTCATTTACGGCAAGTTCCTGAATGTGGACGTGACGCCATATCTGGAGGCGTTCGAAACTTCGGAGCATGTGACGGTGGACGGTTATTCCTACCTGCAGGATAACCCCGCGCCCAAACCGCGCCGCGCGGAAGTGATCCGGGCGGCGCCGAGCAACAGAACCTCACTCCTGCCGCTCGTGATCGGGCTGGTCATTCTCATCGCCGGCTTCTCGCTCATGAAGCTGATCATGGACATCAAGCGGATCAAACCCAGCAGCACCGAGCGCGACGCGCAGGCGTTGGCGCAGGCGTCAACCGCTCCGGGTGTCGCCATTTCTCCCGGCCAGATCGCCGCTCCGCGCGCGCTGGCCGCGGATGCCACACCAGCGCCGACACCACCCACAGTCACCGCCATGGCGACGGTTTCGCCAATTCCAGCCTCATCTGCTCCGGCCGTTTCGCAGCCCACCGTAGCGGCCGTGCCGGAGGCGAGCGACGCCGAACCGGAAGTGCGCCGTGCGGAACCGGTTAATCCCCAGGACCTCGTGAAAGCGCAAGCTGCGCTCGCGTCCCCCGGAAGCTCGCCCTCGCCGGGCGGCAACCGCTTTGAGATTCGTCCTCTCAAAAAAACGTTCGTTAGAATCGTGGTCGATAACGCGGGCGGACCTTCGCTCCAGCGGTGGGTGGATGTGTCGGAAGCTCCCATGCAATTCCGCGGCCAACGCATCGCGGTGAAGGTTCTTAATCCTTCCGATGTGGAGATCAGGAAGAACGGCAAGATCGTTGCGCGCGGCGACGCTGACGTGAGGCTCGAGTAGGTAGGGACCGCGCGCTGCGCGGTCCGGTGCGCGTGCACGAAGCAATAGATCCGTGAAGACCTCCTGCTCGATCGAGAGTCTCCCGGACGCCGCAGCGCGGCGTCCCTACCGCGTCGGCATGATCAGCCTCGGGTGCGCGAAGAACCTGGTGGATGCGGAGATCATGCTCGGCAGTGTGCTACAGCGCGGGATGCAGATCACGCCGCACGCGGAAGACGCTGACGTGCTCGTTATCAATACCTGCGCCTTCATCGATTCTGCCAAGGAGGAATCGATCGACGCCATCCTCGATGCGCATCAGC
>JBHENA010000201.1:0-524 GCA_046262275.1 Chthoniobacterales bacterium
GCTGGTAACGGCTCGCACGAGGTTCGCACGACTGCTAGCGGCCCGCGCTCCATCGCGGCGTCATCCGCCAGCCGCGCAGAAAACGGCGACGCACGCCGTTGCTCTAAGAAGCGCCGTTCGGAAGCGACGCAAGACCACACGGCACGACGCTTTTTCAAAAAAGCTGAGATTGCGTCTGATTTGCGTTTACTCGTCGTCATCGCTCGGCGCCGGTGGTGCCGGCGTTGGGCTGGATCGTGCGGCGGCGGCTTTGACCGCGGCCTCCCGCTGGCCGCGCGCGGAGCGCGCGTACGCTTTTGCAGCTTTTTCTGCCCGCTGCTGCTGGTACTGCTGACGCGCGGTGAGGGGTGGCGGAGGTCGAGGATGCGTCTCGCGATAGTGCTTTGTGGCGAGCCCGAGAAGCAAGGCACCCACAACGCAGGCTGCGGCTTTCTTTTCCTCCGCGGTGAACACGAAGATCTGGCGGCGCAGCCGCTTCGATTTGTCCTTCATCGCTTGCGCGGCGGCTTGACGCGGAGGCAGTG
>JBHENA010000201.1:534-4197 GCA_046262275.1 Chthoniobacterales bacterium
ATACTGCATCGTCGCGAGGCCGAGGAGGAACGCTGCGAGCACAGTGGCGGCGGCTTTCTTTTCTTCTGTCGTGAAGACGAAGATTTGCCGGCGGACTCGCTTGGGCTTCCCCTTCTTCTGCTTCATCGCTAACGAGGGCGCTTGACGCGAACGCAGTAGTACTTGCCGCGCACGTTCTTGTTGTAATAGCGCGCTTTTGACTCAGCGGAGATCAGCTCGCGATAGACGCTAATCGGGACTTCCTCGTAGCGGTAGATGAGCCCGTCGCGGAACTGGATCTCCAGCGCGTGCAGATTCCTGCTGTAGCCGACGGACGCAAGCGCGCTCGATTCCACCGGCTCGCGCTTGATCCGGGAAACGATGGGTTCAACGCTGCGATCGGCCGCGTCAAGCGACGGCAGGCTGAGCAGCGCCGCCGCGATTAAAGCAAAGCGACGCGCGCGCACGTGCACAGCGTATCGGTATGCTCTGGCGGGAGTCGAGCCAGCAGACAGCCGGAAAGCCCCTGTGGATTATTTCTGCCAGGCCGCGTTTTCCAGAACCACACGGTAGCCATCGGGATCCTCGAAAGTTGCGCCGTGCTGATCCCAATAAGGATTCGCTGATCTGACGCGCTTGTGGCCCTGGTCGGTCATCTGGTTCACCGCCTCCTGCCACTCGGCGCGATCCGGCAGATAAAAGACGAGCAGGTTCTCTTCCGTGGACGCGCCGCCGGCCTGCTTTCCACGTCGTTGAGTAAACTCCAGATGATAAACGGAACCGGCATGCCCCAGCATCACACCGTCGAATCCGTCGTGGTCCTCAAATGAACCGAGCAATTCGAATCGCAAGCCATCGCGGTAGAAGCGAACCACGGCTGCGAGGTTGTCAGTCGCACGTGCGACCCGCAGATGAGCTGAGCGCAACATAAGCGTTTACTTCGAGAGCTACTGCCTGGCCACCGCAATATCTTCTGCAATCCGGCCGCGGCTCGCCTCCTGAACTTTGCTGCTTCGCGTCGAGAGAAGCGGGGTTTTCGTTTCCTACCTTTCCGAACGGCCGACCTTCAACTTGGCCACCTCTGCCCTAGATAGTTTGTAAAAATCGCGGAAGAGCGCCTCTCGCGGCTCCCGCGCGTCACCGACATAGACGAAAATCACGCCCTCTTTCTTCTTACTCACCAGAAGTCCTCCATTAGAGGCGAAGCGCTCTCCCACGCGCTGAACTCCGTTCGCTGCCTGGTAATAGACTCCCGCAGCATCCTCGCTCACCGGAATGAAGTGTCCTGGCAGCACCCGGCATCTCATTCGATCAGCTTCGTCCGTCTTCATCATCCCGGGGCCTGTCCGATCGATGTCGATCGACTGGAGCAAAAGGAACCGTTCAATCTCCCGCCCCAGGATTGTTGGCACACCTTTGACTGCGGTGCGGGTAGGATCGGCCTCGAGATGAGCGCTGACGGAGAAGTAGCAGAGGCCAATCAGGAACGAAAGCTGGGCTCGCATTAAGGACGGATTCGATGGACCGGGAGAGGAGTAAAACTTTAGCGGGTCAGCCAGTGTTTTGCCACGGCGATATCTTCTGTAATCAGGCCGTGGCTCGCCTCCTGGATCTGGAGCGTCACCTCTGCGCCCGCTGTCCGCAGTAGACCTCCGAGTCGCTGCACATTCTCCAAAAGGACAATCGGATCGTGCCGACCGGCGCTCAGGAGGACTCGCGTGCCGGACAGGTCTAACCGGGGCAGGTGCGAAAGAGGCACCATGGCCCGGAACAAGATCGCGTGCGCCAGAATCTCCGGCCGGAGGAGCAACATGGCTGCCGCGATGTTTGCCCCGTTGGAGTAGCCGACCGCCGTTACCTGGCCGGCATCGAATTTGTATTCCGTTGCCGCCCTTCCAACAAAATCCGCCAGCTCGTTCGCGCGCCTGATCACGTCTTCTTCATCGAAGACACCTTCCGAGAAACGGCGAAAGAATCTCGGTGCGCCGTTCTCCGAGACTTTTCCGCGGGGGCTAAGGAGCGCGGCACCTGGGACAAGCTCGCGGCCGAGCGAAAGCAGGTCCGATTCGTCGCCGCCGGTGCCGTGGAGCAGGAGAAGGACGCGCGAGCTTCCGGCGCTCGGTGGAAGATAACGATGCACAAACCCCAAGTCGTTCATGCGCCATCCATCTCGCACATGGGAAGGAGCGCCGCTACAGCTTATGGGTGATGCGTGGAGCGCCGAGATACCTGTGGCGGAGATCCGCGAGCGAAGAGTGGTTGCGCGAAAACGAAGCGCGTTTGCGCGAACTTGCCGGCAATGCGCTCGCCATTATCGAGCGACCAGGACGGAAGCGAATGCTCCTGGAAGTGGCCGGCGAAAACCGGGCAAAAGCCGAGAAGCTGACGCGAGAGTTCGCAGGAAGAACGGCAACTCTGCCAGCCCGATGGATCGACGGGTTCCTGAAAGCAAGCCGCGGAAAGCCGCTCCCGATCGGCAAGCGGCTCGTGATTGAAACTGCGGAAAGGAAAGTTGAGCGACCCCGACGGACCCTCCCAGGCTGCGCGCGCACTCTGATCATCCCTGCAGGCGCAGCCTTCGGAACGGGCGAGCATGCCACCACCGCAATGTCGCTCCGTCTGCTGGAGCGAGTAACACGTCACCTCGCCGGCGGCTGGCGAATGCTGGACGCCGGCAGCGGCTCGGGCATTCTTGCGCTGGCGGCGCGATGCTTCGGCGCGCAAGATGTGGTCGCGATAGATAATGATCCAGTAGCGATTTCGACCGCCAGAGAGAACGCGCGGAGGAATCGGATCAGGGGCGTGAAGTTCATGCTCGGCGACGTGAGGCGTGCGTGCGCTGGACGGTTCGACGTCATCGCGGCGAATCTTCACTCCGAGTTGCTGCAAGAGTTGCTGTGCGCTTTCCGGCGGTGTTTGCGGGGCGACGGTCGCCTGCTCATGTCCGGCGTGCTTCGTCCGCAGGAAGCTCAGCTCAGGCGAGCGTTGCGCCGGAATGGCTTTCGTGTCCTGGAGGTTCGCCGCCGCGGCAAATGGATCGCGCTGCTCTGTAGCGGGAGGTAGCACAAGCGGCGCGCTTGTGTTCCATTGGAAGCGCAAGGCCGCGCCTTGCTCCACGATTTCCAGCTATGCAGGCCGAAGAACTTTCCTACGTCATCGTGACGCCTTACTCGATGCGCAAATCGCGCACCGGCGGCATCATATCCCGTCTCATCTCGCGCACCGGCCTCGACCTGGTGGCGGGGCGGATGTTTGCCCCGAGCGAAGAGCTGGTGCGGCGGTACGCGGCTGGGATCGTGACGGAGACAGACCCCCGCCATCGCGCAACACAAGAGCTGATCCGCGAGTACGTCCTGCGCAATTTCGCGAGCAACGTGAATGGTCAGCGCGCTCGCGTCCTGATGTTGGTCTTTCGCGGCGGGGGCGCGATTGAAAAGATGCACCGAGTAGTCGGCCACATCGTGCACGAACGCACGAGCGGGGAAACGGTGCGCGATACTTTCGGCGATTACATCACCGACGAGACGGGCAGAGTGACTTACTTCGAGCCTGGCGTGCTCGCTTCCTTCGACCGCAGGTCCGTGGAAGCCGACTTGAAGCTTTGGGCGGAGTTTTCCGATCTCGATGGCGGCGTTCTCGACCGCGTCATCAGTTTTCCGTCACCAGCGAAAGTCGAAAAGACAC
>JBHENA010000202.1:0-4082 GCA_046262275.1 Chthoniobacterales bacterium
ACCCAATATCGTGTGGTCGGCAGTCGCGTGACCGCTGCAAATTGTGGTGAAATGGCTTGTCAGGGCGCGGTCATTGTATTAAGCAACCTGAACCCGATGCATCTCCATTCGCTCGAACTGCTCGGCTTCAAATCGTTCGCGGACAAGACCGTGTTCGAGTTCCACGAAGGCGTCACGGCGATCGTCGGCCCGAACGGCTGCGGAAAATCGAACGTGCTCGATGCCGTCCGCTGGGTGCTCGGCGAACAATCGGCCAAGGCATTGCGCGGCGGCGAGATGGCGGACGTTATTTTCAATGGAACCGAAACGCGCAAGCCGGTCGGGTTTGGCGAAGTTTCTCTCACCTTTACCAACTGCGCGAGCGAACTGGGCGTGGACTGGCACGACGTGCGCGTAACGCGGCGCGTTTATCGCGATGGGAATTCCGAATATCTGCTCAACAAGACGGTCTGCCGCCTCCGCGACATCCAAGCGCTCTTCGCAGATACCGGCGTGGGTCGCAGCGCCTACTCCATCATGGAGCAAGGCAAGATCGATTTGATCCTGAGCTCGCGTCCCGAAGATCGCCGCGCTGTTTTCGAGGAAGCGGCCGGGATCACCAAATACAAAACGCAAAAGAAGGAGGCGCTCCGTAAACTCGAAGCGACCGAAGCGAATCTGCTGCGGATTGGCGACATCATTAAGGAAGTAAAGCGCCAGATCGGTTCGCTTCAGCGCCAGGCGGGTAAGGCCCGCCGCTATCAGACGTTGTTGGCTGATTTGCAGGTGCTCGACACCCATCATTCGCGCCGGCAGCTCGACGAACTCGAGACCGAAGCCGCCCGCGGGCGGAAGCAGGTTTCGGAACTTCAGGCGGCGGAAAAAGCCGCGCACGCCGAGATCGAAACGAGCGAGGACGAGCTCGCGGCGAAACGCCGAAGCCTGGACGACATCGATACCGAGATCGCCAATGCGCGCGCGGAGGTGCAGCGCCTGCACAGCGAAATGGCGGGCTTGCGCAACCGGATCGAGTTCAATCGGCAGCGGGCGCAGGAGCTCGGCGAATTGATCGAGCGTTACGAGAGCGACATCGCCGGCGCCGAGGCGAAACGCAGCGAGCAGGCGTCGGAACTTCAGGAAGCCGACGCGCTCATTGCCCGCACGAATCAGCTCCTGGAGACGAAGGAAGGTGAAGTCGAACAGCTCACCGAGACGGTCCGGCTGGCCCGCACCAAACGCGGGCAAAGCGAGGACGACCTCCAGGCCCTGCAGATCTCGCTTTCAAAACTCGAAAACCGGATTGCGACATTTGAGAATGAATTAGGCGGCATGACCGCGCGGCGCGACGCGACTTCGGAGCGGATCTCCGAGTTGGCGCGCCTGATCAATGAGGAGACGCTGCGTGTCGAAAAAGCGCGCGCAAACCTCGCCGCCGCGCGTGCCGCCGTGGAAACGCAACGGCAAACCGCTGAGCAGTTGAAGGAAAATTTGCGCCAGGCCGGAGAGCGTTCGCAGCAAAGCCAGGCCGCCGTCGCGAAGGCCGAAAAAGAAATCGCGCGGGTCGATCGGTTGATCGCCGAAAAACAAGCGCGCCTCGAAGTCCTGCGTCAAATGACGGAGGAAGGCGAGGGATTGGAAAAAGGGTCGCAGGCGGTGTTGAAAGGTTTGGACGATCCGGATCGAATCCGGCCGGCGATCGCGGGCGCTCTCGTCGCCAGTCTGAATGTCGATGCGGAGTTCATCCCTGCCTTGGAAGCGGCGTTTGGGCGAAGCATGCACGCGGTGGTCCTCCACAACACCGGTCTCGCCTCCGAAATTTTCCGAAGCCTAACCGAAAAGGAATTGGGACTGGCCGCGCTGGCGATTCCGGAGTTGTCCGCAAACCTCGCGGACACGCCATCATCGAAGCTGCCGGAAGGGGCGTTGGGGTGGGCGATCGACAAGATCGACGTGCCGGAAAACATGAAGGCACTGGTCAGCCATCTTCTGCGCGATGTCGCGATTGTTCCCGATCTGGCGCTTGCCCTTTCGCTCAAGAAACGCTCGCCGCGCCTGCAATTCGCTACGCTCAACGGCGAATTCATTTCCAGCTCCGGAATTATTTTCGGAGGAAGCGCGAAGACGGCGAGTGATTCGCTTCTGGGACGGAAAGCAGTCCTCACAAACCTGGCGCGGGAGTGTGAATTACTCGAGGCGGATCGGGACAATTCCATTAGCGCCCGCGATAAAGCGAATGCGGAGTTGGAGTCGGCGATCGCGGCGATGGAAGAGGCGCGCCTTGCGCACGAGAACGCGCACCAGAATCAATCCCGAAGCGGAATTGAGATTCTGGCGTCGGAGCGTGCGGCGGCGGACATCGAGCACAAGCTTTCCAACCTTCAGAACGAAAAAGGCACTCTCGAGCAACAGATCCAGAGCGCGGCTGCGCGGATCGATCAGTTGAGCGCCGAACTGGATTCCAACCGGAAAAATTTCGAAGAGGAACGAAGCCGCAAGACCGCCGCGGAAGAGGCGCGGGAAAATGCCCGCTCCGAAGAAGAGGAGGCGAGCGAAAAACTGGGCGAGCTGCGGCTCGCAGTAGCGACCGAACGGCAGCGCCACGAAAGCCTGGTCCATCATCGTGAGCCGATGGCGGCGCGCGAAGCCGAACTGGCCGACTTGGTCGCGGCCCGGCGAAACGATATTGCCACCTATCAGAAGCGGCTCGCTCAGCAGGCGCAGGAGTCAAAGGAAGCCGAAGCGAAGATTTCGGAGCAAGCAGCCGAACTGGAGACGGCGGAAAAGCGCGTGGCAACGCTCACGGAACAACGAGGCGCGCGATCGGGTACGGTGAACGAACAGGAATCTCAGCTCCGTGGGCTGCGCAATTCCCTGAACGATCTGCGCGATCTGCGAGGTAAACAGGAAGTTCGCCAAACCCAGCTCCAATTGCGCATCGAGAATCTGGTCGAACACGTGACTCGCCGTTACCAGGTCGATTTGCGTGCCTTCACCGCCGACGCGTTCGCTTTCCAAAAAACTTTGAGCGTCGTAACAAGACGCCGCGGCCCAATGGAGGGCGGAGCTCCTGCGACGCCGTCTGAGCACGCTGGCTCTGAACCGGAGGGCTCGCAGGAGCTCGCCCCTCCAGCCGCCGAACAGGTGGAAGGCGAAACCAATCTCGAACAGCTCATCGCCGAGCTCACCCGCCAGCTCGACAACATGGGCCCGGTAAATCTCGATGCCGTCCACGAATACGACGAGCTGGAAGAGCGTTATCAATTCCTCGAAACTCAGAACAACGACTTGATCTCGTCCCGGCGCGAGGTGTTGGATGTGATCACCCGGATCAACAGCACGACGCAAAAACTTTTCGCGGAAACTTTCGCGCAGGTGCGGCTCAACTTCGGCGAGATGTTTGCGGAGATGTTCGGCGGCGGGCGCGCCGACCTTTCGCTGCTGGATGAAAGCGATCCGCTCAACTGCGGCATCGAGATCAGCGCGCGACCGCCCGGGAAGCAATTGCAAAGCGTGTCACTCCTCTCCGGCGGCGAACGCACCATGACGGCAGTCGCGCTCCTCTTCGCGATCTATATGGTGCGGCCGAGTCCGTTCTGCATCCTCGACGAAATGGATGCACCGCTGGATGAGAGCAACATCAACCGCTTTATCAAAGTGCTCGAGCGGTTCGTTTCGCAGAGCCAGTTCATCATCATCACGCACAACAAACGGACGATTGCCAAGGCGGACATCCTTTACGGGGTGACGATGGAAGAGCGCGGCGTAAGCAAACTGGTCGGGATGAAGTTATCGGCGGACCGCGGGAGCGACGGCGAGCTGCGCCGGACTGCATCGAATGGGAACGGCAACGGCATGGCGAGGGACCTCGCAGCTGCAATCCGCGCCCGCTGGCAATAAGCACCCGTAAGTTGCATGGGTGAGGTCCCTCACCGTCTTCGCGGCTCGGGATGACCCGCTTTTTCGCGCCGAGCCCGCAGGGGGCAAAAAACACTTTGCGCCCCTTTCCCCTCGATGGCTAAATCGAGGATGCTTCAAACGGCGGAACGTGGCGCCTCTTCTTCAAAGAAAGCGCCGCACGAGAAATACCTCGAAGCGTTCCGCAT
>JBHENA010000203.1:0-4058 GCA_046262275.1 Chthoniobacterales bacterium
GTGTGGTGTTCGTGCTCCGCACGGTCTGGCTGATTGCGACGATCTGGTCAGCCTCTGGATAAGGCAGTGGACGCAGCAGGACGCCGTCGATCACACTGAAGATCGCGGTCGAGCTGGCGATGCCGAGCGCCAGCGCGATCAAGGCCGTGAATGTAAAGCCTGGATTCTTAAGCAGGGTGCGCAGTGCGTAGCGAAGGTCTAGCAAGGTGGTGTCCATGTTTAAGTCTGGCGACGAAGGGTTCTATTCTGCTCGCAACGCTACCATCGGATCCACTTTGGTGGCCCGGCGCGCAGGGATGTGAGCCGCGACCAACGCGACCGCCCCAAGGAGAAAAGTGACGGCGAGAAATGTCGTTGGGTCGTTGGCGCTCACTCCAAAGAGCAGGGTCGATAGAACCCGCGTGAGGGCGAACGAAACGCCGAGCCCAATGATCATGCCGATTCCGGTCAGAAACATGCCGTGACCCAAAATCAACCGGAGCAAATCGCCGCTTTGCGCGCCGAGCGCCATCCGCACACCGATCTCGTGCGTGCGCTGTGCGACCATGTGAGAGATGACACCGTAAATGCCAATCGCCGCGAGAAAGATCGCGAGCGCCGCGAAAGTTCCGAGCAAAAGCATGGTCAGCCGGCGCGGGGCCACGGAACCGCTCATTACTTCTTCCATGGTTTTGACCCCGAAAATCGGCTGGTCCGGATCGACGGCGCGGACCGCATTGCGCACGTCGCTCGCGAGAGACTGCGGATCGCGCGAGGTGCGCACGACCAGCGCCATGAATCCGATCGGGTCCTGCATTAACGAGTAATAAAATTCCGGCGCCGCTTCCGCATCTAGCCCGGTCTGTCGCACGTTTCCGACCACCCCCACAATAGTGTGCCAGGCTTGATCGCCGATCTGGATCCGCTTTCCGATCGCGTCTTCGTCGGGAAAAAATTTTCTGGCCAGGGCTTCGTTGATGATCGCGACTTCCGGCGCTCCGATGACATCGCGCGCATCGAAATTGCGGCCCCGTCGCAACGGAATGCCGAGGGTGCGGAACAAATCCGGAGAGGCGAGATCGAAGTGAGCATTCGCGCCTTCGCCCGGCCGTGTGGGCGGTCTTCCTTCGATCGAGAAATAGCGTGATGCTGGCGGCTCGCCGAGGGGGAGGGCAACGGTCGCGCCCGCCCGTTCGACGCCGGGCACAGCTTGCAACCGCTCGAGAACATCGGCGGCAAAAGCTGCTTGCTGCTTTGGCTCGCGGTATTTGGCGCGTGGAAGCAGAACCTGCGCGCTGAGCACGTTTTTCGGATCGAAGCCGGGATCCATCGCGCGCAGACGGACGAAGCTCTTCAGGAGTAGTGCCGCTCCCACCAGCAGCACGAGCGCGAGAGCGACCTCAGCCAGGACTAGGCCGCTTCGAATCCGCCCGCTACTCGCGTCGGACGCAGCGCTCCTTCCTCCTTCCTTCAGGCTCTCGTTTATCGCTGGCCGGCGAAACTGCAGAAGCGGCACAAGTCCAAAAGCGACACCCGGCAGCAACGAAACCAAGAGGGTGAAAGCCAAAACTGTTCGGTCGGTTGAAACCTCCGAGAGCCGCGGCGTATCGGCCGGGCTAAGCGCAACCAAAACATCCGTCCCCCAGACAGCCAGGAGCAGTCCAGCCGCACCGCCAAGGAGGGAAAGGAGCAGGCTTTCGGCGAGGAACTGCCGAATGATTCTGGATCGCGTCGCACCCAGCGCAGTGCGGATTGCGATTTCCTTCTGCCGAGCCGCGGCGCGCACCAGGAGCAGATTGGCGACGTTGACGCACGCAATCAAAAGGACGAATCCCACTGCTCCGATCAAAACGAGCAACGGAGCGCGCACCGAACCGACCGTTTCCGCGTGAAGAGGAAACAGGTTCACGCTGTGACCGGTGTTGACGGGATAGATTTGCTCCAGGCGGCTCGCGATGGTCCGCATTTCGGCCTCCGCCTGCTGTAGCGTGACGCCTTTCTTCAGACGCGCGATCACGTTGAGGCTGTGCATTGCGCGCGTGTCAGCCGCCGCGGGGTCGATCGCGAGCGGCAGCCAAAGCTGGGTATTCTTCTCCGGAAACTCGAAGCCGCGCGGCATCACGCCGATGACTTCGTAATTGTTGCCGTTCAGCGTGAGTGATTTTCCGAGAATCGCCCGGTCGGCGCCAAATCGCTGCTGCCAGAGATCGTGTCCGAGCACGGCGACGCGGTTGGCATTCGGGCGATCCTCTTCCGGCAGGAAAGTTCGTCCGATGACGGCGGATATGCCCAGCGCCGGAAACAAGTCGGCCGAAACGAGCGCGCCCACAAGGCGCTCCGGCTCATCGCCATCAGTGCGGTTAAACGATGCCGCGGAGTACGCACCCATATGTGCGAAGACGGTATTTTGCGCGCGCCAGTCGAGGAAATCGGGCGGCGAAACATGGCCGCGCTCGCGTCCGAGGCTGACCCGCTTCTCGTACACGGCGACCAGCTCGTCGGGATTTGCATACGGCAAAGGCCGCAGCAGGACGGCATTGACGACGCTAAAAATGGCACTGTTCGCTCCAATCCCCAACGCGAGAGTTAGGACCACGATCGCGGTAAAGATGGGCTGCCGCGCGAGGGTGCGCGCTGCGTAGCGGAGGTCTTGCGAGAAGGTGCTCATGGTCGGGTGCGCTGCCGTCCTTCCGGCCTGGAGGATGCCGCGTTCCTCCAGGTATTTTCAGTTCTCTGCCGCGCGGGGGTTACGGGGCAGCCCGGCCGCGCGGCGCAGTTACACGAGATTAACCCTGCGCGGTGGCGTTGACCGGCGCGTTCGCGATTATGCTGACGGGCGCTTCCTTGGTGGAAGTCTGACCGGGCAGCGTCACTTCGCCGGAGGCAAAGTGCCAGACCGAGAGGGCGGTGCAGAGGACGACGAGCGAGTAAACCGCGGTTTCGAAAATCGAGCGGCCTTTCTCTTCGGCGTCAGCGTTGATGAGGAGCGAGTAGGTGGATTTGGTTTTCATTGCAGTAGTCAGTGTTTGGTTTCTGTTTCGCCATCTACCTATTGCAAAGCCTGTGCCACGCGTTTTCGAAAAGGGTAAGGACCCGCCTTCGTGGCGCTTACATCTGGCAGTCGTTTACCTAGTCCAGCGGGTAAGTATCAACGCTGGGATACGACCGTTCCGATTTTGGGACGAGAAACATCGAGGCGCAGCAGGCGTCAGAACACGACCCGACAGTGCCGAAGCAACTGTCATCCCGAGTCGCGCAGACGGCGAGGGATCTCTCATTCTTTGTGACCCTTTCCACAACTGCGAGGTCCTTCGCCGTCTGCGCGGCTCAGGATGACAGCTCCTGGCGGGCACCGCCGGTCGGGCTCAGCCCCGCTTCAGATGACACCCGACGTTTGTTGCGCTGCCGCGCGCGCTGCGCGGACTGGCGCGATTTTGACCACGTTTTCCGGATCGTGGTCGATGAGCTTGAACCAATCTTCCGCCACGTCCACCGGTGGGAAGATGTCATTCTCAGAGAACTCCGCTGTGAAGGCAAGCTGAATATCTGTCTCGCTGATTCCTTCCTCCGGCTGACCCGCGATGACACGCTTGATCGCCGCTGATTTGGCGCGCTCCACGACGGAGGCGATAATCGCACCACTCAGCAAGTTGCTGCGATAGAGTGTCTCCTTCCGGCCGCTGCGCAACGTGATCTCGAGAAATTTGTTCTCCTCCGTCCGGGCAAATTGCTTCTCGAGCAGGCGTTCGATCAAACCTTCCACCGCCCTATCAATGCTCTCGCCCTCTTTGGTGATCGCGGCGTCGTATGGCAGATCGTCCGTCAGATAGATTCGGTAAATCTCACGCGCTCCCGCGCGGTTCGGCCGCTGCACCTTGATTTTGCGGTCGATCCGTCCCGGCCGCAGGATGGCAGGATCGATCAGATCCGCGCGATTCGAGGCGAGGATGATCACCACTTCCCCGAGCGACTCGATCCCATCCATCTCCGAACAAAACATCGGCACCAGTGTTGAGAGGATGCTGGAATAGCGTGAAGCCCGCCGCGTCCCGAGGATGCTTTCCGCTTCATCGATAAAG
>JBHENA010000204.1:0-4039 GCA_046262275.1 Chthoniobacterales bacterium
CCCGGGCATTGTGCATCGCCTCGATAAAGAGACCAGTGGCTGCCTGGTTGTGGCGAAAAACGACGCCGCCCATCATGAACTTTCCCGGCAGTTCGCGGCGCGGACGGTGAAGAAAACGTATCTTGCGCTGGTGACCGGGCGTTTGAAGAAGAGCAGCGGGACGGTGGACGCGCCGATCGTGCGCCATCCGGTCCATCGGCAACGGATGAGCATCGCGAAATCGTCGCGAGGACGATCGGCGTTGACGCAATATCGCGTCGTCCGATCAGGCGCGGAAATGAGCCTGGTCGAATGCGAATTGCACAGCGGACGAACTCACCAGATCCGCGTTCACCTGCATCATCTCGGGCATCCGGTGATGGGCGATAAGCTGTACGCGGCGAAGAATGCGAAGAGCTTTCCGCGCCAGATGCTGCACGCATGGAAGCTCGGCTTTACGCATCCGCGCACCGCGGAGTGGAAGAGCTTCCAAGCAGAGCTGCCGCGCGATTTTCAGGATGCTCTCGGCAGGCTCGACGTTGTGTCTCGTTAGCCGGCAGCTACTCTGGGCCAATGCAGACCCGCACGCTGGAGGAGCTTTTCGAGAAGAACAGGCTTTGGGCCAAACGAATTTGCGAGCAGGATCCGGAGTTCTTCGTCAATCTCTCGCGTCAGCAGTTTCCGACTTATCTCTGGATCGGCTGCTCGGATAGCCGGGTGCCGGCGAATCAGATCGTTGGGCTGCTACCCGGTGAGCTGTTCGTTCATCGCAACGTCGCCAACCTGGTCGTGCATACCGATCTGAACTGTTTGTCCGTGATGCAGTTCGCGGTCGACATGTTGCACGTGAGCCACATCATCGTGTGTGGACATTACGGGTGCAGCGGTGTGCAGGCTGCATTGCGCGGCGATCGTCTCGGATTGAGCGATAACTGGCTGCGCCACCTGCAGGATGTGCGCGAGAAACATCGGGAGTTTCTCGTGCGTCTGCCGGACTGCCGTGAAGCTTCCGACCGGCTTTGCGAGCTGAACGTGATCGAGCAGGTGGCCAATGTCTGCCATACCACGATCGTGCGCGATGCCTGGGAGCGCGGGCAGGAAGTAGCTGTTCACGGCTGGATCTACGGGCTGGAGGACGGACTGCTGCGCGACTTAAACGTGACCGTTTCGCGGATCGATGAGGTGCAGAGCGTCTACGCCGCGGCGACCTCCGGCTTCGCCACCCGACGTCCGAAATAAAAAAGCATCGCGATGAGCGGCGGGATAATGATGATCCCGCGGAGCCATGATTCCGAATGCCACGGGAGCAGGAAGAGCCGCTCATTCCAGAAGAGGAAGTAAGCGAAGAGCGTGACGGAGAGCATCTGCCAGGCCGGAACGCGGCGCCAGGCCGCGAACGGCAGGATCCAGGTGCAGTACCAGGGGTGAAGAACAGGGCTCAGGATGAGCGCGGCGCCGAGCACCCAGAGCATGCCGCGTCGCCAGTCGCGCCAGAAGAGAAGCGAGAGAAGCGACACGACGACGAGAATGACGACGTTGTACTGGTAATTTTTCTGGCGCGGGTTCGGCCAGATCGTCTCCTCGATGACCCACCAGAAAAGATCGTTCAGGCGGGTGACGTAGGCGAAGCTGCCTAACGAGTCCCAGATCGGGACCTGCGGGTAGCCATAGAGGAGACAGAGTGTGGCCGGAATGGCGAGCCCGGCTGCAAGCGCGACGGCGCGTGAGCGCAGCGCAAACGCGCATAACGGCAGAAGCAGCAGCGGAATCAGCTTTATCGAAATGGCGATTCCGAAGAACGCGGAGGCGACACTGGCGCAGAGCCATTTCGCGCGGCTGTCGTCTGCCACCTCCAATTTCGTCAGGAACAAAACGCCCGCGAGCAGTGGCAGGATCATGAGGCTGTCAAAATGCGCGGCGCCGGCGAAGCTGTAAACCACGAGCGGATTCCAGGCATACCAGACGGCGGTGGCGTAGCGTGAGGCGCGCGGGACGAGCAGCAAGAGTATGGCGGCCGTCCCCATATCGGCCGTCGCGAAGAGCAGCTTGTAGAGCAGGGGATGATCCGAAATGCGCGTTAAAGCGGCGAAGAGCATCTCGGCGCCGGGAGGATAAATAGCGCGGAAATGCCGGTGATTGATCTTGTGCCATTGCGGGAAGTCGGCACGGATCGGCTCCAGCACCGGATCATCCGGCGCTTGAAGGTAGGGATTGTATCCGGCCTGCTGGACCTTCCCTTCCCATTGGTAACGCCAGAAGTCGTCGCCCGGCTCCAGCGGCAGCACAATCATGCGCAAGAGAAGAGCCACGCCCCAGAACAGCAGCGCCTGTTTACGAACCGTGATCGAGGCAGGAAACCCCGAGACCGCCACCAGAAAAGCGATACCGCAGGCGATCGCCGCCGCGACGAACTTCACGGGCATTTCTGCCAGGGTCCAATCGTCGTAAAGATTGAGGGCGGCGCAAAATAAGATCTCGGCGAGGAGCGCGAGAGAAAACCGAACAAGCTGCGAAATCCGCATGAGCTTTCGGCTAGAAAAATTGGCTTTAGCCGGCTTCGGCAACCGCCATCGGCTTGGCGGCGGGCTGTTGAACGACGCCTGAGAGCGTGATCCGCTGGAACCCGGCGCGACACGCGGCGAGGTCGACAAGTTCCGCGAGGCGCCGTTTGAGCTTCCGCGCGCGGAGAGCAAGGAAGCCGAGGAAGAAGAAATACGCCAGGAGCGCCCAAAGGTCCCAGCTGTCGGTATTGAGCTGATGATAAATCATGAGCGTGAGCACCACCAGATTGATGACGACGGTAGTGGTGACGAGGCGGTTGCGCAGCCCGACACGGGTGAGGCATTTCGAGCGGCCATGATATTCGGTGACGGTCCGCAGCGCGATGCTCCACCAGAAGTTACCGTAGATGTGAATGTCCCAATCGTTCCATCCTGTATCCCTGGAATAGCGCCAGCCTTCCTCGTCCATGAGCGCAAAGATAGAGGTGAGGAGATGGTGCCGATCTTTGCCTTCTTCGCTCCAATAGCTCAGGCGCGCGGCGCTTCCGCGCACACCCGAGCCACCGGGAATGAGCTCATGAGCGGCGATGACGGCGCGCGGAGTGCGTTTGAACTGGAGCCAGGTGAAATAACGTGACCAGCCACGCACGAGGGGCTGCGCGAAAGCCAGGAACATGACGAGCAAACGCGCCGGAATGGTGTCGAATTTCGGTTCGATCCGCGCGTGCAGCATGTAGGAAATTGCGACGCAGAGCGTGCCCCCAAACATGAGGTATGGAACAATGCGGACTTCCGGCAAAAAGATGCCAAGCCCGAACAGGAATGCGGTCAGCGCGAACCACTCAACGCTGCTCAGGTAGCCGGCGAGCTCGGATTGCGGCGTGGGATAGATCGATTGGAAAAATCCCTCGCCGAAGACCCCGTGATAAATAATCGGACGATTGATGAACCAGTTGAAGCGCGGCGTGCCGTAGATCTGCCCGCGCCATTTCGCGGTTCCGGTTGGGCCGAAGAAGACGAGGTGTTTGAAGCGCAACATTGATTCCGCCTCACCGTAGCCCTCCTGCTGTTTATGAAACGCTTCGATCGTGAATCGCCGATGATGCCAGACAATCGCGGTGGGGCTGAAGGCGATCTCGTGGCCGGCTTGTTGCACGCGCCAGCAGAAATCGACGTCATCGCCGGCCTTGTGATACTCAACGTCAAAGCCGCCGACACTTTCAAAAGCCCAGCGGTACCAGGCCATGTTACATCCCGGGATGTGTTCGGCGACGGTGTCGGTGAGGAGGACGTGGCTGGGCCCGCCCGGAGCGGCGGCGACGCAGGCCTGAATCCAGTTTTGCGCCGGCGGAGAAACGTTCGGGCCGCCGACGCCGGCGTAATTCCCGCTCAAGAGGGTCGCGATCAGGTAGTAGAGCCAATCTCTGTCGGCCATGCAGTCCGAATCGGTGTAGGCAAAGATTTCGCCCTGCGCGGCCGCCGCCCCCGTGTTGCGCGCGTGGCTCAAGCCGTGGTTGGCCTGGTGGATGTAGCGGACGCGCGGGAAACGCGCCACCACC
>JBHENA010000205.1:0-4027 GCA_046262275.1 Chthoniobacterales bacterium
GCTTCGTTCAGGGCGGCGCAGTCCGCGGCCAGGATGGCGGAACGGACTTCGACACCAGCTGCCCGGAGTAACTCGGGCGCGCGGCCGGAGTGTAAAGGATTCGGGTCGACCGCCCCCAGGACAACCGTCTTGACCCCCGCTCGCACGATCGCCTCGGTGCAGGGAGGCGTCTTGCCAGTAGACGAACACGGCTCCAGCGTCACGTAAAGCGTCGCATTACGCCTGTCGGCTGGCTTGGCGCGGCGAAGGCATTCGACCTCGGCGTGAGGCAGCCCAGCGCGGCGGTGAAAGCCTCGCGCGAGAATTTTGCCGCCTCGCACCAGGACCGCGCCTACGGCTGGATTGGGGCTGGTGCGCCCGAGCCCCTTCCGCGCTTCCGCTATTGCAGCTCGCATGAAGTGCTCGTCGTCCTCGATTTTCATGAGCGTGACGCGGTGAAAAAATGGCTCACCATCAGACCTTCAACAGGAGCGCAAAATGACAAAACGTCTCGGCAGAAATGGGTCTTCGGAAATGGACTTGTGAACTCAAAGCGCTAGATTTCAATAGTTTATGGCTGAACACTGCGGCCGATCGCCGCCCGGCACTCGGTTAGCTTTATACGATGACCAAAGCTTTTCATCATCAAAAGAAAGGACACATCACTATGAGTTTAATTCGTTACCAATCCCCAGAGACAACGTGGCGGTCACTCGATCGCTGGGCAAATCTCCGGGACGAGATCAACACTTTGTTCGAAGCTCCCTTCTGGGCGAACACTGCGCGCCAAGCGCAGTTGTTTAATGGCTGGACACCCGCGCTGGATCTCTACCAGACCAACGACGATATCATCGCGGTAGTCGAACTTCCCGGAATGCGGAAAGAGGAAATCGAACTTTCCCTGCACGATGGGATGTTGACCATCAGCGGCGAGCGGAAAGACGTATCTGCAGAAGAGGCAAAGACCGCGCGGACAGAGCGTTTCGTCGGGAAATTCCGCCGCAGCATCTCGCTGCCCACGCAGGTGAATGCAAATAAGGTCAACGCGACCTATAAGGATGGAATCCTGACCGTGACGCTGCCGAAGGCCGAGGAGGTCAAACCAAAGCAGATCCAGGTGAACGTCAGCTAAGAAGACGGCAAGAGAAGAAAGGAACCAACCTATGGACACTTTAGTGCGCGAAAATCGGAAAGAGAACAACACCGAAACAAATAACGCGACGGAGCAGTTTGTGGTCCCTGTCGCGACCGTGCTGGAGAGCGCGGACGGTTACACGCTCCAGGTCGAAATGCCGGGGGTGAACAAGGAAGGGCTCGAAATGTGGGTCGAGAACAATGAACTCACAATCATCGGCCGCCGTTCCTTGCCGACGGTTGCGGGCACCATGCTGCACCGCGAATCGCGGCGCGAGAATTTCCGCCGTGCCTTCGAGCTGGATCCATCGATCGATGGCGCAAAGATCAGCGCGAAAATCGAGCAAGGCGTTGTGACCTTGACTCTCCCGAAGGCGGAGCAGGTCAAGCCGCGGAAGATAACCGTCTCCTGAGCGAGCGATCCTGTCAGTAATTGAGAAGCCGCAGGCCCGGAGTGGGTCTGCGGCTTTTTCGTGCGCCCGCCCTCGGCGTTCGGTTTGTGCTTGGCGCAGTCTGCGAAAGCGCCTTAGCTAGAGGCCTCCGCTATGGCCACCAAAACCGAAGAAAAGACGGCCGAAGACAAGGTCACTCTCGCTCGTAACAAGAATCTCGACCTCGCGATCCAGCAGATCGCAAAGGATTACGGAGATGGCGCGATCATGCGGCTGGGCGACGAGAAGATCGTCGACATCGAAGTCATTCCGACGGGAACTATTCTTATCGACCGCGCGCTGGGTGTGGGTGGTTTTCCGCGTGGCCGCGTGGTCGAAGTTTACGGCCCGGAGTCGTCCGGTAAGACCACCCTTACCCTTACCGTCATTGCCCAGGCGCAAAAGCGTGGCGGGTTGGCGGCGTTCATCGACGTGGAGCACGCGCTCGATCCGCAATACGCCCGGCGTCTTGGCGTGAACATGGATGACCTGCTGGTCTCGCAACCCAGCTCGGGCGAGGAAGCGCTCCGCATCGTAGAGACGCTGGTCCGTTCGAATGCCCTCGACGTAATTGTGCTCGATTCCGTCGCCGCATTGGTGACCAAGCAGGAACTCGAGGGGGAGATCGGCGATTCCACCGTCGGCGCCCAAGCGCGGCTAATGAGTGCGGCCCTGCGCAAGCTAACCGCTCTCATTTCAAAGGCGCGCACCTGTTGCATCTTCACCAACCAAATTCGCGAGAAGATCGGCGTCATGTTCGGCAATCCGGAAACAACCCCCGGCGGTAAGGCGCTGAAGTTCTACGCCAGCGTGCGCGTGGATATCCGCCGCATCGGTGCCATCAAACAGACGGATGGCGTGGTAACCGGCAACCGCACCCGTGTAAAAGTAGTCAAGAACAAGGTCGCGCCCCCCTTCACCGAGGCCGAGTTCGACATCATGTACAACGAGGGGATTTCATCCACCGGCGCCTTGCTCGATCTCGCGCTGGAAAAACAGATCATCGAGAAACGCGGATCCTGGTTGAGCTACAAAGGCACGCAGCTCGCCCAGGGCCGCGACGCGGCGAAGGACGTTTTGAAGAGCGACGCCGCGCTTTACGAGGAAATCGAGACGGCCGTTAAATCCAAGCTGGACGAAGACAAGAGGTAGCGCCGAGCTCACTGCGATTCGTTTTACGGCACTGCGCCGGAGTCTCGCAAGCTGGAAGGGTGAACCATGACCGCGGAACCTCTGCCGCGATCCTTCTGGGGACGTCGCATTGCGGCCATGCTTGAAGTTGTGGGCGTTTTCGTTGTTGCGACCGCACTGGCGCGGCTTGCCAGCCGCGGCCTCGGGCTCGGCCCGGCAAACCTGCGCGCGATTGAACCCAGCGCGACCCCGGATTTTGTCGCGCTCAGCATGAGCGCGGCGGCGAATCTTTTCCTGCGCTACGGTTTCATTCTCGCGCTCGCTTTTGCCGTAGGCTGGTGGCATCGCCGGCGCCGGCTCGCGGATTACGGCGTCGCGACCGGCTATCGCTCCGTCGCTCACCTCGCCGGCATTGGCGTGCTCGCCTTCGCGGCCGCGGGTTTTCTCCCCGTCCTCTTGCGACTGCTCGCCGACCACCTCCCGCTCGGGCGCGGGCCGCACCACTGGGCCCTCATCAGCTCGCTCGATACGCCGGGCATCTGGCTCTACTTGTTCGTCGGCAGCTTCGGACTCGTGCCGATTGCGGAAGAACTTTTCACCCGTGGCTACATTCAATCGCGACTCACGGAAGACTTCGGCCCAGCCGCGGCCATTCTCATCACCGCCATCTTTTTCGCTTTTTCGCACTCACAATACTTCATCGCCAGTCCCATCGGTGCGGGGATGCTCGTTTCGTTGCTCATTAGCGCGATTGTGACCGGTTACGTGCGTTATCGCACTGGCTCATTGCTGCCGGCGATTGTCGCGCATGTTCTTGGCAATCTGCCTTTCCGCGGCTGGGGCAGACCGGCCGTTCTGGTGCTAATGCTGGTCGTGGTCGCGCTTTGGGCGCAGCCGATAGGACGTTACGCCATTCAACTCTGGAGAGACGTGATCACGCCCCGGGCGCTCAGCTCCGCCGTTGTTGGGTGGATTGTGGTAGCGTTCCTCGTGGCACAGGCGTTCATCGCTCCCGCTCTTTTGCCCGTCACCGGCGCGATCGCGCTGGTCGCTGCGTTGCTGCTCGAGTCTGCAGAGAAGCGTGCGCGCGCCGGCAAGTAGCGAGCGCTCTTTACCCGCCCGCACCCCGGCGTAACTTGCGCGCGGAAGATGACAAGCGCCGAAATCCGCCAGAGCTTTCTCGATTTCTTTCGCGAGAAGGAGCACACGATTGTGCCCTCCTCCTGCCTCTTGCCGGACGCGCCCAATCTCCTCTTCACGAATGCGGGCATGAACCAGTTCGTGCCGATTTTCCTCGGCCAACAGAAGGCCCCTTGGAATCCGCCGCGCACCGCGAACACCCAGAAATGCAT
>JBHENA010000206.1:0-519 GCA_046262275.1 Chthoniobacterales bacterium
CGTCACCCCCAGGCGTTCGAACTCCCGCGGCACCAGCGTGCTGGGACCGACCAGCGTGACGCGGGCGCCGAGCTTGAGCAGCCCAAAGATGTTCGAGCGCGCCACCCGGCTAAAAAGGATGTCGCCCACGATCGCAACATGAAGATCCGCGATCGATCCGCGCCGCTCCCGAATCGTGTACAAATCGAGCAGGGCTTGCGTCGGGTGCTCGTGCGCGCCGTCTCCGGCGTTGATCACGCTCGCGCGCAGGCGCTCAGCCAGAAACTGCGGCGCCCCGGCGGAGCTGTGGCGCAACACAATAATGTCAGCGTGGTTCGCCTCGAGAACTTTTGCTGTGTCCTTCAGGGTTTCTCCCTTCGTCAGACTTGAGGTCGTGGCCGAGATGTTGATCACGTCGGCGCTCAACCGCGTCGCCGCCAATTCAAAGGACGTGCGGGTGCGCGTGCTCGGTTCGATGAAGAAATTCACGAGCGTTTTGCCGCGGAGCGCCGGCACCTTTTTAACCTCGCGCGTGCCGAC
>JBHENA010000206.1:529-4017 GCA_046262275.1 Chthoniobacterales bacterium
GCTTGAAGGCATTGGCGGTATCGAGCACGAACAGAATCTCTTGCGCGGAGAGCTCACGGATCCCGACGAGATCCTTGCGCGTCCAGCGCGCCTCGGCGACGTGGGTTTTTGTCATGCGCCGGATTCCTTGACGAGCCAGACCGCGTCCGGTTCAGCGTCCACGTCCTGAAGTCGGAGGCGAACGCGTTCACCGACCGCGGTGGGCAGGTTTTTCCCGACGTAATCCGCCCGGATCGGGAGCTCCCGGTGGCCGCGATCGATCAGGGCAGCGAGCTGGATCTTTGCGGGACGTCCGAACGATCCAATCGCGTCCATCGCAGCCCGTGTGGTGCGCCCCGTGTAGAAAACGTCGTCGACGATGATGACGGTGCGGCCCTCCAGCGGAAGCGGCAGACGGGAAGCCTGCACAAGCGGCAGATTCGCGCGTTTTCCCACGTCATCCCGATGCATGGAGACGTCGATGATGCCCGTCTCAATCTGGCTCTGGGCGAACTCCTCGATAAACGCGGCCACTCGGCGCGCGATCTCGACGCCGCGCGAGGGAATCCCGGCGAGGACGACGGAGCGAAGGTCCGGATTTCGCTCGATGATCTCGTGTGCGATGCGCCGCAGAGCGCTGCGTATCGCAGCGGCATCCATGACTGGAATGCCTTGGCGGGAAGTGGAAGTAAGCGCAGGCTTTGGGGCGGTCATGCGTCTCCTTGGCGATCTCGCAGGACCGCCTTAAAGGATGCGGCAGAAGGGGTCAGGTCATTTGGCAGGGGCCGATGGCTGGCTCCGCGCCTCCTTTTGGCGCTTATCCCGCCAACTGGAGCGATGTTTGACGATCCAGTCGAGCAGCGCCTTTTCGAAGCCGATATCCGCGCCGGCTTTTTCGCTCTCGATCCACTTGTGCTTCAAAATCTCTTCCCGTTCAGCGAGAAATTCTTTGTAGAGAACGGAGTTCTTAACAAACTGAGATTGTTGCTCTTGCGAACCAATCATCTCGTCACTGTTACTCATATCGGAGAGTCGCGGTCAATCTAATCCGCGCTGCCTGGTATAAGACTTAGCATCGGACGTACCTATTCAACTCCCAACTTGGCAAGTTGTTTCTGCTCGCCGGTTCCGTCGCCGCGCTACCCGATCGCTTCGCGCAACCCCTTCGCGATCCGCATAAACTCCGCGGCTACCGCCGAGTCGCCTGCTTCAGCGGTAATTGGCATCCCGCGGTCGCCCGACTCGCGAGTGGCGATATCAATTGGGATCTGGCCAAGCAGCGGAACGCGAAGCCGCTTCGCTTCGCGCTCGCCGCCACCGGAGCCGAAAATGTCGTAACGCTTCCCATCGCTTGGCGAAATGAAGTAGCTCATGTTCTCGATCAGTCCTAACACCGGCACGTTTACTTTCTCGAACATCGCCAAAGCTTTGCGCGCATCGATCAGCGCCACTTCCTGGGGCGTGGTAACGATAACGGCGCCGGCGAGCGCGACGGTCTGCACGATCGTAAGCTGGATGTCGCCCGTCCCCGGTGGCAGATCGAGCACCAGGTAGTCCAGCTCGCCCCATTCTACCTGCCGCAAGAATTGCTGCGTGTAGCGCGTCACCATCGGCCCGCGCAAGACCGCCGGCGCGCTGTCGTCGAGGAGGAAACCCATCGACATCAGACGGACGTTGTATTGCTCGATCGGAATGATTTTGTTCTCTTCCGTCGCCATTGGCCGCTCCCGTGTGCCGAACATGAGCGAGATGCTTGGGCCATAAATATCGCAATCGCAAAGCCCCACCCGCGCTTCCGTTTTCTCGAGCGCCACGGCGAGATTCGCCGCCACGGTAGATTTGCCGACACCCCCCTTGCCGCTCGCGATCGCGATCACATGCTTCACGCCCTCAATGCGTGTCGCGTCGACACCTGCCGCTCCCGCGCCCGCCGGCGGAGCATGGATGTCGATTAAGACCTTCGCCTGCGCCACGCCTGGCAGCGCGCGCAGCGTTTGCTCGGCGTCGGTTTTGATGGCGCGTGGAATGGCGGGTTCATTCGTGGCGAGTGCTAGCTGAACCTTCAACGAGTCGCCGTTGATCTGGATCGCCTTAACAAGGCCGAACGAAACAATATCGCGGCTGAATCCGGGGTATTTGACGCCCTTGAGCGCTTCTTTGACCTGCTCTTCCGTGATGGCCATGCGGGCACACAACTTACCCGCGCGCCCGGGACGGTAAAGAAGCGCGACGCAAGCTTCGCTGCTGCTGCTGTCGCTGAACCCGAAAAATGAGCGGCTACGCGGGACCGGTGGTATCGTGTTTGCAGGCCCACAGCACGCTGCCGACCACCGAGACGATTGCGATCACGAAAGCCGAAAGCGTGAGCATGCCGGATGTTTTAGCAACGAGCATGCCTCGTGTGGTTACCGGAGGTAGACTGCCGCAGGGTTGCCGAAACAGCGTCAGCTTCTCTAACACAGCTGTTGCATTTTCTGACAGCGACCGCCACTCTTAGCGCTCGGCGAAGGAAGTGGCCGCGTCCTTGGCCGCATAGGCGACGAACTGGTCTTCGAGCGCGGCAACATTCGCGAACCTTCCGTTGCTCGTTCGCGTTAGCGCCGCATCAAGCGCATGGCCGGCGGCTGAAAGCTCCAGTAGCTCGAGAAAACTCGCCCGGTCTGCAGCCACCAAAAACCGCACGAGGCGCTCGGATTGGTCGTAGAAGATATCCACCTGCTCGGCGGGCGGATAGCTCATCGTGACGAGAGCCCTGAGCGGGAAAAGTTTCTCACGCGGCACGCCGTTCGACGTAGGCTTCGCCAGGTAGCCGCGCGCTCGCTGATAGCTGGCGTGAGCGCCTTTCGAAACGTATTGCGCAAAGCCTTCATTCAGCCACAGCGGGATATCGTACCCGTAGAAGCGTCGTAGCACCAAATGCGCAATCTCGTGCCCGAGGCTGTTGTCAGTAAACTTGTAAGCGGGATTGCGGACGATGAACAAACTTCCGCCTGACTGGATTCCACCCGTCCATGGCTCCAGCCCGCCTACGGTCTGGAACGACGCCCAATCCTCCGCCTGCTCGAAAATGTAGATGTGCGCTTTCCCGCTCCAGGCGGCGCCACTTTTCCCGAGTTCCTTCGAGACCACGCGAAAGTGGAATTCTGCTTCCACGGAGACAGGCGTCGCCACGTAGCTGCGCTGGAAATGATAGATGAAATGCTCCGTCTCGCCGTGTTTCCAATCGGCCGCATGGATCGCAAGCGCTTTCGCGCCGAGCGCGCTTCCGTCCTGCTCGGTCAGGCGGGACAGTTCCACTTCGGGCAGCGCGTTCAATCCGCTGACTGTTGCCAGCTCGGCTAACGCTGCCTTGGAGGCGGTCAGGATCAGCAGCGGGATGCCGAGACGGGTGAAGAGTGAATTCACCCCAAACGGTGAAGCTAATTTCACGCCGCCCATGCGGCGGCGTTCAGCGAAGCGATCCGCGCTTTGTATCTGTTCAACCTCGCGTCAACGCTGAAGGAGAGCGC
>JBHENA010000207.1:0-3995 GCA_046262275.1 Chthoniobacterales bacterium
CTTTTCGCGCGCCGCGGCCAGCACTGCAGCCGCGGGATGCTCCTCCGGGCGTGTGGCGCATAGCAGCAGCAGGGGAACTTCGTGGACGAGCGCCGCCAATTGTTCCAGCACCTGCAGGGAAGAAGGATCGCACCAATGCAAATCCTCCCAGACCAGAACGACCGCTCCCTCGGCGGCGCGGTCGCGCACGTACTCGCCGAACGTCTCCACCACGCGATTGCGCAACGCTTCCGCGCTCAGGAATTTTACTCGTTCCTCCGCTTGCGCCTGCAGAGGCAGCTCGAGCATTTTCGCCAGGTATGGGTAAACCTCATCAGCTCGTGAGCCGAACGTTTTCTCCACGCTGACGCTCAATGCGCTCGCGACTTTTGCTGGTCCTGAATCGGCGCGCGCGCCGATGAGGCCCAGGAGAATCTCGCGCGCCAGCCAGTCGCTCATCCCACTGGTGTAGGAAAGAGCACGCCCCTCCGCCCAGAAGAGATGACCGAACAACGTGCGGCATTCCGCAATCAGCCGGCTCTTGCCCAAGCCAGCTTCGCCTTGAATGGACAAAACAGCTCCGCGCCCCGTGGTCAGCTCCGCAAAGGCGGATCGAATTTCCGCCAGTTCATCTTCCCGGCCCACCAGGGGTGACCGAAAACCCTCGATTCCGCGGGTCCGCTCCGGCGCTTCTTTCACGCCGATGAGACGGTAAATTTCAACCGGCGCTTCCTTGCCTTTAAGATTCAGCGGCGGAAGGTGCTCGAAGTCGAAGAGCTTCGCAGTGCGGCGGTAGGTGCTCGGCCCTACAAAAATCTCGCCTGTCGCGGAGGCATCCTCCAGGCGCGCGGCCAGGTTGACCGCGTCGCCCATCACGGAGTAGTCGCGGCGCCCGCTGGCGCCGACGCTTCCCGCCACGACCGGACCGGTGTTTATGCCGATGTGCAGCCCGAGCTCGGTCTGGTGAGCGCGATTAAACGCACCAATCGCCTGCATCATCTCCAATGCCGCGCGCAGGGCGCGTTCCGGATCGTCTTCGTGCGCAACGGGGGCGCCGAACAAGGCCATGATCTCGTCGCCGATGAACTTGTCGACCGTGCCATCGTATTTTTTCACCACCGGCACGAGACATTCGAAACACTCGTTGATCAGGTCCCGCACTTTCTCGGCGTCGAGTTTCTCCGAGAGAGCGGTGAAGCCCGAAATGTCGACAAACAGAATGGTGACGGTCTTGCGTTCATCACTTGCGGCCGCGTCGCTCTGCGCCTCGAGGCGCGATAGCTGTTGCCGCAATGTTGCTAGCGCGGGATCGACTACGGCGTCACCGAGCGCACCACGCTGCGCTTCCAGGCCGGCGATCGCCGCCGACAAGTTTCTGGCTTCTTCGCCGATATCAGACATACCGCACCGAAAGCAAGCGGGTCAGCCGCCGACTTCGATCTCGTTTCTATTCGGGCAACGGTAAGAAATCGAGTTGTTTACGGCGCGATGCCAACCTGACGTCACGGCAGTCGGCGCCTGCCGCCGTCCGGGTCACCTTGACCGCGGCAACCCGGCCACTAACATCGTTTGTGTCCGCTACCGCGACTCCCCCGCCGGGGATCAATTACAAAATCGGCAATGAGCGCTTGATCAAGGTGACGGAGAACGCTGCGCGCAAACTTCTCGGGCTGCTCCAGAAGCAGGGGCGACCAGAGGGCGCGTTGCGCGTGGCGGTGATTGGTGGCGGCTGCTCCGGTTTGCAATACAAAATGGATCTGGTGGATGGACCGGCCAATCGCGACATCATGGTGGAATCTTCCGACGTGCGCGTGGTAGTCGATCCGAAAAGCGCTCTCTTCGTAAGCGGATCGCTCCTCGATTACAGTGACGATCTGCAAAAGGGCGGGTTCAAAGTGACCAATCCCAACGCGGTCGCGCATTGTTCCTGTGGCGAAAGCTTCGCCGCATGAGGGATTGTTTCGCTCTTCTGGATCAACCGCGCCGTCCCTGGATTGACCTCGAAAAGCTGAAGCAGGCGTTTCATCGGAAGACGCTGCAGGAGCATCCGGATGCGCGGCCCGCCGGTGCAGTTGCTGGCGGAGCGGAGAATGCGTTTGCGCAGATCAATGACGCGTATCAGGTGTTGCAGGATCCAAAGCAGCGGCTGCAACATTTGCTCCAGCTGGAGGGGCAGGCCTCCGCCTCGAGCATCGATTCCACTCCGAAAGAGGCGGAGGAGCTTTTCCCTCTGGTGGCGGCGGCGCTTCAGGCCGCCGAACGAGTCGTTCAAAAAAGAGCCGACGCGACGAATCCGCTCAGCCGCTCACTGATGGAGGCGGAGCGCTTGCAGAGCGAGCGCGGCCTCGGAGAAGTCCTCCTGAGGTTGAGCCGCTTGCGCGGCGAAGCAGATGCTGAACTGCAAGAACTGGACGGCAGGTGGTTTAGTGCCGGCAAAGAGGAACGCGTGGGGCAATTGCAGCGCCTCTATCTCCGCTACGCGTTCGTCACGCGGTGGATCGCGCAGCTGGAAGAGAAGCGGACGCAGTTAGCACTCCAAGATTTGTGAGCCGAACGACGCGGGCGCGGTCGCACGTTCATTTGAACTTGCAACTCGCCGCTCGTTAGCCGAAGACTAAAGTCATGCTCACGGACGGGCAGAGGAACATCCTGGATTTCATCCAGAATGAGCAGCGTGAGAAAGGGATGACGCCGAGCACACGCGAAATCCAAAAGCACTTCGGCTTCGCGAGCCAGACGTCCGTTATGCAGTACCTCGACGCCTTGGAGCGGAAAGGGTTCCTCGGTCGCCATGCCCGGAAGGCCCGGGCGCTGATCACGCCCATGCAGAAGGTGCGAATTACCGCCGTGCCGATCTACGGCGAGATTCCAGCCGGGATGGCGACGATGACCGACGAAATGATCGAGGGGCACGTCACGCTCGACGCGCAGACGCTAAACGCGTCGAAAAACGCGCGGACGTTTGCGCTCAGAGTTCGCGGCGACTCGATGATCGATGCCCACATCCTGGATGGCGACATCGTCATCCTCGAAGATCGCAAAGAAGTACGCAGCGGTGACATCGTGGCGGCCCTGATCGATGGCGAGACTACGCTGAAGCGTTACGTGACGGAGCATGGTCGGCCGTATTTGAAAGCGGAGAATCCGCTCTACCCGAGCCTCGTGCCTGCGCAGGAATTGCGCATCCAAGGCGTTATGATCTCGCTGGTTCGCAAGCAATTGAACGAGAGTCCGCCGAAGCGGGGGCGAAGCAGCCCGCGCCCGGAGCACCATTCTTCCGCGCCTGCCGGCGCGGCCGCTTAGGGCACGTAAAAAATTTCCACGATGCCGATGCCGGTGTTGTCGTCTCCTTTCCCGCGCACGATCGCGGTGTAGGGCGCGCCGGGCGCCAGCTCAGCCAGGAGAGCGGACTCCTTGCGCCGAGAAGGTTGGAGACCGGCACTTTGTATTTCCAACGCATTGGGAGATTGCTGCCAATCGTCGTTTTCGGCGATCGGATTACCGTTGCGATCGTAGAGCGTCAGGATGGTATCATCGAGTGCGTTCGGCAGGCGGTCTTTCAAGGAGGGACCGGTTGCGCGGAAGACTGCCTTCGTATCGCCAAGCGTGCTGGGACCAGCGATCACGCCGCCGATCAGCACATTATCTCCGGTGCCCACAAACGCGCGCGAGCTTAGGTTCCCGAGCTTGGAATTACCAATCGCGTTCAGCTCGAAGATTTCCACCAAGCCGACGCCTGGCTGCCCGTTTTTGTCCTTAACATGAGCGGTATAGCTCACATCGGGATCAACCTCGGCGATGAGGGCGGCTTCCAGCTCATTTTTGGGCGCGAGTCCGGTCGCTTTGATCTTGCGCCGGTTTTCCGTCCAGTTGTCGTTCGAGGCGATCGGGTTGGGGTTTCCTTGCTGAAAAAGTTCGACCACGGGATCCTGCAACGTGCCCGGCCACGGCTGGCCATCCTTCTCCAGCGATGGGCCGCGCGCACGCACGAGCACCTTCTTCGGGCCGCCCTTGAC
>JBHENA010000208.1:0-3523 GCA_046262275.1 Chthoniobacterales bacterium
GGCATACGTCGTACGAGCCGTATAGGACCTATTGGGGTGGGCCGCTTGAGACCACAACGCTGGACGGTCGCAGCAACCGGTCTTTCAGCCGGTAGCCACGCCGGGTCTGGCGGATCACAACCCCTTCGGGAACCTCGGCGCTCGGCTCGCGTGCGATGGCTTCGTGCAGGTTCGGGTCGAATTTTTGACCTTCCGCGTCGATCGGCTGAAGCCCGTTCTCAGCCAGAAAGTCGGTCAGCTGTTTCAGCACCATGGTCATGCCGGAATAGATGGGCGAGCTTTCGCCCTCCGAACGAGCGGCGGAAAGACCGAGCTCGAAGTTATCCACAATCGCGATCAATCGTTCGAGCAGCGAGCTGTTGGCGTACTTGATCGCCTCCTCCTTCTCGCGCGCAGCGCGCTTTTTGTAATTATCGAAATCGGCCTGGCTGCGAAGCGCGAGATCGCGAAAACGGTCCAGATCCGCCTGCATGCTGGCGGTTGCGTCTTCGCCTTCAGCTTCAGCGGCAACCGAGCCGTCGTGCGTTTCCACCGGCATCGATTCCGCGGCTTCTTCCCTCTGGGTCTGCGGTCTGTTGCTCATGTTTTGCGGATTACAATTAGCGTGATGTCGTCGTTTTGCGGCGTGGCTCCGACAAAATTCCGGAGGTCGTCGATCAATCGTGTAATGACCGCCGAAGAGCCATTCGCCGCACTTGTTCGGACGGAATGCATCGTGCGCTCCAGCCCGAATTCGTTGCCGTCGCCGTCGAGTGCTTCGGTCACGCCGTCCGTGTAGAGGACCAGGCAATCGTCGCGTTCGAGCGGAACGGCGATATCGCCGGCTATCCTATCGAACACATTCCCACTGTCAATTCCGAGGACCAGTCCGGGCGGCTTGATCTGGTCCAGTTCCGCGGTCGCATTCCGGTAAAGGAGCGGGGCGTCATGGCCGGCGCGGGAGAGCGTGACGGTGGCGCGGGCATGATCCAGGATCAGGTAGGCCATGCTAATGAACATGTCTTCCTTGATGTCGGGATAGAGTTGACGGTTCACCTTTTTCAAGACCTCCGATGGCGAGGAATTTTCCGGCGCCTGGCTGCGCAAAACACTGCGGCAGATCGCCATGATCAGCGAAGCCGGCACGCCTTTGCCCGAAACGTCCGCGATGGCCACGCCGAGGCGATCCTCATCGACTTTGATGTAATCGAAATAATCGCCGCTGACCTGACTGGCGGGAATGTTGAGGCCGCTAATTTCGAAGCCGTCGATCGCGGGAGCTTCGGACGGGAGCAGGATGCGCTGAATCTCGCGCGCGATTTGCAGGTCGTGATCGAGGCGCTTCTTTTCATTCGCTTCCGAATAGACGATCGCGTTGTAGAGCGCGAAGGCCGATTGTTCGGCGATGGATTTGAAGACGACAAAATCGCTTTGCGTGAACGGGGCGCTCATCGGTCCGTTGCCCAACGCGAGCACGCCCATGTTCTGCTTCCCGTAGAGCAGCGGCGTCACCATCAAAGACCCGGTGCCGAGAGGCGTGCCGCGCAGCTTCGCTAGTTCCGGCGCGCCCGCAACATCCGGCAACAAAAGCGGCTGCCCGGTCTGCCAGGCGCGGCCGACGATTCCCTCGCCGACGTCGATCGTGTGTGTCCGCAGAAAAGTCTCGAGCACGATCGGGGTGCTGGCGGCCTGCTGCAGAATATGCGCGGGGACTTCGACCAGCGGCGGGCAACCTTTCGAAACGAAAGCCGGTGCGAGTTTTGCTCCGCCGCGCTCCACGATGTAAAGCGCGCCGCCCTGGGCATCCAGAATGCGGGCCGCGCCTTCGACGATCAGGCGGTGGAGATCGGCGGCCCGGATCGTTTCGGTGAAAGCCGCGCCGAGACCGTGCAGAAAATCAAAGACCAGCGTCTCCTCAACCTGGATCTCCTCGTTTGAGCGCTCCAAGCCGCGAATACGCTGCATCTGCAGCCGCCAGGTCCAGATCCAGCCCGCGAGAGATGCGACCAGTAGCCCGAGGAGAACATATGGCCACATGGAGAAACGGCCAGACTACTTCTTCGCGGTGGGCTCGTGATGCAGGTCTTGCTTGAGGTAATCGAGAACGTCTTTAAACCGAGCGAAATTCTCGGGTGCGGCCGCGACCAGCGCCTCGTGCGCATCGAGCATCTGCTGCGCCTGTTGGTGTTTTTGCACCTCAGGCTCGGCCGCCGCTTTGCTCGGCAGAAGGTCGCAGCGTGGAGCCTCGGAGCCATTAGCGTGAATGCTAAAGATCTGATCCAACCCTAGCCCGGTAAGCAAATCACGACTGCGCTGCCCGCAGTGGACGACGTGCAAATGTCCGTGCCCGAGCTCGCGCAATTGGAGCGCGACACCTGCCATTGTTCCCATGAAGGTCGAGTCCATCATCGCGCAGTTCTCCAGATCTACGACAAACTCGCGGTAACCGCGATTCACCATCTCGCGGGCAAATTCCTTCAGGTTTCCGCTGTTAAGGAAGTTGCCTTTGCCCTCGACTTTAACCCAAACGGCATCGCCGTTTACGCCGACTTGAATTGATGACTGCACAACTAACTGTGAAAAGTATAGGATCGGTCCTCTGGGTGTCAAACCCCACAGCCAGTGCGTGCGGCGGGCTCGCTGCCCGGTTCCGCTAACGCCAGAGGTAGGATTTATCCTCCGCCACGATCTTGCCGTTCTCGATCAGGAGACAACGCCAGGCAAGGATTCGCCCATCGGCGAAGTAGTCATCACCAATCACGGCGAAGGAGGTTTTATGGCTGCCCTTCGCGCTGGGGTAAACGACCTCGCGGGCCTGGGTGAAGGCACGCAGGTTCTGCTGCCGATACTCCAGGCGCACCGTGACGGTGGCGGGCCTTTTCGCGCGCCAGAAGAAATCAAAATAATGTCCGAAACGCTGGCGTTTATCCAACTCCGTGACCGCTCCGAAAAGCCGGTAAGCCACTTCCGCGCCGATCGCCGGAGTTCGCACCGGACCGCGCGTGAACATTTCGCCTCTCCTTGGACCGGGAGCATCGCCGATAAAAAACGTTTTCGTTTTGCGGAACTGGAAGTCCGGATCCAAGGCGAGAGGCAGCGGCGTGGCCTCGGCCAGCTGCCGGTATCTGTCGGCGGGAGGCGCCTCGCGGGCTGCCATCGCATCGGTCGTGAGCAGCATTATGGCTCCGAGAACGGCGCACCATTTCATGAGAGTATGAAATCGGTTCCGATCAGGCGTGTCAATGCATGGCACGTGCAATGCCAGTTTCGTTGCGGCCATTCCCCGCGTAACTAATTTGCGTGATCCAGGTTCGCTACGAACGCGGCGTCTACTTGCCCGGCCAGGATCTTTGGCTTGATCCCTGGGACGCGAAGCCGCTCGCCTTCGTCTCACATGCGCACAGCGATCACATCGCGCCGCACGACGAGATCATTCTCTCCGAACGCACCGCGCGGCTGATGCAGGCGCGCATGCCCGGGGAGCGCTGCGGGCACATCATTCCTTTCGCTCAGCCCGCCAGCGTCCGCGGGCTCGATATCATGC
>JBHENA010000208.1:3708-3990 GCA_046262275.1 Chthoniobacterales bacterium
TATCGGATGCCGCCCACGGAAGAGGTCGTCTCCGAGATCGTCGCCTTCTGTCGCGATGCGCTGGAGGAGAACGCGGTGCCGGTGCTGCTCGGTTACTCGTTAGGCAAGGCGCAGGAGATCCTTTGCTCGCTGATCGGCGCCGGGCTAACGCCGATGCTGCACGGCTCCGTCTTCCGGATTACGCGCATCTACGAACAGTTCGGGCAGCCGTGCGGCGACTACGAAAAATACAACGCCAACCAGACGGCCGGTAAGGTGTTGATCTGCCCGCCGAGTGTGAAC
>JBHENA010000209.1:0-3983 GCA_046262275.1 Chthoniobacterales bacterium
GCCTCGCTATTTCGAAGCGCGTTCTGGACATGCACGGAGGAACCATCGCAGCGCAGAGCGCCGGCCGCGGCCGCGGCGCTACGTTTACCGTCACGCTTAAGGCCATGGAAACTTCGCTCCTGAACGATCCGGCGGTCTCGCGCGTCCAAGTCGATCCGCTGGCGTCTCGTGCGGCTGCGATCCTGCTCGTAGAAGACCACGAGGATACGGCGCGCGTCTTACAGCGCATCCTGGAGCACGCGGGCTATGCGGTTGTGCATGCGGATGGCGTCGCGCGGGCGCGTGACCTCGCGCAGACCACGCGTTTCGACTTGCTGATCAGCGATCTCGGCTTGCCGGACGGGTCGGGAGTGGAGTTGATGCGGTTCCTGCGGACACACTATGGCCTGAGCGGGATCGCGCTCAGCGGGTTCGGTAGCGATGACGATCTCTCAGCCAGCTCGGCCGCCGGCTTCGCGGAACACCTCACCAAACCCGTGGACTGGCCGCAGCTCCGCGGCGCGATCGAGCGTTTGCTCGCAGCTACGGCAGAGAAGCGCATCCCAAAAGCCGCTGTTTCCTAGCGGAGCGGGGGTAAGTTCTGTTTAGCGTTGCACGAGCACTCTCCGCGTTCTATTCGAGCGGTCATCCCGAGCCTGCGCAGACGGCGAGGGACCTCACGCTCGGCCTTGGGGTTACGCTGAACGACGGATGGACTCGGCAGAGCAGGCGTGAGGTCCCTCGGCGCGCGTCGCCAGCCTCGGGATGACAACTGAGAGCGTCGAACGCTAAACAGACACGCGGGCGATGCTCAGCCGCCGCGTATGTGATCTAGAACTCGAGTTCCAGGTCCTCTTCGCAGAAGTCGAACTTCACCGGCTCAGACTCCTCGCCGTCCTCGTAAACCGCCTTGAAGTAGTGCTCGCACGAGCTGTCGTTCGTGGATTTGTCCCAGACCAGCGTCACCGTTTCACCAGGCTTGATCCCTTTGCCGACATCGAAGAACCCGTAGGTCTTTCCATCCTCCGAGGCGAGAAGTTTCGTGATCGTGTCCTCCGTCGTGTTGTGGACTTTGAATGAATACTCGTCCGATCCGCTGGCCACGCGCGGCAGGAGAGCCAGGCTGACCGCGGTGAGGGCGATAACGGTCAAGCGAGACAGATGTGTGTCGAGTTTCATATTCCGGCGGAGCCTAGCACATGCTGCCTGCGCGTCGCCCGCAATGCCTCTCCCGCACGAAAAATTATCGGGACGCGCAGATTGCAAATTGACAGCGCAATCCAAAACCTCGTAGTCACTTGCGCATGAAGCGACTCCTCCTCGGTCTCCCACTGTTGTTTGCTGTCCCCACTCTTCTGGCCCAAGACAGGAGTGCCGATGAAGCAGCCGGCGCGGCTGCCGGCCTCGCCGGTGTCGGATGCACCTGCATCATCGCGCTGGTCGCGCTCGCGATTCAGATCGCGATCGCGGTTTGGGTTTATCGGGATGCCAAAAACCGCGGGATGGATAACGCAGTGCTCCTCACGATTCTTACGATCTTGACCGGCTTGCTCGGGCTTCTGATTTACCTGCTCATGCGGCCGAAAGGCAACCTGGTGGCCTGCCCTTCCTGCCAGAAGAAGCGCCTGGAAGGCAGCGCCAAATGTCCGCACTGCGGGAACCCGTAAGGAGGCGCCGCAGATTTCAGATTACGTCGATCGCTGCGGCGATTATCGCTGCCGCGGCGATGTTTGATTGGACGCGAGCGCCGCAACGGCAGCTTTCGGTCCGTGTCTACGAACGCGCAGTGGTGAATCCCTATCGGTCGCTGGCAGCGCCGATGCTGTCGCGTTACGTGCGCTGTCGCTATCGACCCAGCTGCTCGCAATATTCGCTCGAAGCTGTCCGCCTCCACGGTTTCCCAAAAGGAGCATGGCTCACCGTGAAACGGCTCTGCCGATGTCTGCCTTGGGTTCAGCCTGGAACTCCTGATTTCGTTCCGCCGGTGTAGAGCGTTTGCCGAAATTCATTGTGCAATTAGCATGCAGCCCACGCGAGACCGGAGGCTGTAGCCGCGGCCCTGTGTCGCCGCGCACCGGCGTGATCAGCGAAGTGGCACGAACGCCTCGACACAGCGAGGCGGCTACAATTCTCCGTAGCCGCAACCGATTTTTGGCAGACGCTATAGTGCTCGCTTGTGGCTCCCGCTGTTTCCATCAGTTCCGCTGACTCACGAAACGCGGATGCAGCAGTGGGGATGCTGAAGGCGCAGCTGGAGGAGCACGAGATCGCGATAGCGGAGGAAGCTCTGCGCGGTGTCGTCCGGATGGTCACTTCTGAACCGCGCTACGGTTTCATCCTGCTCGCGCGCTGCGATAATAAGCTCGTCGGAATCGCCTACGCGGCGTCGCATTTGAGCGCGGAGTGGGGCGGGATCGTGGGGTGGTTGGAGGAGCTCTACATTCTGCCGCCTTGGCGCGGCCGCGGGCTCGGTTCGGCCTTGCTCCGAGCAGTGGTCGACCGCGCGCAAGAGCTGGAATGGCGCGGGCTGGAACTGGAAGTGGTCGCAAGCCACGACCGTGCCGTCGCTCTCTATGAGCGCCATCGATTCGTGCCATTGTCCCGCACCCGTTTCAGCCGAATGTTTTAGTCTCTTCGCTTCGGATGGATGAATTCAGCTACCTCTCGGTCCTTCTCTCCATCATTCTCGGCCTCGCCGTCACTCAAATCCTGACCGGGTTTCGCGGTCTCCTGCTTTCGCGCGGTCGTATCCAGCTTTATTGGCCAACGTTCGTGTGGGCCACGCTCCTTCTGCTCATCTTCGTCCAATCGTGGTGGGCAATGTTTGGCCTGCGCCAGCATCAGGATTGGACTTTCGCGCAGTTCGCGATCGTTCTTCTGCAAACGGTCGTGCTCTATCTCTTGGCCGGTCTGGTCCTGCCCGATTTCCGCGAGAACGCGGACGTGGATTTGCGCGCCCACTACTTCGGGCATCACGGCTGGTTTTTCGCTCTCACCTTCTCTTTGGGCCTGGTCAGCATCGCGAAAGATTTCGTCGTTAATGGAGCGCTGCCGGACCGTCTGAATCTTGCCTTCCATCTGGTTTTCATGTCGATCGCGGCAGTGGGCGCGCTTACGCGCCGCGAGTGGTATCACAAGGCCGTGGCTCTTCTTGGAGTCGCGGGCGTTACGCTCTACATCGCGCTCCTCTTCACCCGCCTGCGTTGAATCGCGACTACAACCTGTCCACTGCTCAAACGCGAATTGTTGTCATGAAGTCGAGCACGAAAGACAAGGTGAGAGGGAAAGTTGATCAAGCTACAGGCGCCGTGAAAGAAAAAGGCGGGAGAGCAACAGGCAATCCGGACATGCGAGATCGCGGCACCGGGCAGAAGATCGGCGGGAAGGTCCGCGAGAAAGTCGGAGATGTGAAGAAGGTGTTCGGAAAATAGGGCTAACCCAACGCTTCCCACTCCTGCGTCCGCCGTTCTAACTCGTCAGCGAGGCTCAGGAGCTCGCGGTTCAATTCCATCGCAGCGCCGCCGCGGTCATACGTCTCCGGCTTCTCCAGCTCAGCCGTGATCTCGCGTTGGCGGCCCTCCAGCGACAGGATGTGCATCTCGAGTTCGCGAACACGCTTCTCGTGCTCCCGTTTTACCTTTGCTTGCGATTTGCGCTGCTCGGCTTCGGCGCGCCGCTGCTCCCGCGCTTCGCGCAGACCCGGAGTGACATGCTTCTGCATGTCCTCGCGGCACCCATTTACCGAAACGGGAGGTGCGGAAGCACGTCCCTCCGCGACGAGCGCAAGGCGTGCCGCGGTGGCGCGCGATTTATCGAGGTAATAATCGTAATCGCCGGCGTAGGGCGTGAGCTGACCAGCGTTGATATGCAACACCGTCGTCGCCACTGCGCGGACGAAATAAACATCGTGACTGATGAAGAGCAGCGTGCCTTCGTATTGCCCGAGCGCGCCGACCAGGGCGTCGATGCTGCCGACATCCAGGTGGGTGGTCGGCTCGTCCATC
>JBHENA010000210.1:0-3930 GCA_046262275.1 Chthoniobacterales bacterium
GCCGCGGTTCTTGCAGCG
Source organism: Chthoniobacterales bacterium (assembly GCA_046262275.1). Lineage (GTDB taxonomy): Bacteria > Verrucomicrobiota > Verrucomicrobiia > Chthoniobacterales > UBA10450 > JACCTI01. The sequence continues at coordinate 19 of JBHENA010000210.1, forward strand.
GTCGCAACCGCTGCCGTGATAGAAGACTGCGCCGTCCGTCTCCGCGAGGCCGAGCTGCGCGAACACTTCCGGCTCGGGAACAAATTCTTCGCGGCAGTTTGTGCAAATCCGGCGCACCAGACGTTGCGCGCAGGCCATGATCACGGAGCTGGAGATCAGGAACGGCTCGATCCCCATGTCGTCAAGGCGGGTGATCGCGCCCGCGGCGTCGTTCGTGTGCAGCGTGCTCAGGACCTGGTGACCAGTGAGCGCCGCTTTCACCGCAATGTCGGCGGTTTCGTTATCGCGAATTTCACCCACCATCACGATGTCGGGGTCCTGGCGCAGGATGGAGCGCAGCGCCGCGGAGAAATCGAGCCCGATGTCCGCCCGCACCGCGACCTGGTTGATCCCCGAGAGCTCGTATTCGATCGGGTCCTCGACCGTCACGATGTTGTACTGCGGATTGTTCAACTCCTGCAGCACGGAATAAAGTGTGGTGGTTTTTCCTGAACCGGTGGGGCCGGTCACGAGAATCATCCCGTGCGGCGCATCGATCGCTTTCTTGAACCTCCCGAGTGTCGCCTCATCCATTCCCATCTGGTCGATCGACCCGGTGAGCGCCGTCTTATCCAGGATACGGATCACGATCTTCTCCCCGTGCGCGGTGGGCAGGATCGAGATACGCAGGTCGACTTCCTTCCCCATCACCTTGATCCGGAAACGCCCGTCCTGCGGCACGCGCCGCTCCGCGATGTTGAGGCCGGCGAGAATCTTGATGCGCGAAGTGATCGCGAGCTGAAGCGCCTTCGGCGGCGATTCCGCCAGCACCAACTCGCCGTCAATCCGGTAACGCAATTTCAGCGAGCGCTGGAACGGCTCGATGTGAATGTCGGACGCCTTTTCCTTGATCGCCTGCACCAGGATGAGGTTGACGATCTTGATGACGGGCGCGTCTTCCGTGTCGTGCGCGAGCCGATCGATGTCGATCTCTTCGTTCTTCGCCGCCTGCACCTCTACGTCGCCGGAGTTCGCCGCGTCCTCCGCCACCTGGCGGAGCACTTCCTTCATGTTCGCCCCGCTGGTGGAGACACCGGCGAGGGCGTCCGCGACCGCTTTCTCCGTCGCGATCATCGGGATCACTTCCAACTGCACCCGGCGCTTCACGTCGTCGACCGCGAGCACGTTGGTCGGGTCGGCCATCGCCACGAAGAGCTTCCCGTTCAAGCGCGCGATCGGCACCAGCTTGTTGGCCTTCGCCATGTCGCGCGGCACGAGCGAGAGAATCTCTTCCGGCACGCGCAGCTTCGTCAGATTGATCGGCGGCGTGTTCAGGCAGCGCCCCATGCTGAAGGCCATGTCCTGGTCGGTGACGAATTGCTTGTCCGTCAGGATCTTGAGTAAACGGCCCCCTTCCTTCTGCTGGAACCCGACCGCTTCCTCGAGCTGGTTCGGCAGGAGCAGACCGTCCTCGATCAGGACATCGGCGATTCGCTCTGCGAAAGATTTGCTTCTCATCGCGTCGAATTCCTAGGCGCGGCTCTCCAGCCGGTAGATGTCCTGCAACGCTTTGATGAGCGCGCTGGGCCGCGCCAGATACCACGACACCGTGTAATCGAGCGATTGCTGCACCGCATCGCGCCCCGCGGCATCAAACGGATTGCAGCACGCCACCATGATAGTGCGGCTGATCAGATCGAACGGCACCAAGAGGCGGCCGAGCGTCAGGTTATCCGGCAGCATCCGCGCTACCTGCCGGTCGACGTCGTAGTACTCGATCGGCACGTAGGCGAACTTGGTGCGGTCGATCAGTTGCGAGAGCGCGCGGTCCAGCTTGTCGCCGTCCTGGCGATAGAGCTTGTCGAGCAGGGAAGCCCCGATCGCCTGCCCACTCAGGTCCTTGTTCAGGTGGTTCACGGTTTCGAGCGCCTTCGTCACTTCCTCTTCCGCGACCAGCTGCTGCATGACCAAAAATTTCGCCAGTTGATCGTCGCCGCGGTCGTGCAATTGGCCGTGGCGTTTCGCGTGCAGATCCACCAGCCCGCCTTCGGTCACACCGTTGCTGTTCAAATGTGGCGCCGCGGTCAGGCCGTTTTTGCCCGCGCCCTCCACGAGCGAGTGCCCGGCCGCCTGCAGCCGCGCCTCGATTTCCCCCAGCATCGCCAGGATCTCCGGCGCGTTGGGTTCCTTCAGGAGAATGACCTCGCATTCCTGCATCGCGAGGGTGTAGGAACCGACGTTGAAATAGGCTTCTGTCAGCTTGCGCGAGATCCGGAGCGACTCCTCCGGCTGGCCTATCTTTTGGTAGGCATCCTTCAGGATTTCGAGCGATTGATAATCGCTCGGCTGCGATTGAGTGATGACCTCAAACATCTCAATCGTCTGGACGATCTGGCTATGCTCCTCCTGCGATAATGACGTGTGTTCCAGCACAACGAGCGCTGTAAAAGCTAGAAGCATGCCCCCATGGGAAAGGCCCGAAATTACCGCGTAAAAACCAGCGAAGCCGCGCTGTGCCGCTGTAGCCGCCTCGCTGTGTCGAGGCGTCGCACGCCCCCAAAGCTCACAATCCACACGGCGATCCGGCAGCCGCCGCACCGTGGCTACAACTTTACGCCTCGCGAACTGTAGCGCTTCGTGAACTGTAGCGGCCCGATGCTGTAGTCGCCGCGCTGCGTCGAGGCGCTTCGAGCAGCCAGCCCAGACAGCTGCCGCCGGAAACTTAGCGCTGCGCGACCAAAGATGTCGCGACCGCTCCGCGCGCCGCAGACGGCGCGCCTTCCATCGACAAACGGCTCGTTACGATCTGCGAACCATTGGCCAGCTCAACTTGTCCGTCCGTAATCCTTACCACCCGCAAATCAACCGCGATGCCCCCCGCCGTTTTGACCGTCAGCGACTCGCCTTCGGTCAAGGCCTTCCCGTTGATCACCGCCAGCCGCGGCTGCCCAAGGGAAATGGAAGTCGTGCGCAGCAATTCCGGGCCCACCGGAACCGTGGGGGCCACCGGTGCGACGGGAAGCTGCGCGACGCTCGGCGCCAGGATAGCCGTCGAGCTGGCGGATTCACGATGGCGATTATAGGCGTAGCCGACGCCGATTACTGCGACCGCGCCGACGAAGAGTCCGACGAAAATTGCGCGGCCGTTCCCGGTGAAGAGTCCCGTGCCCTTGAGCTTGTGCTTCGAATCGCCCTTCGGCGACTTCGTCGGAGCGACCTCCAGCGCAGCCGTTATGAGCAGGCGCGGCGATGGGGCTGTGTTGGGAATGACGTTCATCTGCCGCCTGTTAAAGCAGCCATCATACCACCGCGCCGAATTGTCCCCGTCTACGCCTCGTGAAAATAGGTCGGCAGAGCGGCCGATTTAGTGCCCAGGAATCGGCCGAAGCAGACGCGACGGCGAATCAGCCTCGCCCGCGTGCCAATTACGCCCGCGCAAAGCCGGCTCGGCCTCGAGCAGACGCGGCTGACGCACGGACAAACGTCGCCTCCGGGCGAGCAAATGCCTTCAAAGCACAAGCAAACGTCACGTCGGGACGAACAAACGTGATTTCAGGGCGTGCAAACGTCGGTTCCGAACGTGCAAACACCTCTGAGGCACAAGCAAATCCCGCTGCTGGGCGTGCAAACCCGGCTCAGCCTCGTGCAAACCCGGATTAGGCTCGTGCAAATCCGGTTCGAGCTGGTGCAAACTTCAATCACGCTCGTGCGGATTTCGCGGGGGCTGGTGCAAAGGAGGATACGGCCCCTCCGAAGCTCCGCGAGACCGGTTGCGAGTGGCGCCGCTTCGCGACCGTAGTGGACTTCGTGTGAGGATCTAACCTCGCCTGAATCGCTGGGTTTATCATTCGGAACAGATTGTTCGAATTTACCGCATTCAACATCGTTCCGAAGTTTACAGGCAATTTTAGGTCGTCCGTTCCGGGTCCCGTT
>JBHENA010000211.1:0-332 GCA_046262275.1 Chthoniobacterales bacterium
CTCCACCCTCAAGGCGAAACCCGAGGAGATCGACGCGAGCAATCTCGTGGTCGCTCCCGGACTCATCGATATTCATGTTCATCTTCGCGAACCCGGTTTCGCTTGGAAGGAGACGATCGAATCCGGGGCGCGCGCGGCGGCCGCGGGCGGATTTACAACCGTTGTCTGCATGCCAAACACCTCGCCGGTAGCCGACAGCCCAAGCACCATCGCGTGGATCAAGGACCGCGCGGCGGAAAGCGCTTGCGTGAACGTGTTGTCTGCCGGGGCGATCTCAAAAAGTCTGGCGGGTGAAGAGCTGGCGCCGATCGGATCGCTTGCGCAGGCAGGGG
>JBHENA010000211.1:342-3346 GCA_046262275.1 Chthoniobacterales bacterium
GGTTGCAATCACCGATGACGGCCACTGCATCCAGAACAACGAGCTGATGCGACGCGCGGTGGAATATGCGCGCATGGTCGGAGTGCCGGTGCTGGATCATTGTCAGGACTACAACCTCGTCGGCAGCGGCGTCGTGCACGAGGGCTACTGGAGCACGCTACTTGGGCTGCCGGGCTGGCCGGCAGCGGGCGAGGAAGCGATTGTGATGCGCAACATCCTGCTCGCGGAGCTGTGCGATCATCAGATTCACTGCCAGCACGTCAGCTCTGCGGGAAGCGTGCGGCTTTTGCGCGAAGCACGGAGGCGAGGGGTAAAGATCAGCGGCGAAGTTTGTCCGCATCACATCGCGTTGACCGATGAGTCGGTTCAAACATTCGACACGAACTACAAGATGAATCCGCCGTTGCGCACGGAGGCTGATGCGGCAGCGCTCGTGGAGGGAATCGCCGATGGCACTCTCGACATTCTGGCCAGCGATCACGCGCCGCACGCGAAGTTCGAGAAGGAAGTCGAGTTCGATCAGGCGCCGTTCGGGATTGTCGGACTGGAAACGGAGCTGGCTGTCTTTCTGGACCTGTTGGTGCACAAGACGAAGACCGTCGATTTATCGAGAGTAGTCGAAATGTTTACTATCAACCCCGCTCGGCTCTTAAAACTGAGCGCTGGAACGTTGTCGCCGGGAGTTGCCGCAGATGTGACGCTGATAGACCCGCAGCTCGAATGGACCGTGGAAGCCGCGGGATTTGAAACGATGTCCTGCAACACTCCGTTTAACGGGTGGAAGCTAAAAGGCCGCGCAGTCCGGACAATCGTCGCCGGGAAGACGGCCTGGAAGCTGTAGCCGAATCAGCTGGTGTAGCCGCCCGAGATGTAGCGCTCCAGGTGATCGAGCGTGGCGCTTTGCACCGAAATGACGTGCTTCACAAGATCGCCGATCGAGATCACGCCGCGCAGTTCGCCATCGGCTACCACAGGCAGGTGGCGGACGCGTTTGTCGGTCATAAAGCGCAAGCAATCATCGACGCTTTCCTTCGGGTGCACGGTCGTTAACTGCGTCGACATGATTTCGTGCACAGCCGTTTCGCGGGAGCGTTTTCCCCGCAGCATGACCTTGCGCGTGTAATCGCGTTCCGAAACGATGCCCACCAGCTTGCCCTCTTTCACCACCATTAAAGCGCCCACATTCTTCTCCGCCATCAGCGCAACCGCGTCATAGACGGTGCCGTCCGGTGAGACCGACCAGATTTCGCCGCTCTTTTGGTTCAGGATCGATTCAATCGTGCCGGTAACGTTCATGACAACTGAAGCAGCGCGGAACCAATCCGGCAAAAAAGAACGTATCCCAGGGAGGTTCGCGGGCGCAAGACTTGTCTAGGCCGCAACGGCGCTGCGTCGCGCTTTTCTCGTGCGCGCAGAACGCCTCAACATAGCCAGGCGGCTACAGCGCGTTATGCGCGTTTCGGCAATCCGAATTCGAACTCGCGCTGTTGCGCTCGCGGCACAGGCGCGGTGGCGGCAATGGACAAGCGCAAGGCGCGCAAGAGACGGATACCCCGTTCAAGCCGGTCAGGGCGAACGGAATAGGGGACGGGTAGCAGCGTGCTGCGACGATAGCGGTTTGAATAATGTTTCATGCCTGCCACTGTGAACAGCCGGGTAGGACATCGACTGTCCTAGCGAATAAAAATGTAAAAAATTTTCCGTTGCCGCCTCCGCGAGAGAGGGGTTGAGGTAGGGCATGCCGGCGAACTCACGTCCTTCTTCATCAGAAAGAGAGACGGGATTCTCCCGTCCGCCGCTCGAGCGGATGATGCGCATTCACAGTCGGCTCAAGGCCGGAGATTATCCGAACTGCCGCAAAATCGCGGACCAGCTGGAGGTCTCGTCAAAAACGATTCAGCGCGACATCGACTTCATGCGTGACCGGCTCGGGCTGCCGATCGAATACGATCCACTCCGCGTCGGGTTCCATTACACCGAAGAGGTGACGAGCTTTCCGAGCATCGAAGTTTCGGAAGGCGAAATTGCCGCCCTTTTCGTGGCGCAGAAAGCCCTCGCCCAGTATCGGGGGAGTCCCTTCGAAAGGCCGCTGCGCTCCGCGTTTCGGAAAATCGCCGATAGCCTGAAGGAGCGGGTCTCGTTCTCGTGGAGCGACCTCGAGGAAGCGATCTCATTTCATAGCGCGGGCGCGAGCGTAGCGGATTTGGAGTTGTTCGAAACCGTTAGTCAGGCTGTGCTGCGCTCGTTCGAGCTGGAGTTTGAATACCGGAAGCTGAAGAGCAAAGGCTACGAAGCGCGGCGCGTGCGGCCCTTCCACATCGCGTCGCTCGAAAACCAATGGTACGTTTTCGCCGAAGACCTGGAGCGAAAACAACTGCGCACGTTCGCCCTGCCGCGCATGCGCAATGCGCGCCTAACGAATACATCTTTCCGCCGGCCGGCGAATTTCTCGATCAGCAAAGTCTTGAGCGGCAGCTTCGGCGTGTTCGAAGGCGGAAAAAAGCACCGGATTCGCTTGCAGTTCGACCCGTTCGCCGCCCGCTTGGTTAGTGAGCGCACCTGGCACGAATCGCAGCGCCTGCGCACGGCGAAAGATGGATTCGCAACCCTGGAACTGGAGCTCGGCGGCCTGGAGGAAATCGAGCGGTGGGTCTTGAGCTGGGGAAGCCATGTGCGCGTGCTCGCGCCGCGCCAGTTGCTGGAACGGATCAGCACGGAGGCGCGTGCGATCTCTGCGCTCTACGAGAGCGGCCGTTTCTGATTTCTCCTTGAGGGGACACCGCGACCCAGAAATCACTCAGCGGGAATCCATCAGCGCGAGGACGCGCGCTTTTTTCGCACCGTAATCGAGCGAGCGAAAGGCGCGAATCTCATCCAACCGGCGCAAACCATTCAAGGTGTCGAGGTATTGCGTGTAGCTGGCGGCCAGCTCAGTCGTCTCCAGATAACGGCCGCGCAGGTTTTCGCAACGAAACGCGCCGGGATTCTGGGAAGCGAAAAGATG
>JBHENA010000211.1:3581-3924 GCA_046262275.1 Chthoniobacterales bacterium
CGCGCGCCGAGGCGCCCGCCGCTTTCGTCAACTGCGAGCAGCGCTGCTGATCGATGAGGCAATCTTCCAGATTGATTCCGACCTGCGCGTAGGTTCGTTCGAAGAGCCGCTGAATCTGGCTAAAGAGCGTCTCGTTCACAGAAAGAGCGATGGGCTCACCTCGTCGTCGAGGTTTAGCAACTGATCCGACAGCTGGTTGAGTGCGAGGCGCACGTCTCGGAAGCGCTCCGCGAGCTCTTCGTAGACGTCGTTCAATTCGCAGCGGCGCGCCGTGGCGTGCGACGCCACCATTTGGTAGTTCGTGCGTCCGATCTGCTCGTAAAACTTCAGGTCGGGCCCACCG
>JBHENA010000212.1:0-3864 GCA_046262275.1 Chthoniobacterales bacterium
GGCCTGTGCGGCCAGCGGGCGTCTCGCCTGCTGGATCAGAACCGACAGGCGGGCCGCCCGCCGGCCGCACAGCCGGAGACCGCGGTCCTTTGAACGTAGCGGTGCCGACTTGAGCAGGATTGACCGCACCCGGTGACGGCGTAGGAATAAACCGATCCAGGCGGATCGCACATGCGTTCACGACGTTTTTATCCGGCGCTGATGCTGGCCGGTTTGACGGCGGTCTATTTCGTCGCGGGCAAGCTGGGATTGAAGCTGGCTTTTGTGAATGCGAGCGCGTCGCCGGTGTGGCCGCCCGCGGGAATCGCGCTGGGGGCTTTGCTTCTGCTCGGCTATCGCGCCTGGCCGGCGATATTCCTCGGCGCGTTCCTGGTCAATCTCTCGACCGCGGGCAATGCCGCGACATCAGTGGCGATCGGCGCTGGTAACACGCTGGAAGCAATCTGCGGCGCGTGGCTGGTGAATCGGTTCGCCGGCGGTCTTGGCGTATTCGATCGGGCGGAAAACGTTTTCGGATTCGCAGTGGCGGCGATGATCAGCACGGCTATTGCCCCGAGCGTGGGCGTGACGAGTCTGGCGCTCGCGGGCTTCGCGGACTGGCATAATTATGGTGCGGTCTGGCTGACCTGGTGGCTGGGCGATGCCTCGGGCGATCTGATCGTAGCGCCGGTGATTATTCTTTGGGCGATGGCGCCAAGCTGGCGTTGGAGCCGGAGAGAAGCTCTGGAAGTGGGGTTGCTTTTCGTGTTGCTGGTCCTGCTGGGCGAAACGGTTTTCGGCGGATGGTTTCCGATTACAGCGGAGAGCTATCCGATCTCCTTCATCTGCGGGCCGGTGCTGGTCTGGACTGCGTTCCGCTTCGCGCAACGGGAAACCGCGACGGGCATTTTCATCCTCTGCGCGATCGCGATCTGGGGCACGTTGCACAACTACGGGCCATTCGTGATGCGAAACGAAAATCAGTCGCTCCTGATTCTGCAAAGTTCCACCGCAGTCCTGACGCTGACGGCGATGGCGCTGGCCGCGGCCATGGCTGAGCGCAGGCGCGCGAGCGCAGCTCTCGAACAACAGAAGGCGGTGGTGGAAGCGGCGAACCGGACGAAAGACAATTTTCTGGCGATGCTTTCGCACGAGCTGCGTACCCCGCTGACCCCGGTCGTTGCCGCGCTCGGTATTCTGGAGAGGGAATTGTGGCAGAACGAATCGAAATCTGCGTTGGCGATGATCCGTCGCAACATCGACGTGGAAAGCCGCTTGATAGACGATCTGCTCGATCTGACCCGGATCAGCAAAGGCAAGCTGGAGCTAAAGTTCGAGCGAGTAGATGCCCACGAACCGATCGCGCAGGTGCTGGAAATGTGCGCACCGGAAGCAGAGGGAAAACGACTGTGTGTGCAGGGTGAACTCCGGGCCGCGCATCACCACGTGGAAGCGGATCCGACGAAGTTTCAGCAGATCATTTGGAATCTGCTTAGGAACGCGATTAAGTTCAACAAGCAGGGCAGTTCCGTCACAATCGCGTCATCCAACGAGACGCCCGAGACTTTGACGATCACCGTCAGCGACGCCGGCGTCGGGATCGCGCCCGAGGTCATGCCGCGAATTTTCGAGCCCTTTGAGCGCGCCGGCCGTTCATTTCAGCAGGGTTTCGGCGGGCTCGGTCTGGGTCTTGCGATTTCGAAATCACTCGCGGAAGCGCATGGCGCCTCTCTTACCGCAAAGAGCGACGGAGTCGATCGCGGCGCGACATTCTCGTTGACGATAAAAACAGCCGCACCGCCCGAACGGTCCGCGCATGTCGCTGAAACTCCGTCACACGCTCCGACAGGCGCCTTCCGAATTTTGTTGGTGGAGGATCACGCGGATACCTGCGCTGCCTTGAAAAGATTGCTCGCGCAGGACGGCCACACCGTTGCGACTGCGCACAGTCTGCATTCAGCAATGGAAAGGGCCAAAGGTGAGGCGTTTGACGTTCTGATCAGCGACGTCGGCCTGCCTGACGGCACTGGGATGGAGTTGATGACGCGGCTGGCCGCCACGTCGCCGATGCGCGGAATTGCGATCAGCGGCTTTGGCACCAGCGATGACATCGAAAGGAGTTTGCAAGCCGGCTTTTCCCAGCACCTGGTGAAGCCGCTGAAGGCGGAAGAGCTCGCGGCCGCGGTTCAGGCAGTGATGACGCCTTCTCGTGTCCGAACGTAAACGTTTGCAGGCCTCGAGGCGTCGAAAGGCAGACTGCCGTTTGGCAGCGGATTCGGAGCAAGGGATGGAGGGGGAGCGCGACGGGAGGATGACAATGAAGCTTACGAGCGGATGCTGCGGAGCGATGTGAGGTACCGGTTCGTGATCGACATGGCGACGCTGAAGTGAAAGGCGCAGCCGCCTGTGACGAGTGATGAGTGACGTTAAGATCACTTCGAGCCGAGAAGAGGCAGATGCTCGCGATACTCTGGCTTCGCTTTTGCGGCTGAGTCGGCGAGAGCGTGCGCAGCTTCGTCCTGGCCGCTGGCGGCAGCGAAAACCGCGGCGAGCCATTGGCGATCGGCAGTGTCCGGTGGGGGAGCGTTGAAGAAGGCGGAGGACATGGCGAGCAAGGTTTTTGGTGTGAGCTGTGTCCATTTCACCGGCGCAGCGCCTCTGCCGCCGGGAATCCGCAGGGTGATTGCTGTTTCGGACGCGCCGGCGACGCCTTCGTATTGCACGTTTGGAAGGTCTGTAACCGGGGTTTGGAATCGGCCGGTGTTCAGATCGGAGATGAGAGTCGCCTTCCAATTCGTGAGCCACTCGAGCTTCCTGCGTTCCGCTGTCTGTGCTTCTTTGAGCGAAGCTTCTGTCAGCGAGACGCCGTTGATGGCTGCAAGCGCCTCTCGGTAGTTGCAGGCGCTGATCTCGCGCTGGGCGTTCGCCATCGCCGCTTCCCAGAGCGGACCCTCCTGCGCGACGAGACGTTTGCGTTCGCGCTCGTAAGTTTCTTTTTCAGCTTTGTCGCGTTGCGCGAGGTCGCTGCTCAGACGCTTGATTTCGTTTTTCAAGGCGTCGGAGAGCGGGCCGCCCATCTGCAATTTATTCTCTGTGGCGCGCGCTTTTTCGATCGCCGCGCGCAGCTCCCCGGAATTCGCGAACTGTTGCGGCGCCTCCTTCTTCCACTCCGCGTAAATGCGGTAGTCATCGAGAAAATCCCGCGCGAGCTGTTTGTGATCGGCGATCCAGGCGAAGGCCGCTGGCGGTTCGCTGCCGAGGAAGCGCTCGAAAAGCGCGGCAGTCTGGTCGAACTCGCCGAGCTGCCAATCTTTGGCGCCGAAAAGAAAGACTGCGAACGACTGCACGCTGTTCACGTCCATATTTGCGAGCGCATCGGCGGGTACCGGCTCAGCGCGCGCCAGCTTGCGCGCGGTCTCGACAAAGAATGCCGCGAGCTCCGCGTCTCCCTTCGCGGTCGAGAATGGTCCCGCCTGCTCGATTTGCTGGAACATCTCGCGCGCCGCGGAGGTTTTGCCTTGTAGTAATGCAGCCAGGCCGGCGTGCAGCCGAATCCAGTTCAGAAGCGGCTGGCGATCACCTGCCTCTTTTGCGAGACGTGTGAAGGCTGTGGTTGCGGCGTCGTATTTGCCCTCGATCAACAGCCGCCGCGCCGCTTCGTAACGGGTCTGGAGGTCGCCGACATTTTCAGGCGCACCTGACGGAGCGGAGGTCGAGACTGCGGCGGGCGATTGTGCGGCCTGCCGCGCGCGCAGGAAGTAAAAGCCAGCGCCGATCAGGATGGCCAACACTGCCGCCGCAGCCGCGATCGACCAGAGTTTGCTCGGCTTCGCGCTTCTCTTACCAGCCAGCGCCTGCCGCGCGTGCTCGAGATCCCTGATCAAC
>JBHENA010000213.1:0-396 GCA_046262275.1 Chthoniobacterales bacterium
CGGCCATCGCTTTGCCCTTGTAGGGGTTGCTGACCTTGGCGGTGGTTTGGACCCAGAGGCCGTCCTTCATCATCGGACAATTCATAACGAAGAAACCGGGCTGGCCCTGCACGAGGTTCACCAGTTCTTTGCTCATGACCTGAAAGGCGGCGCGCGCATCGTTCAGCGACTCGCTCGCGGCGAGCTTCTGCGCGGCATCGATCATCGGCTTCGAGCCGGCGAATTCCTCCTGGACCGCGGTGACGAGATTAGTAGCGCCGTTTTTAGCCGAAGCCAGTTCATCGGCGGCGAGCCCAGAGCGCAGAATTTCATATTGCTCGAGTGTTTTCGGGTATTTGGTTTCGGCGGCGAACGCGGTGCTGGCAGCGAGAAGGAATGTGAAAGCGAAAAAGCGCA
>JBHENA010000213.1:406-3837 GCA_046262275.1 Chthoniobacterales bacterium
GACCTAGACCGAGCAACCGGTGACAACCGATCCGGAGCCACAGCACGACGGGCTCGATCTCGAAGCGGTCCGCGAGACCTTCGAGTCCGCCGCCGACTTCACCGTCGGCATCGAGGAGGAGTTCGCGATCGTCGATCCCGAGACGCGCGAGTTGCGCTCGCACATCCAGGAAATCCTGGAGGACGGCAAGATGACGCTCAAGGAGCAAATCAAGCCCGAGATGCACCAGTCCGTGGTGGAACTTGGGACGGAGATTTGCCAGTCGGTGGTGGATGCACGCGCGCACGTGACCGAACTGCGCAGCCATCTGGCGCGGCTCGCGGCGCGCGGCGGGATGAAGATCGCCTCTGTCGGCACGCACCCGTTTTCGCATTGGCACGATCAGCTCATCACGGAAGGCGAGCGTTACAAGGAGATCGTAAGGGACATGCAACAAGTGGCGCGGGCGAACCTGATCTTCGGTCTCCATGTTCACGTCGGAATTCCGGATCGCGAGGCGGCTATCCACGTCATGAACCAGGCGCGCTATTTTCTGCCGCACATTTACGCACTCTCGACCAATTCCCCTTTTTGGGTCGGCCGGAACACCGGGTTCAAGGGCTACCGGCTGAAGGTCTTCGAGCGTTTCCCGCGCACCGGCATCCCGGACGCGTTTGAAGGCCTCTCGGAATACGACGATTACCTGAAGCTGCTCATCCGCACCAACTGCGTAGACAACGCAAAGAAAATATGGTGGGACATCCGGCTTCATCCCTTTTTTGATACCCTCGAGGTTCGCGTCTGCGATGCGCAATCGCGCGTGGACGACACGCTTGCAATGGCGGCCGTGATCCAGGCCGTGATCGTGCGCCTGCATAAACTGCAGCAGCAAAACCTCTCCTTCCGCATCTATCGGCGCCGCGTGATCGATGAGAACCGATGGCGCGCATCGCGTTACGGCCTGGAAGGAAAGTTGATCGATTTCGGCCGCGAAACCGAGGTGGAGACGCGCAGTCTCGTGCAGGAGATACTCGAGTTCATCGATGGCGAAGTGGACGAGCTTGGCAGCCGCCGCGAGATTCGGCATATCGAGAAGCTTCTGGCGCAAGGCACCGGTGCTGATCGTCAGCTCGAGGTTTGGGGCCGCACACGCGACATGCGCGAAGTGGTGGACCAAATCGTGCGCGAAACCTACGAGGGGCTGGATGTGCCGGAGCTTTCTCCGGCCGCGGCTCGGCCCTGATTCCCAAAGCGAGCGGGGCGGTTGCCGGGCGGCGTTTTTGATAGCAGGCTGAGCGCCTTCGTCCCATGCCAGACCGTCTCGCCACCGCTGTAATCGACCACGAGCTCATTCCCGGAGCGCGCAACGCCGTTCGCGCCTGCCTTCGCCTGAAGCCGGAAGAGCGGATCACGATCATTACTGACGAAGCAACCCAGGAGATCGCTGCCGCGTTGCAAAGCGAAGTGGAATTGGTCGGGGCCGAGCACGCTGTCTTCGTGCTGGAGAATTACGCCTCGCGGCCGTTAAAGGCCATGCCAGAGATCGTGCTGGAAGATCTCGCCGCCTCGCAGGTAAGCATCTTTTGCGCACAAACCCAGCGAGGTGAGCTCGGCTCGCGCATTCAGATGACGTCAGTGGTGAACAAGCACCGTCTGCGTCACGGCCACATGGTCAACATCAACCGCCAGATCATGCTGGAAGGCATGCGCGCTGATTTTCTCGAGGTGGACGCACTCAGTCAGCGCCTGGTCGAGCTGGCGCGCATGACGGCGCGTGTCACCTGCCGCACGCCGTATGGGACCGATTACGTGGCCGAGCTTTCGCCGAACCTGAAATGGTTGAAAACGAGCGGCATTATCACGCAGGAGAAATGGGGCAATCTACCCGGCGGCGAAATCTTTACGTCGCCCTTCAACAGCAGCGGCGTCTTCGTCGTGGATGGCGTGGTGGGCGATTATCTCTGCCAGAAATACGGCGACCTCCAGGCCACGCCGCTCACGATTGAGATTGAGAATAACAGGATTCGTTCCTTGCAATGCGACAATGCGGAGCTGCTGGAGGAATTTCGCGCCTACACGAGCACGGATGAAAACAGCAACCGCGTAGGCGAATTTGCCGTGGGGACCAACACTGCCTGCAGAGACGTGATCGGGAATATCCTGCAGGACGAGAAGATTCCCGGGATTCACATCGCGTTTGGCCATCCCTACGCAGAACACACCGGGCAGAACTGGATTTCGAAGACCCATATCGACTGCGTCGGCCGGGACTTCGACATCTGGTTCGACGACCAGAAGGTGATGGAGCGCGGAAAGTTTTTGATCTAGCAAAACCTTGCGGTCCGCTCGGGAGCCGGAAGCTGTGGGCGCGCGGGGCTAATCCTACAAGCGAGATCCTTCGTCGTCTGCGCGTCTCAGGATGACAATCTCAAGGGCAGCTTCCTTCGAAACGATACGTTCGATTGCGACGCGGCTCTGTTTCTTGCGCAGGCGTTGCAGGAAGTCAGGCATCTTGCCTGACCCGGCATGCGGGCTTCTAGCCTGCATGCTGCGCCTTTACTACTCGACAGGCAGGATGCCCGTCGGCCGAGTCAGGCAAGGATGCCTGACTTCCGCGTGTTTGCTTGCGTAAAAAGAAGAGACAAGCCTGGCGTGATTCTCTGATACTCCCGAGGCATGCACCCGGAGCTGCGCGCACGCTTTAACGCCGGCTTTACGGTTGAGCGCTACGCAAAGCTGCTCCGGATGGCGAACGAAACCGAGCGCTGGCGCGTTGACTTCCGGATTTCAGAGACGCCGCTTTTTTTAACCCCCGCCTTCACGAACGAGGTCTCGGCTGCCGCAGAAGATATCGTGGCGCAGGTGCGCACGCCGGAGTTTGCGCGGCACGCGGAGACGGCGATCCCGCCGGGGCTGGAAGTTCCCGGCGAAACACCGCATCCCACGTTTCTCCAGGTGGATTTCGCCATTTGCGAGCAGAACGGCCGGCTTACGCCGCGCCTGATCGAACTGCAGGGCTTCCCCAGTCTCTACGCGTTCCAAATTTTCCTGCTTCGCTGCATGCGGCACGCCTACCCCGGGATACCGGCCGATTGGCACCCGTTTTTCAACGGGCTGGAGGAACATTCCTACGTCGAAATGCTGCGCCGCGTGATTGTGGACAAGGCCGATCCGGAGACGGTGGTGCTGCTCGAAATCGAGCCGGAGAAACAGAACACGCGAATCGATTTTGCCTGCACCGAAACTCTGCTTGGCGTCGCGCCTGTTTGCCTGACCGAGGTGGAGCGACGCGGCAAGGAGCTGTTCTATCGGCGCGACGGTCGCGAGGTGCGCATCGAGCGCATCTACAACCGGGTCATCTTCGATGAGTTGTTGCGAAGGCCAGACCTGAGTTTGGGCTTTGGCTTTCAGCATGAGATCGACGCGACGTGGGTCGGCCATCCGAACTGGTA
>JBHENA010000214.1:0-3781 GCA_046262275.1 Chthoniobacterales bacterium
AAGATAGGGCACGATTTCCCGCGCCTGCGCGAAGGTGAAATTCCGGTTGAACTGCAACCGGTAGGTCGAAGTCGGGATGCGCGGCTGCTTCGGACTCACGGGAGCGGAAGGTAGCACTGCTCACTCGCCCGCGCTTGACGCAGGGGAGAGCTGTTGTGATTCTGGCGCGTCAGCAGCTCTATGTCGGCTCAGACAGAACACGATGCGCGGCTGAGAATCGGGCATGTCCTTTTTATCGATGTCGTCGGCTACTCAAAGCTGCTGACAGATCAGCAACGCGAATTGCTTCGCCTGCTGAACGACATCGTCCGCAGCACCGAGCAGTTCCGCAGCGCGGAAGAAGCCGATATGCTCGTCCGGCTGCCCACTGGCGACGGCATGGCGCTCGCATTTTTCACCAGTCCGGACGCGCCCGTGCGTTGCGCGATGGAGATTGATCGGCGTCTGAAGGAGTATCCACAACTCAACCTCCGCATGGGCATTCACAGCGGGCCGGTCGATGTAATCCACGATGTGAACGACCGCACGAACGTAGCCGGCGCCGGCATCAACATGGCGCAGCGCGTAATGGATTGCGGCGACGCCGGTCACATCCTGCTCTCGAAACGGGTGGCCGACGATCTGGCGCAGTACGAACGCTGGCAGCCGCATCTCTACGACCTCGGCGCCTGCGAGGTGAAGCACGGCATCGAGATAGAAGTCGTTAGTCTGTACGACGACGAGATTGGCAATCCGGAGCCGCCGGAGAAGTTCAAGCGCAGACACGAGGCGCATGCCGCGATCGAAAGCCGCGCTGCCCTGCGCCATCGACGCAAGTTCATCATTGTATCGATTGCCTTCGTCGCGCTCGCCATCGCCGGCCTGGCTCTTTGGCTGTCTCTTCGCTCTGGTTCCCTGAAGACGCGTAGCGCTCAGCTCGCCGCGCTCTCGACAAACAGTATCGCGATTCTCCCGTTCAAACCCCTCATCGCGGAGGCGCGTGATCCGGTGCTGGAGATGGGAATGGCCGATACGCTGATCACCAAGTTGAGCGGCAGCGGCGACATCATCGTGCCTTCACTTACTTCCGTGCGCTCCTACGCGGCCCTCGATCAGGATCCCTTGGAAGCGGGGCGAAACCTCGGCGTCAGTTCAGTGCTGGAAGGCAACGTCCAGAAGGCGGGCGATCAACTTCGTGTCACCGTTCGTCTGATCAAAGTCAGCGACGGGAAGCCGCTCTGGAGCGCGACCTTCGATGAAAAATTCACGGACGTTTTCACGGTCCAGGACACGATTTCGCGGAAGGTAGCCGAGGCTCTCGCGCTGCGCTTGAACCGTGAAGAGCGACAGCGCCTGACAAAACGGTATACGGAGAACGTTGCAGCGTACCAGCTTTATCTCACAGGGCGTTTTCATTGGAACAAATTCACTCCGCCCGATCTGCTGAAGAGCATCGGTTTCTTCGAACAGGCGGTGGCAATGGACCCGGAGTATGCGCTCGCTTATCTCGGGCTGGCGGATGCCTATCGCGCTCTTGCCATGACCGGCCAAAGCGCTCCGACGGAGTTGTTCCCGAAAGCGAAAGCTGCCTTAACCGAGGCCTTGCGGATCGACGCGTCGCTTGCAGAGGCTCATGCCACACTGGCGCTCGTCCACATGTTCTTCGATTGGGACTGGGGCGCGGCGGAACGTGAGGCACGGCAAGCGATCGCACTCGATCCAAACGCCGGCGCGGCTCATCTCGCATACGCGCAGTTGCTTTCCACGATTGGCCGCCACCCCGAAGCTCTGCGCGAAGCGGCCCGCGGCCGGGAGCTCGACCGCGTTTCGCTGATCAACAACTCACGCGAAGGAGCGCTGCTTTATCTGGCGCGACGCTACAACGAGGCCGGCGAGAGACTGCAACGAACGCTCGAGCTGGACCCGAATTTCTGGATCGCGCACATATATCTCGGCAAGACCTTTCTCGAACAGGGAAAGCACGCGGAGGCACTATCTGCCTTAACAAAAGCGGTCGAGCTTTCCCAGGGAAATCCCGAGGTCATCGCGATTGTGGGCTATTTCTCAGGTCGCACGGGTGATCACCAGAAGGCACGCCGCGCGCTCGAGCAATTGCAAACTCTCTCCAGAGAGCGCTATGTCGCTCCCTATCACTTCGCGCTTGTCTCTGCTGGACTCGGCGAGCAGGAGGAAGCGATCGCATGGTTGGCAAAAGCATTTCAGGAGCGAGACCCGCGAGTGAGCTGGCTGAAAGTGGAGCCGTCCTGGGACGCGCTACGCTCGGATAGCCGTTTTACCGATATCCTTCAGCGCATCGGCTTGGAGTGAGTTGCGGATCGTTTGCATTGATGGCTAGACACGCGCGCGCCGTCCGCGCAGGATCGGCTCTCATGAAATTCGCGTGCGCACCGAAACGGTTCTGGGTCGCTGCGATGATGCTGGCGGCAGCGCCGGTGATGGTTCATGCCACCGAAGGTGGTGGGACGAGCAAGGCGCTCGGAGTGGATACCGTGCTCGCCGGCATGATGCCGCCGCCCGGCCTCAACATCACAAATTTTACCGCCTTCTACTTCGCGGACCGGACGCTCGATAGCGATGGCAATGATCGGCCGAACCTGAGCAATTTCGACCTCTTTGTCTTCGCGGAAGTGCTGCGGTTCCGTTACGTCTTCCCGAAGGTCACCTTTCTGGGCGCGAACATTGAAGCGCGCGTCGGCTGGACCCTCGTTAATCAGGCGGACGTTTCGTTTGATGTGCGCACGCCCTTTGGGACGTTCCAGCGCGAGGATTCGACCACGAACATGGGCGATTCGCTCCTCGGCCTGATTCTCGGCTGGCACGGCAAGAAGTTTCACCAAATGTTTGGCCCCGAGCTCTTCCTCCCGACTGGGAAGTTCAGCGACGACCGCCTGACGAATACGAGCCGCGGCTACTACGCCATCGGGCCATCATATTGGTTCACCTGGTTTCCGATCGAGCAGATCGAAGTGAGCGGCGCGCTCATTTACCTGATCAATTTCGAGAATCCGGACACGAACTATCGTTCCGGCCAGGAGCTGAGCTTCGATTACAACCTCGGCTATTGGATCTTGCGTGATTGGGAGCTTGGGGTGAGCGGTTACGCTTACAAGCAGGTGGCGGATGATGAAGTAAATGGCCAGACAGTCGGCGACGGTAACAAGGGACAGGCGGTGGCGTTCGGTCCCGCGCTGCGCTGGCACCCGCACGACAAGAACTACGGCGTCACGCTCAAGTGGCAGCACGAAGAGCTGGTCGAGAATCGCACGAAAGGCGAGCGCTTTTTTCTCCAGGCCGCGATACAGTTTTAGTGCGTGGGGAAGTGGCGCATGCGTCCCACTTGCGCTCAATCGGTGTGCAAGCCCGAGGCATGCGCTACATCCGATCGGGCACTTCGATGCAGAGTAAAAGGCCGCGCTGCAAAGTGCGCGCGGTGACCTCGAAGCTTGCCACCGAAAGCCGAATCCATCCACACTCCTCCAGTATGAATAAGTTGTTCTTTGCCGTGCTGAGTTTTCCAGCCGCTCTCCTCGCCCAGGGCGGATTACCAAACCAGCCGTACATCTATATTGAAGGAAAAGCTGAGCTGAAGAAACCGGGGGACTTGGTCACCATGCACTTCCACGTCGTCGCTCGGCATGCTGACCAATCAAAGGCCCAACAGGAAGTCCAGGCTAAGGCAACCAGGATTCTCGCCTCGTTTGATGAGAAGAAGATCGCGCAGGACGATGTCATCGCCCAGGACATCAATTCGGAGCCGCAATATCAGGACGACGAGCAGCGG
>JBHENA010000215.1:0-3781 GCA_046262275.1 Chthoniobacterales bacterium
TTACGTACTACAGCCACGACCTGGACGACGCGGTGGACTTCGAGATTTTGCGTGGCTCGCAGTTGGAAGAGATCTCCGTCTGGCAATGGAGTCATGCCTCCGTGACGGAGCGTTACCCAGAGGCGCGCGAGCCCGCACTGCATCAGTGGATTATCCGGGACATCATCGACCGACAGGTAAGCGACGTCATTGCCAGCAGCGCGGCTGCGATCTCTGCGGCGGGTGTGGAAACGGTGGAGGAGGTACGACGCTGTGAGCGACGACTGATTTGCTACAGCGAAGAGCTGCAGGGCGCGAATGGCGATTTGCGGCGGTTCCTTTACAAGAACGTTTACTACCATCCCACAGTGGCGGAGGTGAATCGGCAGGCTTGCGAGACGATGCGAGCCGTCTTTCAAACCTACCTGCAGGCACCGGATTCGTTAGGCGAGGGCGCCTTGAAGCGGATCGAGAGGGAAGGGCTGCACCGGACGGTGTGCGATTACATCGCGGGAATGACGGACCGGTATTTGCTGGAAGAGCACGCGCGGATGCGGAGCGGAGTGATGCACTAGTGGAGCAGGGTCAACGATCCCACCACCGTCAATTTCCTCACGCGGCCGCGTCGCCGGTTTCTTCGCGCAGATATTGGACAACGAGGCGCAGGCGGCGCTGGACGGAAAGTTCTTCGAGGAGTTGCTGGCGGCGCGCAGGATCGCTGAGGAATGTCGCGGCCATTAAGTCGGCGAGCATTTCGGGATCCCGGAGATCGGCGAGGTAACGGTCGACTTTCGCAGGAAAGCTCCGCCCGGTGCGCTTAAACTTTTCGTAGAGATCGAGCACCTTTGCTCCGAGCGCTTCCGCCTCGAGAGAGGACTCGGCTGGCGCGGAAGCGAGCGGCTCGATCTCGGCGATGGGAAACGGTTGCTCCTGCAGGAAGGCGGTGAAGCGGACGCGATGCAGCCCTTGCAGGATCAAATTGGAAGTGCCATCCGCACGGCCGACGCAGGCGCGAATAAGACCGGCGGTTCCGACGTGCGCAAAGTCGCGCGGCGAATTCCAGTCGGAGCGATTCGGCTTAAGCGGGGTGACGCAGAAGAGCCGATGATGGTCGAGCGCGTGCGTGAGCATGGCGCGATAACGCGGTTCAAAAATGTGAAGCGGCAACAGTGCGTGTGGGAAGAGCGCGACACCCGGCAGAGGCATGATCGGGACAGCGTCGGGCAGCTCGATCGTCTCAGTCATGGTGAAGACTTTCATCACCGAATGTGCGATCCGGTTCCAGTGCGGGATTGGAGAACTTGCCGATCTACTTGGTGCGGTCGCCAGCAAGCTGTCATCCTGAATCGCGCAGACGATGAAGGATCCCACGCTCGCGCTGGTGGCTACTGTGTTGGTGCGAGATCCTTCGCCGTCTGCGCGGCTCAGGATGACAGGCTCTCGCGGCATGTCTTTTCTGGATGGAGTTGCGTGCGACGCAGCTCACCAATTGATAGTTGGCCGTCGCTCGCGGCGGTGCCGAGGTATGCGTAATTGAGAACTGAACCCCGCCGCGCCAGTTCACGGCGCGAAGCGCGGCCGAGTTGCCCGATGCCGGCGGCACTGAGGGGCCTGCTTCCCTTGTTCATTTCGAAAAACTTCAGCAGGCGCGCCAGCTCTTCGGCGCGATCAGTGCGGGTGACGATCTTGATGATATCCGCCCCGGCCGCTTCTGCGCCACGGGCCAGCTGCTGGAGACGGCGCACACTGGGTGTTTTCGTGAGATCGTGCACGGAGATGATGCGCAGGACGTGGCGCGCCTTTGCGGCCTCGAGCACTGCGCGCAATTCCAACCGGGAGCGCAACTCGACATCTATGAGTGCGGCATGGCGCAGAAACTTCAGCAGCAGCTGTCGGCGTTGCGCGGGAGCGAGCGCGTTCCAGCCGCCCTCTCGTGGGTGCCGCGCAGTGATGATCAGCGGCGCGGCTAAGGCGGGGAGCGCCTCCTCGATTGAACCCAGCGAGTGATAAAGCGCATCGAGCCGCAGCTCGAAGAAATCCGGCACGCATCGGAGGCGCAGCGCGTGTGCGAGGTCCGGCAGCGAGGCGATCACCGCCACCAGCCGCGACCGGGTCGGCTCGGCCTCGACCGATCGACTCCGTGTCATTTCTCCTCGCGCGGTCTGTGGAGAGCAGCCATTCGCTCGACGTACTTCGCCAGGAGGTCGAACTCGAGATTTAAACGCGCGCCCTTCCCGATGGCGTTGAGGTTCGTCTCGCGCAGAGTTTGCGGAATGATCCAGACCGCAAAGCTGTCCGGGAGCACTTCGGCCACCGTGAGGCTGATGCCATTCACCGCGATGGAGCCTTTATATATGACGTACTGAGCGAACTCAGGCGGCAGCTCCATCTCCAGGCGATGATCCACTCCGATCTTCTCGAAAACGTGCACCGGGACGGCGCAATCGACATGGCCTTGCACGAAATGGCCGGCGATACGGCCACCTGCGACCAGCGCCCGCTCGAGGTTGACTGCGCTGTCCGGACGCAGCGTGCCTAAATTTGTGCGGGAGAGCGTTTCCTCGAGAAGATCGAACGTGATTTCTTCGCCGCGATGAGCGCTGACCGTGAGACAACAGCCATTTAGCGCCACGCTATCACCCTGCCGGACGTTTTGGGAAATACCGGGCGCCGCAATTTTTAACTGCGTGGCGCCACCCGCGGCGCGTAATGAGAGAACGCTGCCAACTTCTTCAATCAAACCGGTGAACATAGGTAGCGACGCGGGTGCACTTAATCCGCGCGGCCAGAAACCGCAATGGCTCACCTCCGAGCACTCGTTAGACGAGGTCGCGCGCGTGCGAACACATATTCCGGGTCTCGCGCAGATTGCTCGCGGTTTGCAGCCGAGCTTGCCAAACCGAACCCGCCCTTCTCCGCGCGGGGCGAACCCTCGACAGCGCGCGCCGCAAGGCCGTTCAAAGTTTTTTGAAAAAAGTGAAAAAAAACCTTGCTACGCCTCTCGTACTTCATTAATCCTCCCCCCAAACCTAACCCAACCAATGGAGAAACTAATGATAAGACACGTGCTTTCTACGCTCGGATCGTTCCGCTCTGCTCTCGCAGTGGGGCTCGGCGTTCCATTCCTCATCGCCACGAGCGCATTCGCTCAGGTGGGCTCCACCGGCCCGACCCCAGCCCGACCAGCAGCCACCCCGGCAACCGCCACCGGCGCAGGCGCACCTTCAGATTCTGCGATTGCGGACAGCGCGGCAGGAGCAGCCACCACGGAACGGGTCGTTGTGACCGGTTCGTACATTCCTACAGCCGAAACCGAGTCCGCTTTGCCGGTCACAGTTTACACCGCAACGGTCCTGCAGAAGCAGGGTGCCAATACCCCGGCGGAAGGTCTCCGTCAGTTGCCCTCCTTCGTCGGTGCCACCGCGACAGAAAACGACTCCAACGGCGGCGACGGCTCCGCGTTCATCAACCTGCGCGCTCTCGGTTCTCAGAACACGCTGACCCTCATCAACGGCCGGCGCACCTTCGCTTTCGAGGACATCAACTCTATCCCAATTGGTGCCCTCAGGCGCTCGGAAATCTTGAAGGATGGCGCCTCTGCCATCTATGGTTCTGATGCCGTCGCTGGCGTTGTGAACTTTATTCTTCTGAATGGTCCAGGCGAAGCCCCTTACGAGGGAGCCGAGGTCGACTTCCTCTACGGCAACACTACGGACAATGATGCTCGGGTCCTCCAAACCTTTATTCGGGGTGGTGTCGCGACGGACAAGGTTTCGGTCGCGGCGGCGGCGGAGTATTACGA
>JBHENA010000216.1:0-278 GCA_046262275.1 Chthoniobacterales bacterium
CTCCTGGGCCGAGTCCGGACGGTCGAAAAGGCACAGGTCGACGGACGTGGCGGTCTCGGAAAAAATGGCGAAGTTGACGCCGTTCCCGAGCCAGGTCGCGCCGAGAGGATATGGATATCCGAGCCAGATCTTAACCGGAGTCATAAAAAGCGAGTCGCTCCTATCCGCTACGCGAATGCGCTTGGCAATGGACGCCGAGCGCTCTTCCTCTCCCTCTTCCTCTTCCTCTGAATCTTCTCTCTACGACGACGAAGAGAGCAGAGGAAGAGGTAGAGGTA
>JBHENA010000216.1:347-3719 GCA_046262275.1 Chthoniobacterales bacterium
GGCGCAAATAGCGGATCAACTCGTCGAGCGCGGCGAGTTGGCGGGCGCCGGGTGTTTCCCGGTTAAAGTCGCCGACGAGGCAGATGCCGAGGGCGATGTTGTTCAGGTAATCGCTGTGCACATGGCCGCCGTTGATCTGCCGGCGCCAGCGATCACCGATCTCGATCTGGCCATTGCCCGACGAGGTGCCGTTCCCGACCACGAAATGGTAGGCCATTCCATTTTTCATTTTTCGCACGCGGCGATGGTAGTAATCGAACGCGCGCGCGTTCCCCTGTCGCGTCCCGCTGTTATGCACGATGATGAACTTCCAGCGCGCACGCTGCACCGGCGCGCGGCGGATCGCGTCGATCAGGCTGCGGCTCAGATAGCGCTGGCTCGGCTCACGTCCGCCGAAAATGCGCGACCAGAAACTTCGCCGAGGCGGCGGCGGTGGTGGCGGCTCGAACCCCTGTTGCTGCTCCAGCCCGGACTTTTCGATCGTAATGTCTGGCGGCACATTGGTAATAACCGGCGGCCCAGTGGGCGCGGCGGTGGGAGTGGGAAAAGCCCGCTGCGGGCGCGCGGGTGGTTCCAGAGTTCCAGTAGGTTTAGGAGCAGCTGTAGGTCGAGGGGTCGCATCCTCCTCAGCGTCGGTTTTTGGTTTCTTCTTTGGACTTCGGGTTAGTGTCGGTGAGGCCTTCTTGCGTTTGCTCGGTCTTGGCGTGGCATCTTCTTCCGCCTCCGGGCTTTTTTCCGGAGTCTTCGTCGGCTCCGGAGTCTGTGATTCCGTCGAGGCAGTGCTCTTCTTCTTTTTCTTCTTTGCTACCTTCGGCTTGCCGGAAGGAGTTGGTGAATCAGCGGGCGTGGGAGAAGCCACCGTCCGCATTTCCTCTCGGGCCTTCAAAAAGGCGTCCCGCTTCTTTTTGTCCGCCTCGCTCACCTGCGCGTGCAGCAGTGTGCCGGCGACACCTGTGAGGATCAGCGCAGCCGCGACGCAGAGGACGGCGCGCTTCATAGCCCGCGGAGACGGAGAGCGCTTCAAGCTGCTGGCTGCGGTTCAGCGGCGGCGGCCGCCGCACGCACTGCAGCGCGTTCCCGTTCCCGCCCGAGGATCGCGTTCAACTTACCGCCAAGCAGAAGGAAGAGGCAGGTCAGCCACATCCAGGTCAGCAGCATGATGATGGAGGCGAGCGCGAGGTAGGTGGGATTGTAGCGATCGTATTTCGCGACGTAGTACTGAAAGAGCTTGGTGACGAAAATCCAGCCGAGGGCAAAAAGGATCGAGCCTGGAAGAGCCTGGCGAATCGTGAGGTAATTTTCCGGCGTCAGCAGGTACAACGCGAGCGCGAGGATGATGAGCGCCACGGCGGTCAACGGCAGGCTTAGGACGGTCACCCATAGTTGCAGCGGGACGCTGAGCTGAAAAGTCACTTCCGCGACGCCGGCAAGGGTTTCGCCGAAAACCATGGCGTTAAAACAGAACAGGATCGTGATCCCGAACCAGAAGAGGAGGAAGAACGAGATGATGTATTTCGACCACCAGTTGCGATCCTCCTTCACGCCGTGGGTTCGGCTGAGCGCGTGCGAGATTGTGGAGATGAACATGGTGCCAAGCCAGATCCCGAGCAGGATGCCGATGTTTCCCACCGTCCCGCTTGCACCTGTCACGACCACGTTCGCCACCGCTGCGTCCAGAATATCCTGTACCTTCGGATCCGGCGGCAGGAAATTCTTCAAAATCACGAACATCTGATGCAGTTTGGCCGGGTCGGTCCCGAAGAGCCCGAGGAGATGCCAGAGAAAGAGCAGCCCCGGCGCGAGGGTAAAGAGAAACTGATACGCCATTTGCGCGGCCAGTCCCATGGTATCGTCCATGACCGTTTCCCAAACCAAACGCCGGGTCACTCTCCCGGCGAATCTGAGGCGTCTCATCTGCGGCGGAGAGTTTACTTTGCCGTCCATAAATATCCATTAGAAGTCATCTCGTGCGCGCAGGAGCGATGATTGTAGGGCGTTTGTGTCAAACGCCGCGTGGGAATGGCGTTTCACAGAAACGCCCTACAATGGCGGAACGTCGCCGCCCCTAACGAGTTTTGAAGCGAATCCTCATTCTCACGGCCGCGTTCGGCGAGGGGCACAACAGCGCCGCGCGCGGGATTCGGCAGGGGCTCGCACAGATCGGAGGAACCGGTGTGCAGGTGGAGCTGCACGACCTGTTTTCCGACACCTACGGAACCGCGAACGACTGGGCGCGCGAAGCTTACCTCGGCCTCATCAATCAGTGGCCTCAGACCTGGTCGACTGTCTACCGCTGGCTCGACCGGCAGAAGAATTTCTCCGGCAATTTCAAAGTCTTCTTCACGCTCAAAGATTATCTCCGCCGCCTGCTCGGCCGGTTCGAACCCGATGTGATCGTCTCCGTTTATCCCGCCTATCCCCACATGCTCGACGAAATGCTCGGGCCGGTCGGGAACAGCTGCGGCAGGCGTGTGGTTGTCATCACCGACTCGCTTTCCGTGAATGCCATCTGGTATCAATGCTCCGCCGATTACTTCCTCCTGCCGAATGCGCCGAGCGCGGCGGTCCTGCACCGCGCCGGGATTTCCCCCGCGAAAACACGCACCTTCGGCTTCCCTGTCAGCCCCGAGTTCGCGGAACCGGACGTCTTTCGCACCCCACCTGCTCCGGGGTGCAACAGCCGGGTGCTCTATCTGATTAACGCGCGCAAAGCCCAGGCGCCCGAGCTCGTGTTGCGACTTGCAGCCGTCAAAGGCACGACACTCACGGTGGCAGTTGGACGGGATCGCCGGCTGCGAAGGTCGATCGAAAATGTTCGCCCTCTCGCGCTGCGCCCGTTCCACATCGTGGGTTGGAGCGAAGAATTGCCGCGCCTTCTGCGCTCGAGTCATTTGCTCATCAGCAAGGCCGGGGGCGCCACGGTGCAGGAAGCGATCGCCGCGGGCTGTCCGATGATCGTCAATCACGTTATTCCCGGCCAGGAGGAAGGGAACGCGCGCTATCTCGTGGAGCGCAACTCCGGCCTGGTCGCAACCACGCAAGCCGCGGTTATCAGCGGGGTCCATTCGGCTTTTGCGAACAATGCGGCGCGCTGGAGTGAGTGGTCGGCCAACATCGCGCAGCTCAGCCGGCCGGCGGCCTCACTGGATGTCGCGCGGTTTCTCCTATCCCTTTAAACAGCAGCGACCGCGGCAACACTCGCGCCGGCCATGAAGGTCTGAACGACTTCCAGATCCGGCGACAAAACGACGAAATCCGCATCGGTGCCGACCTCCAGCGTTCCCTTGCCTTTGGCTTGAAACGCACGCGCCGGGTTCGCTGTTGCCATCGCGATCGCCTCGTGGAACGGCACGCCGACGGTCCGCACCATTG
>JBHENA010000217.1:0-3691 GCA_046262275.1 Chthoniobacterales bacterium
CCTGTGACCCCCTCCGTGTCAGGGAGGTGCTCTACCACTGAGCTAACCGCGCGGAAAACAGGGATAAGTGACAAGTGATGGGTGGCGAGTCAAGGGCCAGCGGCCCTCTCCGTGAGCCAGTCTCCTCGGACCTCACCCGCTTGCCGTGAGCGGTTTTCCTCCGCTAGGTTCTGCCGACGAGAGGATGCGCGTGAAGAGGAACCTTATCTTGATCGGCGTCTCGGGTGTGCTCATTGCATTCGCGGTCTCCGGCAAGGCGATTACGTGGGCCCTGATCGATACGAAAATCCGGCGCGAATTCCCCGCGATAAGAAGAATCACGCCCGCGGAACTGGCTGCGTGGCTGCGCGATCCCGGGCGCACGCCGCCACTGTTGCTCGATGTGCGGACACGCCCTGAATACGAAGTGAGCCATCTCGCGACCGCTCAGCACGTCGAACCGAGCTCGCCCGCATCTGCAATCGACGAGCCGAAAGATCGGCCGATCGTAACCTATTGCTCGGTCGGCTATAGGTCGGGCGCGTTTGCGGAGCGGTTGCGTCTCGCCGGATTTTCATCCGTGGCTAATCTGGAGGGATCGATCTTCCGGTGGGCAAACGAAGGCTACCCGGTTTATCGTGACGGAGAGAAGGTCAAGAAAGTGCATCCCTACAATCGTTTCTGGGGGCTGCTTCTCCGGAAAAAGCACCGCGCTTCCGCCCGGCAAGAATGAAATCCCAGATTTCCGCGCACCGGCAGACGCCAGGCCAACACACTCCCGGCCCGCTCATCAGCCGGGGCGAAGAACCGCTCAATCTGGCTCAATCTGGAGATGCCCTTCGCGAGCCTGGGCGACTGGATCACGGCTAACGAGAGCTTTTATGTGCGCTGTCATTTTCCAATCCCGCAACTGGATGCGTCCACCTGGCGGCTGCGCGTTGAGGGCGCGGTCGCGTCGCCGCTCGAATTAACCTCCGCAGAGCTGCGGCAAATGCCGCTTCGCACGATCACGGCGACACTGGAGTGCGCAGGCAACGGCCGGTCGTTTCTCCAGCCAAAAGCGAAAGGAGTGCCGTGGGATCTTGGTGCGGTGGGGAACGCGCAGTGGAGCGGAGTGCTCTTGCGCGACGTCCTCCAGCGCGCGGGCGCGAAATCGGGCGCGCTCGAAGTGATCCTGGAAGGTGCGGACAACGGTGAGCTGAAGGAAGCTCCGCGGCCCGCGGGGGAGATCCATTACGCGCGCAGCCTGCCGTGGGCGAAAGCGAATACTGACGTGCTGCTTGCCTTTGAGATGAATGGCGACCTTCTCTCGCCTGAGCATGGCTATCCGTTGCGCGCTGTCGTGCCGGGTTGGTTTGGTATGGCTTCGGTGAAATGGCTTCATCGGATCATCGTGAGCAACACGCCCTTCCACGGCTATTACCAGTCGATCGATTACAGCTACTGGGCGCGGCGCGATGGTTTGCCCCCGACGCTGCTCCCGCTGGGCGAGATGCAGGTGAAAGCGCAGATCGCAAGACCGCGGATGCACGAAGTGGTTCAGGCCGGAACGCGATACCGTGTTCACGGGGCGGCGTGGTGTGGTGACGCCACCTTGGCGAAAGTGGAAGTGAGTGTGGACGGCGGCACGCGCTGGACAGCAGCGACTTTAGTCGGCGAATCCGTGAAGCACGCCTGGCGCTTTTGGGAGTTCCCTTGGGATGTGCCGGCGAAACCCGGCAAAGTTGCGCTTGTTGCTCGCGCGACCGATTCCGCGGGGCACACGCAGCCGGCGGAGCGCGTCGCGGATTACGGCACCTACATGGTGAACCACTGGTTACCGGTTGAGGTTGAGGTGCGCTGAGAAAGCGATTTCTGCTCGCGCGAAAAGCTCCGATACCGTGCCGACCCCGCTGCGTATCCTCGTTCTTGCCGATACGCACAATCATCTGCCGGATAAGTTAAACGCGCTCGCAGAAGGAGTCGGCGAGATCTGGCACCTGGGCGATGTCTGCGCGCCAGATTTGCTGGAGACGTTTCGCGCGATTGGCCCGCCTGTTGTCGTCGTGCACGGAAATTGCGATAGCCACCCTGCCTGGCCGCTCGTCGTCGATCTGGAGCGAAGCGGCGTCCGCTTCCGTCTGCTTCACATCCCGCCGGCGCGGCCGCCGACGAATGTCGATGTTCTGCTGCATGGTCACACGCACGTGCCGCGCGATGAAAAACTCGGCAATGTGCGCTTTCTGAATCCTGGCTGCGTCACGCGGCCGAATCGCGGCGCGCCAGCCAGCGTCGCGCATTTAACAATTGAAGCGGATGGCGCGCTGACGTGGGAGCTAACCCGGCTGCGTTGAGCCCGTAAACGGCAAACTCACTCCGCCCGCAAAGCGGTCATCGGATCGACTTGGCTCGCCCGGCGGGCTGGCAGCCAGCAGGCACCAGAGCGACACCACCAAGCACAACTGAGAAGCCCACAAATGTAGCGGTATCCGTCGCGCTGACGCCGAAAAGCAAGGCCGACATGAGCCGCGTTAGTGCAACAGACGCCACAACGCCGAGCAGCAGCCCGATTCCGACCACAGCCATTCCCTGGCCGACGACCAGCTTCAGCACATGACTGCGCTGCGCGCCGAGCGCCACACGGATGCCGAGTTCTCGAGTGCGTTGCGAGACGGAATAAGAGATCACGCCATAAAGTCCGATCACGGCCAGGAGCAGCGCGACCCCGGCGAAGATCGTGAGCAGCAGCATGGTGAACTTCCGCTGCATCATGGTGGCGGCGATGATGTCTTCCATCGTCCGCACATTCCCCAATGGCATCTCTTCGTTTACGCTTGCGACAACGTTTTGCACCGCTGCTGTCAGCGCGAGCGGGTTTGTCGAAACGCTGCGCACAGCGACAAACATCGACGGCCACGTTGCCTGTCCGACCGGTTGATAGATTTCAGGACGGGGCGCCGTTTGCAGCGCAAGGTGCCGCACGTCTCCCACTACTCCCACGATCTCCAGCTTCTCATTCTTCGGCCCGATGTTGACGATGTATTGGCCGATTGGATCCTGCCCGGCAAAAACGGTGCGCGCCAACGCGTCATTGATAATCGCGACCGACACGGAGCTCTTCGTGTCGCGCTCTGTGAAATTGCGTCCGCGCAAAAGCGGAACGCCCATGGTGCGAAAGTACTCGGGTGTAGCGACCCGAACGTCGGCGCTGTGTTCGGTATCGCTGCCGGTGAGATTAAAGGTGCGGTTGCTGTTTCCGCCCGAAAGCGGCAGGCGGCTTACGGCCCCGGCTCGTTCGACGCCGGGCAGCGTCTGGAGTCGCTCAACCACCTGCTGATAAAACTGGATCTGGCGCTCCTCGTTCGCAGAAGAAGGAAGCCCAACGTTGAAGATAAGCAGACGTTCGGAAGTGAATCCGGGATCCACTTGCATCAGATTCTTGAAGCTCCTGATTGTTAATCCCGCGCCGATCAGAAGCACGAGCGAGAGTCCCACTTCCGTTGCGACTAGCAGCGATCTGCCCCGCCTGCCGCGCCCGCTGCTCCCGCGCTCGCCCTGCCTCAAGGCTTCACCCGGACGAGCCGAGGAAGCAGCCACGGCCGGGATCAGGCCGAACAAAATACCCGTCACAACGGAAAGCTGAAAGCTGAACGCCAGCACCTGCTGGTTCACACCGATGGCTTTGAATCCGCGAATCGCGGGCGGACTGATCGCGAGCAGCAGTGGCATCGCC
>JBHENA010000218.1:0-3679 GCA_046262275.1 Chthoniobacterales bacterium
GGATTACACCCCAGAGGACATTTGTCGGATGTATGGCGTTCGTGTCCCAGATGATCTCGATGTTGGTGGAATCGTGGGAGTCGTGGAGGTGGTCAACCGCGTCAAGCGCCATCCCTCGAAGTGGAAGTTCCGCGGCACATGGGGTTGGTTCTCGCAAATCCCCGGCGTCTACCGTACCGCGAGCGCAAGGGGTTCGTCGGCCTGTTTGAACCGAAGCTTTGACCACCGGTCGATACGTCAGCATCGTACGAGCCGCAGCACCACGCGGACGAACACGATAAAGACGACGAACGTGTAGCCCGTGACGCCGCGCCGGACGGGATCGCTTGAGTATCCCTTGCTACGGGTGAAACGCGCACGCTGCAGATCCTCCACGAATCGGTGCTATACGTGACTCACGTATAGCACCGTGCTCTCGCGCGCGCGGAGCTGAAACAGACCTAGGATTGGTAGCATTCAGAAGGGTTGCACTAGATTCGCGAGCGGTTCCTTGCCTGTCGCGCCCACGTTTCGTCGTCACCGCCGCACCGACTTCACGGCTCCCGCCGCGCACCGACTTCACGGCTCCCGCGCGGTCTCCCACCGAGAATTTCGGCCGAATCTTGCTCCTAAGCTTAATTACGTCGCGCATGGTGCTGCTATACGTGACTCACGTATAGCACCGTCCCCGGCTCGCGGCGCTTTTACGCGATGTGCTGGTGGCACTTGGAGAGATTCCTAGCCGCAGGGCCGTTATTCATCCATCTTCGCCGCGAACCTTGGCCAGGAGAGGCGGCGTCCGTTTTTCCACTTGCGGCCAAACCAGGTGAGTGATCCGCGCCGCGATCGCGTTGGAGCGGAGGGTTCGTCGTGGTAGTGTGTGCATGCCATGAACTGCCGTCGATGGAGCTCAGTCGTTCTGGTGTTGCTGGCTTTGGCCTCCGCCGGCCGGGCGGAGAAGGTCGCTCGCATCAAGGTGGACGGCCCCATCGGACCGGCGACCGCGAGCTATATTTCGCGCGGGATTAGCGAGGCGCACAGTCAAGGCGCGCAATGTCTCATCATTCAACTCGACACGCCCGGCGGGCTGCTCGATTCGACCAAGGTGATCGTGCAGGAGCTGCTGGCCGCGCCGGTGCCGACGGTGGTTTACGTGGCGCCCTCGGGCGCCTCGGCCACGAGCGCGGGCTGTTTCATCGCGCTGGCGGCTGACCTCGCGGCGATGGCGCCGGCGACAACGATCGGCGCGGCGCATCCGGTGCAGATGGGCGGCGGTGGGGCCGGCGAACAAAAGGTGGACGAGACGATGAAGGAGAAGCTGGAGAATTACGCGATCAGTTACATCGAGACGATCGCGGCGCGCCGTAATCGGAATATCGAGTGGGCGCGATCCGCCGTGAAAGAGAGCGCCTCGATCACAGCGGAGAAGGCGCTCGAGCTGCGCGTGGTGGAGATGGTGGCCAAGGATATGACCGACCTGCTTGCGCAACTGGATGGACGCGAAGCAGGTGGCCGGCAGCTCAAAACTGCCGGCGGCGATATCATCGAGATCGGGCCGTCGTTTTCGGAGCGCGCGCTTCAGATGCTGTGGCGGCCGGAGGTGCTGTTCATCCTCATGCTCATCGCCGTCTACGGAATCATCGGCGAACTGAGCAATCCTGGAGCGATTTTGCCGGGAGTGGTCGGGGCCATCGCGCTGATCCTGGTGTTGTACATGGTGGCGGTGCTGCCGGTGAACGCGGCCGGCCTGGCGCTGATTGCGCTGGCCCTGGCTTTGTTTGTCATCGACGTCTTCACGCCCACGCACGGAGTGCTGACCGTTGGCGGGGTGGCGGCATTTCTGATCGGCGCGATCATGCTCTTCGATCGCGCGGAACCATACTTTCGTTTGTCGCTCGCCTACATCATCCCGGCCACAGTCGTGACCGCGCTCTTCTTTGTCTTTGTCGTCGGCAGCGGCTTGCGCGCGCAGCTCTTGCCGAAAAAGGCGGGAGCAGAGACCCTGCTCGGCCAGACGGTCGCAGCCGTGACGCGCATCGATGCCACGGGCGGGAAAGTATTCATCGAAGGTGAATACTGGAACGCGGTGAGCGATGCGGCCGTCGAAGAGGGAGAGCCGGTGGAAGTGACCGGAGTGAAAGGCCTGACTTTAACCGTGAAGCCGAAAGCGACCACCGCTTCCTGAAAAGGAGGCCAAGCCCGAAAGGACTCATCCTATGCCAGTGCAACTGATTTCCTGGATCGCCCCGATCGTCATCCTGAGCGCGATCATCCTGCCGCAGATGGTGCGCATTCTGCGCGAGTACGAGCGCGGCGTGATCTTCCGTCTGGGCAAACTCCTGGGAGTGAAGGGACCGGGAATCATCTTCCTCATCCCGCTCGTGGACCGCATGGTGAAAATGGATTTGCGCGTCGTGACGATCGACGTCTCGCGCCAGGAAATGATGACGCGCGACAACGTCCCGGTCAGCGTCGATGCGGTGGTTTACTTCCGCGTCGTGGATGCACAGTCATCCGTGGTGAAGGTGGAGAATTATTTGAAAGCCACGTCGCTGATGTCGCAGACGACGCTGCGCAGCGTGGTCGGCCAGGCCGAACTGGATGAGTTGCTGGCGCACCGGGAGAAGATCAACCAGAAGCTCCAGGAGATCGTGGACCGGCAAACCGATCCGTGGGGCGTGAAGGTGACCGCTGTGGAAGTGAAGGATGTCGTCTTGCCGGAAGGAATGAAGCGCGCGATGGCGAGCCAGGCGGAGAGCGAACGCGAGCGGCGTGCCAAAATCATCAATGCCGAAGGCGAATTTCAGGCCGCGGAGAAACTGGTGCAGGCCGCGACCATGATCGCGGCCCAGCCGATCGCGCTGCAACTGCGTTTTCTGCAGACGATGCGAGAGATTTCCAGCGAGCACAACACGACCACCTTCCTTCCCATCCCGATGGATCTGTTTACGCCGTTCGTGAAGAAGGCGACGGAGGAACCGCCGACGGCGTAGTGCGTTTTGTAGGCAACGCCTTGCTCTAGGCACCGCCGCGCGGATTCAAAGTCGACCGCTTAAAGCGGTCAAGCCCAGCGCCTCATTTTCCAGTCCGTTCTCACGTGAAATACCGGAGCCAGTTCGCGGATTGAGACGAGCCTCAACAAATCTGTCTGAATCCATGAAATCTGTGGGCTTGATGCGTATTGTCGCATTGGTTGAAGCGCACGCTGCAGATTTTGAACGAGCTTGAAAGAGAAGGCGTGTTCTCGCGTTACGCGATCGGCGGCGCGATGGCCGCGACGTTCTATGTCGAGCCGCTGCTGACATTTGATCTCGATGTCTTTGTTTTGCTTCGACCCAGCGCGAGTGGTTTGATCTCGCTCGCGGCCGTCTATGACGCGCTGCGTAAACGCGGCTACGGGGAAGAAAGCGAGTGCGTGCTGATAGAAGAAGTGCCGGTGCAGTTCCTCCCGGCCTACAACTCGCTCGTGGAAGAGGCGCTCGCGCAAGCGCGTGAGATTGATTATGAAGATGTGCGCACGCGCGTGATGCGGGCTGAGCACCTCGTTGCGATCTGTTTGCAGACCGGCCGCGACAAAGATCGTGAACGCGTCCGCATTCTGCGTCAGCAGGGGAAGCTCGACTTAACATACCTTGCCGACGTGCTGCGCCGCCATAATTTGCAAGAGAAATGGAAAGCCTGGACGAAGTGACTGCTGAGG
>JBHENA010000219.1:0-3560 GCA_046262275.1 Chthoniobacterales bacterium
CCGTCAAAGACCCGCTGGTTGAGCCATTTGAAAAAAGAACTTTCGCCCTCTGCCCGGAAGGGATCAGGCGGCTCTGGTCCCTCTTTCCGTTTACTCCGCCGAAGCGCGCGGAGGTAAACCCGCTGCATAAAGCGATCGATGCGAGTGCTGCTGGGGAGCAGGCCGTAGCCGAAGGGATATCGACGCCGCTGACCCTCTTCGGCAACAGCTAGCTTCGCGCGGTATTCATCGTCAATTTTCCGCAGCGCAGCTGCCCCCCCGAGCACCACCCCGGGATGATAGGGTTCGCGCGTGCTGAGGAGATGCGGACGCTTCGGATCGTAGCCTTCGAAGTGGAAGAAGCGCAGCGGCTCGCCATCTATCTGATACGTGTCGCCGGCCGCCTCTAAATGTCGGCCGCGTAAACTCCAGTATCCGACGTTGAAGCCGGCGCCTTCGAGGAGGCGAGGCGAAGCAACTTGGGAAAATCCTTCGTACAACGAAGGGTCGAGAGAAGCGCTACGGTCGAACTGCGTGCGAAGCGTGCCGCTCCACGTCGCAAGAAATTCTTCAGCGGAATGTCCGATAACCATGAAGCCGGACTCGGGCGTCGCTACCCCGCCGTCGTTTTCGCGAGCGGCCCATATCGGCAATCCGAGTCCGGCCTGCCTTACCACGTCATCGAGCGGCCCGAAGACTTCGATGTCGTAGTCGAAGCAGAGAATAAGCTCGGCTTCCCTCGTCAACAGATGGCTGATGAAGAACGGCTTCACCGCGAGCGCCAGCTCCGCGCCTGCGTAAATTTTCGGCAGCCGGTGAAGGTCCTCCGGCGCGAGGTCGATATCTTCCAAGCTCAGCACTTGGACTGCTTTTCCCGCAGGCTCTGCGAGGGTGAAAGCATCCGGAACCAGGATCGTAAAGCGGCTGCCAGGGTGGTGGTGCAGAAATGATTGCGCCAGAACGCGAGCGCGCGGCAGGTTGTCACGCGTCGCGATTGTCGTGCCGATCATCCGCGAGGATTCAGAGTTTCCGGTCGGCACCAGCGGAAACTAGCAACGATCGCGCACTACGTCGACGCGAACGGTTTGCTGCTACTACGGTGAACAACGAAAGAGCCAAACCGGCGGCAAACAGATGGCTGCCGTGAAGTACGATCCTGGCGGCGTAGTATGAAAGGCGGCCGACTTCCTGGGGCTCGCGAAACGCAAACCAGTGCGAGTCATTCTCATCCCGCGCCAAGACTTGAATTTTTTGAGGAGGCACGGCGACGTAACCGGTGCGCCAGCCGTTTCGAAACGGTCCACTCGGATAAACCCTAGTGAGGCGCCCGCTGCTGGTGTTCTTGATATGCAGCGACATGCGCGTCGAGAGGGTGCCGGTGAAGTCGATGCTCAGATAAGGAAACTTGGTGGAAAACTGCTGGCTTTGGAAGAGCGCCTGAGCCGTCGCTCCGCCCTCGGTGAACGAACCCCAAGTCCGCTCGCGTCCCGGCTCCGCGTCGCCTCCACCGTTTAGGATGAAAGGCTTGTGCGCTTCCAGATTGTCGAGGCGCAACGGCATTCGCGCTCCCGCAGGCAGAATGTTCCGGATGGTCGCGTCGTCGAGCAACGTGGCGAACCAGTCGGGGTCAGGGTAAGGAATCGGCGCGCCGAAGCTGCCGTCGATTGCGGTCCGATCACCTGTCGCGAGGTAGTAGCGGATGTTCTGTTCCTCCGCGTGCATGTAAGCGGCGCGACCGCTTTGGCCCTCGATCATTTCGTAACTGAGTTGGATCGCCCCGATAAGCACGAGCAAGAGCCATCCCGCGCCACCGACTGCGAGGACTTTTCGCAGCGCTGTTCCGGGGCGAGCGGCTGACCACAAAAGCGGGATGGCAATTCCGTTCACGAGCGAGCCGAGAGCCAGGACATCCATGTAACGCGACGTGGAAGCGACGCCGCCTACGCCGCCGCGGGCGTAGGCGATCGCGGCCGCCTGGAGAATGATCCATAGACATGTGGCGAGGAGCATTTCGACGCCGCGTGTGCGCTCTGAGACAATGTCGGTGCGCCTCAAGAAATAAAGCCAGGCGAGGGCAAACGAGGGCGCGTAGAGCAGGATCGCGAGCGCCGGCAAGCGATAGCAAGGCCACGCAAGCGAGCCGATGAAGGCGCGCGACCATTGCGCCAGTGAAGTCGCTTTAAGGACTTCGTGATGCGGCGCGTCGGCTCGGAAATGCGCCGCGATCAATGCTGTTGCCGTGCAGACGAGCAGCGTTACCCAGACTCCATTGCCGAGGTTGCGATCACGCACACTGCGCGAGATGAGAAGCCCCAGAACTGCAAGCGGCGCAAGGAGGCCGGAGCCCATGCTGAGGCAGGCGAGGACAACTGCGAACCAGCCGATCCACCATCGGCCAGACCACGGTGCAGCAAGAAGTCCCCAGATCCCAATTAAGGAGAAACCAATCAGGAAATAGAAACACGACTGAAAACCCCAGAGCGTATTTTCCTGTGCATACGGAAGCGCTCCCCAGAGGGCAACTGCGGTGAACACGACGCTCCGTGATGCTGCGCCTAAGATCTTCGTCGCCGTAACGGCAATCAGCACCGCAAACAACGAAACACCGGCCGCGTTCACCATCATCTGCAATCGCGCGTCCCATTGGCCGTTCCATTGGACGAGGCACAGCGTCAGTAACCGCGAAGTGACGAGCCGGTGCTCGTTGTGGGCATAGAATAGGTTACCGAAATGCAACTGTCCTTCGAACCACGGTTTGAGGAGGAACGCCGCTTCGCCGTCCCATTGATCGAGCAATGGCAATGACCCTCCATAAGCGGCGATTAACCAAAGCCGCGCGCCGAAAACGATCAGAAACAAAGCGGCACAGCTCGCCAGCGGCGAGGCCAAAAGCGCCGCTGCCCGGTCGATCATCGCAGCCCGATCTTTCATCGAGCACGAGGTTGCACCTCACGGCTTCCTGCCGCAAACGTTCCCGCGCCCTTCGCGCAGCGGGATTTATCTGTGGCTAATGCGGCGAACGTTTGTATCGCACCGGAGGGTCGTCACGGAACGTTATAGACTTCGACCAAGCCGACGCCAGTCGTGTCGCCTTTGCCACGGACAATTGCCGTGTAGGCACCCGCGGGCAACGTCTCAACGAGAGCGGCTTCCGCATCCTTTTTTGGCTGGATGCCGATCGCTTCGAGTTGAGCCTGTTGGTCGGACTTCCAGTTGTCGTTAAACCGAACGGTGGCGCCGTTGGAATTGACGAGCTGCACCGTCGGATCGCCCAGCGAGCCGGCAACGCCGAGATCGCCAAGGGACGGACCGAGGGCCCGGATCACCACCTTCGTGCTCGTGCCGCCCGTGAAGAAACCACCGATGAGCGCGTTGTCGCCCGCATCGACAAACCCGCGCGAGCTGATGTTGGCCAGCTTCGCTTTTGCGCCCTGCGCCAGATCATAAACTTCCACCACGCCAATTCCGACGGAGTTGTTTTTTCCACGGACGACGGCGGTGTAGTTACCGGGATTTAACGTCCGGACGATAGCCGCCTCCGCGTTATTGGTCGGCGCGACGCCACTTGCTTGAATCTCTGC
>JBHENA010000220.1:0-3552 GCA_046262275.1 Chthoniobacterales bacterium
GGTCTGGTCGGTGAAAGTAAGCTCGGTCCGCGATTCGACTCCAGTTCGCACCGCCGTGCCGTCGTGGACATCGTCGTTCACCACCGCGTCGCGCGGCGCCGCCTGCTCCGGCAGCAGCTTCACATCTCTGATCACGTGCGTAACACGTGCTTCTTTCAATTGTTCGGCGCGCGTCCCGGCCGCGACACACAATATGATCAATGCCCAGAGCGCTCTTGCGAATTGCCGCCGCGCCGAAATCCCGAAGGAGATATTCACCCGTATGATGAGGCGGAATCGCTCCGGTAAAACGGCCATGATTTGTTTGCTTCCTCTCGGCGACCTACCGTTTTGGTCCCCGTTTCGAAGGCGAAGGGGCAGGTGTGACGGAAGCTGAGCCCCGTGTAGAAGGCGCAGCGGTTTCCGTCGTCGGCACCAGATTGACCAGCGTGCCGCGCCCGTAAATCACAAGATTGGTGCGAATAAAATTCGGATCGCTTTCCTGCTTTCGAATCTGGGCCAGGATCGCGTTCCTGCTGGGAAGGGGAGCGAAGTCGGAATTTGTCAGCAACGAGGTCTTGTAGAGCTGCCCTATTTCGTAATCCACCGCCTCGGGCAAAATCTTTGCCTCGGGCTTTGTGATCAGCAACTTGCCGGGCCCGATCAGCACCGACTCACCGACGCGGCTCAGGTAAACGCGGGCCTCGCCCTGAAGGATGAGGATTTTTACATAGGCGCGTCCAAAACGCTCGATCATCCCTGTCGTGCCGGCGATCTCCGCCGTGATACCTGCGGTTTTGATGTTGGTTGCCCGCGCTCCAGGCGCAATGTCGAAAAGAACAGCCCCGTCTTCGAGCTGGAGATCTCGCGTGCCCAGTGTCCCTGTTTTGAGCCGGACGAATGTGTTCGCGCCCAGGCGCGCAACCGATCGGCTAGCGAATGTAACTTCCGTTCGGGAACTCACGCCCGTGCGAATCGCGCCGCCCTCCGGCACCGAGTCGTTGAGCACTGCCTTGCGCGATGTAGCGGGCGGGGCCAGCACCGTCACATCCTTGATGACGCGCGTCAGTCGCGCCTGTTTCCAGCCAGTTGTATCCAGCGCCGCCGTCACCACCGGCACGCATACGAGAAGAGCAAGCAGAGCGCTCATCGCTGCCTTCGCAGCGGCTGGCTGCGGAGCTTTCATGGGCGCTTAGAACTTAAAGCCGATCGAGACCGCTCCGCCCGCGTTCACCACGTCGTAGTCGAAAACGTCCTGGTTCGAATCGCTCGTGGCGAAGGTGCTGACCGCGCTGGCGTTCAACCATTTCGTGAACCGGTAGGTGGCGCTCAGCGCCAGAATACCGCTCACGTCGTTCCGTTCGCCTTCGACGTAGTTGCGCATCGCCAGGCGCGCCATCGCGCTGACCGTCAGCGATCGCGTCAGGTTCACCGAATAGGCCACAAACTCGCCGATGTCGTGCCGCGCCGGCTGATCCGGATCGGATGCGACGCTAATGCTAAGATCGCTGCCGAAGGAAACCTGCTGCGCCCGCCCGATCCGCACAGGAATGTCCGCACCGAAATTGACGGAGTGGTTGGAAAAGAACTCATCGAAGCCGTCGGAAGTGAGTCGATTGTAACCGTAGTCGGCGTGCAGCGTCAGGTTAAGCAACCTGGGAAGCACGTAAGTCAGCCCCGCTCGCACGTCGAGGCTGCCAAAGTCCAGTTCCGTGAATTCGTCGTAAAAGAAATATTGTTGCCCCACGCTTATGCTCGCAAACAACGTGCGCGTAATGCGCGGCGCGTACGTGACGCCCACACTCGGGCTGAAGATCACGTCGCTTTCTTCGCCTCGCCGCGTAAGGGCGACGTTCGACGTGTAGGAAATGGGCGCTGACGCCGCGACGCTGAACGGCTGATAATGCTCCGCACGCTTCAGGATGGCTTGCTCGCCCAGGTCAGGATCGTTCGGGCTCGCGACCGCGTGGGTGTCGTCGGTCCCGGTTTCATCCGCGGTCGGATCCTGGCGGAGCGGCGGCTGGGTTCGCAGCAACTCCGAGCGGTCGAGCACTTGGCTGCCGGCTGATTGCCCGTTCGCAGAGGCCCACGCGATCAGCGCAACAGTGGCAAACACGACGCGCAAGAGCTGCGCGGAACGGCTTCGGCGAGAGCAAAAAGGAACCATGCGGGCACAGTTCTGCCGAGCGGCAATTCCACCGTCAAGCAGTTAAAAGCCGCTCTACGAGCGCCGCCTACTCGCCAATCAAGGAGCGGCGCTCTCCAGAGCGCCGCCGTTGGCGTCTGCCACGTCTCACCCAACCTGCATATCTTCAGCGTCAAGTGCTCTACTCCGCCGTCCTGGGGCGGGCGAAACGCGGCGCACGCCGATCGAAAGCTTTCGCAGGCGACAGCCTGCTTTTGAGTGCGCGCGCGTCCTCGCGCCGCTTTTCTCACGCTTGGCAGTCGCGACAAAAGCCTCGATTACGCGGAGGGCGACAATCCTGGCGCCAAGGTGGACAAATAAAACGCGGCGACCTGGAGAGCGCCGCTCCTTGCGGCACGCGCGATTTTACACCTCGAGCAGGTTGCGCTGCCATGGCACCAGCAGTGCCTCACTGCTCGCCTGATCCGCAGCAATCATTTCTACTGTCGCGCGCGGAGCGATAAACGATGGTTCGAGTCCCAGATCTTCAGCCGCGGCATTGCGGCGGCGTCGCAAATTTTCCGCCGCGCGCTCCGTCTCCGGCGTCGGCCGCACCCCTGCCCTCCGCCGTCGTTGCGGCAATTCGGATTCCGGCAGCCGCATGGCCTCTTCCGCAGCTTCCATAAAGCCGCGCCGACGTCGGTGGCTGAGATGCCGGAACTCTGGCGTGCGCCCTGCCTCGAAGTTCTGCGCCGCCTGCATGAGTAGATGATTTTGCAGGATGT
Source organism: Chthoniobacterales bacterium (assembly GCA_046262275.1). Lineage (GTDB taxonomy): Bacteria > Verrucomicrobiota > Verrucomicrobiia > Chthoniobacterales > UBA10450 > JACCTI01. The sequence continues at coordinate 2,890 of JBHENA010000220.1, forward strand.
GGAAGGAGGGCCGGTCCGCGGCTTGCGCTTCATGATCGCGCCACCGCCAGAGGGCGCGCAACACCGCTGAGGCGCGCGGCGAGAGCGTGCCGGAACCACTGATCCGCCACGCGTCTTCTTCATCGCGCACCCGCTCCACGCCCGCTAGCGCGAGCGCGCGCTCGCACGATTGCTCGAACCATTCAAAGCGGCCCTTTGCCCGCAGCTCGGCTTCGAGCTTCTCCGCCAGCGGCAGCAGATAACGCGTATCGTTCATCGCGTACTCCGCCATTAGGCCAGGGAGAGGGCGCTGCGCCCAGTTCGCCTTCTGTGAGCCCTTGCTCAATTTGACGCCGAAAAAACGGTCCACCAGGGCGGAAAGACTGAACTCGCGAATCCCGAGGAGCCGCGCTGCAATCACGGTGTCGAAAACTTTACTCGCAGTGAAGTTGAAGCTGCGCCGCAGAAGGCGGAGATCGAAGTCCGCGCCTTGCAGCACGAGCGTCTTTCCCGCGAGCGCAGCGACGAGCGGCGCCGGATTGATCCCGGCCAGAGGATCGATCAGGTAATCGTTGCCGCCGAAGCTCAGTTGCACGAGGCAGAGCTTCTCGAAATAGCAGTGAAGACTGTCCGCCTCAGTGTCGACCGCCACCCGGTCGGCCATTTCCATTGACGGCAGTATCT
>JBHENA010000221.1:0-3534 GCA_046262275.1 Chthoniobacterales bacterium
GCCTCCCGCTCACCCGCTCCGTCCGCCCGCGGCGCCCTCGACCGCCGGAAGCGCGGCACAGCCTTCTCCTAAGCCAGCGCCGCCGCCCGTCATGCCGCCGAGGCCGAGAGTTCTCCCGCCGCCGCCACGCGTCCTCCCTGCGGCCGCGACCGTTAGCTCAGTTTCTGCGGCGCCAGCGAATTACCCCGGATCCCCTGCCCAGGCTGGCCCAAAAAAAGAGACCGCACGCATCAGTATTCTGCCTGAGCCGGCCCCGCCGCCCGTCAAGATGACGAAAACTCAGCCATTGCTGACCGTTCCCGAGTCGAGGATGCAGAGTGCACCGGTGGTTGTTACAGGGAGTACTGAACCGAAAGCGACTACGATCCTCGACGCGGTTCCGTTGCCAGTCGCATGGACGATCTTCGGCATTTCCGCTGTCACTTTGCTTATCCAGATTTGGAACTATTTTGCCACCTGACTTATGGACAACTCCGCGACCGTGACCATTGACGAATCGAATTTCGAAGCCGAAGTGACCCAGAGTCGCCAGCCGGTGCTGGTCGATTTTTGGGCGGACTGGTGTGGGCCCTGTAAAATGATCGCGCCGTTGCTCGACGAAGTGGCGAAGGAAAAAGCCGGTACGATAAAAGTGGGGAAGGTCAACATCGACGACAACCAGAGCCTCTCCTTCAAGTACAACGTGCGGGCGATCCCGACGCTGCTCTTTTTCAAGAATGGGCAGGTGGTGGATCAGGTTACCGGTATGACGAGCAAGAAGGATTTGCTTGGCCGGATCGAAGCGCTCGCCTGAGCGATTTCCGCGGTGCGGAGCTTGCGGTGACGAGTGACGAGTGACGAGTGACGAGTGATGAGTGATGAGTGATGAGAGGGGCCGAATCTAGTCACTGACCACTCATCACTTTCCCATGCGCCCGGCGCGGCTCGAACGCGCAACCTACAGCTTCGGAGGCTGTCACTCTATCCAGTTGAGCTACGGGCGCAGCTTTCCGCCGATTATACCGGAGGTGCGTTCGATCACAAGACGTCACCCCAGTGAAGTCATACTGGCGTTTGCTTTTCATCCCTGCTCGATTGAAAATGTCCGCCCGGTTGTAGCGACGGCGCTCTCTCGCGGCTAACTGTTGCGCGCGAGCACCCCCACGCCTCGACAGCGAGACGGCTACAGCGCTACAGGAGACGACACGATTATGAACCCGATCATCGAGGCAATCGAGAAAGAGCAGCAGAAGACCGACGTCCCCGGATTCAAGGTCGGTGATGGCGTGCGTGTCCACACACGAGTGAAAGAGGGGGACAAAGAGCGGATCCAGATTTTTGCTGGAATCGTGATCGGACGCAAGGGTCGCGGGATCAACGAAACCTTCACCGTCCGTCGCATCTCCTACGGTGAAGGGGTCGAGCGCGTCTTCCCGATTCACTCGCCGCGCATTGCAAAAGTGGAAGTGGAGAAAGAGGGCCGGGCGCGTCGCGCAAAACTGAATTATCTCCGCAACCGCAAAGGCAAGGAAGCGACGGCAGTAAAGGAGTGAATCGTAAGTAGGGTGAGTGGTGCGGCTTCTTCCATTCGGGTACCACGAGTCGCCTCGCTATTACGCCATTCCCACGCAGCGGGTTTGAGCTAAACTCCGTTGCATGTATCGCCGCTGCGGGTTCCGGCATGAACGTCGCCTGCGCGCGATTGGCTTCTCCAGCCTCGTCGGCATCGATGAAGCGGGGCGCGGCGCGCTTGCCGGGCCGGTGGTAGCGGCGGCAGTCATCCTGCCGGAAAAGTTCCGGCACAGGCGGCTCAACGATTCGAAACAACTCCTGCCGGAACGTCGTGAAGAAATTTATCACGACCTGATCGGGAACACCTCTATCTCCTGGGCAGTCGGCATTGTCGATTCCGCCGAGATCGACCGGATCAACATCCTGCGGGCTACCCACAAGGCGATGCGCGCGGCCATTGCGGCACTCAACGCGCAGCCAGACCACGCGCTGATCGACGGATTGCCCGTTTTTCCGTTTCCGCTGCCACAGACTGCGATTATCGATGGCGATTGCTACAGCCTTAGCATCGCCGCGGCCAGCGTGATCGCGAAGGTCACGCGCGACATGATGATGCGCGAGTTCTGCTCCCGTTTCCCCGAGTATTGCTTCAGTCAGCACAAGGGCTACGGCACCGATTTGCATCTCATGAAACTGCACGCGCACGGGCCTTGCGCGATCCATCGCCGCTCCTTTGAGCCGGTGGCGCAACCGCTCTTCGCCTTCGCGCGCGCGACTGTTGCGGAAATGATCTAGACAGGATTAACAGGATTCAGGAGGGCACTGCGAAAACAGCTCTTCTTCAATCCTGCAAATCCTGTTAATCCTGTCTGTCTTCTGATGCAGACGACTCTAGCTGGATCACTTGCTGCCTTCTCCAAGCGCTGGCGCAAGCCTTTCTCGTCGTCAAAACCGGAGCATCTGCGACGCGGCGCGAGTGGCGAAAGGCTGGCCTGCCGTTTCCTGCGGCAGAACGGTTACAAGATTCTCTATCGCAATTTCCGCGGACGCACCGGCGGCGAGATCGATATCGTTTGCCGTGATCGCGATATCCTTGTCTTCGTCGAAGTAAAAACGCGATCGAGCGAAGACTTCGGGCGACCGTTCGAAACGATTGCGCGCGACCAGCGGGATCGGATTTCGCGCGGCGCGCTGGCCTGGCTGCGAATGCTGGAGAACCCGGATATTCTCTTTCGCTTTGATGTAGTGGAAGTGGTAGCCGCCGAGGCAGGCAAACCGCGGCTGGAGCTGATAAAGAATGCATTCGGCTTATCGGAAAAGTATCGCTACTGACGGGAGCCTTCTACTGGGAGCGCGGCGGCCAAAGCATGGGCGGTCGCGTCGATCTTTTCCCGCCTTTAGCGAGAGAGCTACGAGCCCTGGCAGCCGCTATCTGGTTCCTGCCGCTTTTGCCTTTGCAACCATCGGCCGCTCCGATAATTTCGCCATCCGCGATGCGTAAGCTGGCATTTCTGATTTTTGCTCTTCTTTTCGGGGCGCCGCTCGCGCTGACGGCCGAGTCTCTCAAAGGCCAACCGATCGAGATTACCTCCAGCGGCGGCACGACCTACGATAACGGGATCGCCAGCGCCCGAGACAACGTGGCCATTCACATCGGCGATACGGACATTTATGCGGACGCGGCCGACTACGACACACGGACCCACGAGGTGCATGTCGAGGGAAACGTTCGCATTTATCGCGGGCTCGATCTTTACGTCGGAGACCGCGGCACCTATAACACGGAGACCAAGGAACTCACCGCGCACAATCTGCGCACGGTTGATTACCCTTTTCTGCTCGGGGGCAAGCGCCTCTCCACGATCTCTGAGGATGCCAAACTGGTGCAGAGGGGCAGCTTCACCACGCACGACTCGTCCAAGCCGGATTTCCAGATTCGCGCGACCACGGTGCGAGTGTATGAGGACGACCGCGTGGTGCTGAAGAACGCCACCTTTTATGTCGGCAACATCCCGATCTTCTACTGGCCCTACATTTACCAGT
>JBHENA010000222.1:0-328 GCA_046262275.1 Chthoniobacterales bacterium
GCTAATTAATCGCCTGGTGCGGCGCATGCAGAAGAATCCCGCGCTGAAGATGATTACCGCGGCGCATCCATTCAGATCGAAGAGGGAAGTCGCTTCGCCCCACCAGGTGAAGGTACTTCTCGATTCGAGAAAGAAGAAGGCGCTGGATTTCTCGCGCGCACCGATTCGAGCGCCAAGGAGCGGCGCCCTCCGAGCGACCGGGGATCAAGAGGGGCCGCCGGGCGACAGCTCCTCCTTGTTGCTGCGCCATCAGGGCATCTACGGATATACGCGCGAGCTGCTCTTGCGTTTCGTTGAGTGGAAGCCGTCGCCGCTGGAGCGCGCCGAG
>JBHENA010000222.1:338-3468 GCA_046262275.1 Chthoniobacterales bacterium
TCGATCTGGGCCATTACGAACGCTTCACCAACTGCGTTCTCTCCCGGCACAACAATCTCACCAGCGGCCAGGTTTACGAGAGCGTCATCCTGAAAGAGCGGCGCGGCGATTATCTTGGGAAGACCGTGCAGGTGATCCCGCACGTGACGGACGAAATCAAGAACCGCATCCGCGAAGTTGCCGAGGAAAGCAAAGCGGACGTTCTCATCACGGAGATCGGCGGGACCACTGGCGATATCGAAGGGCTGCCGTTTTTGGAAGCAATCCGGCAGTTCATTCTCGAAGTCGGCACTCAGAACGTAGTCAACATGCACGTCACGCTCGTGCCCTACATCAGAGCGGCCGGTGAATTAAAAACAAAGCCCACCCAGCAGAGCATCGCGAAGCTGCGCGAGATCGGGCTGCAGCCGCAGGTCCTCTTCTGTCGCACCGAACTCCCGCTCGATGGCGAGACGCGGCAAAAGCTCTCCATGTTTTGCAACGTCTCTCCCCAGGCGGTGATCGAGGCGCGGGACGTGCAGCACACGATCTACGAGGTGCCGCTCATGTTGCACGAGGAAGGATTGGATGCGCTCGTCTGCCAGCTCCTGCAGCTTGAAACTCCAGCGCCCGATTTGACCAACTGGCGGAAATTCGTCGAGCGCATCGTCAGTCCGAAGAAGCAGGTCAAGATCGCCGTGGTCGGCAAGTACATTGAATTGCAGGACGCCTATAAGAGCATCTACGAATCGCTCACTCATGCCGCCGCCAGTCAGGATTGCGGCATCGATCTAAAGCTGATCGACGCGGAGGCCCTGCAGGACGGCGTCGACGGACAGCTCAAGGATGTGGCCGGTGTGCTGATTCCCGGCGGATTCGGCGAGCGCGGCGTGGAAGGCAAAATCAAGGCGGCGCGTTTTGCGCGCGAGCAGAAGGTCCCTTATCTCGGCCTCTGCCTCGGGATGCAGGTCGCGACAATTGAATTCGCGCGCAACGTCTGCGGGATCGCGGATGCCAACAGCACCGAGTTTGATCAGGACGCACCCAACCCGGTGATCTGCCTGCTCGATGAACAGCGCGACGTCCGACACAAAGGCGCCAGCATGCGGCTCGGCACCTGGCCCACAAAAATTTCCGAGGGTACACTCGCCGAGAAGCTTTACGGCAGCCCGGAGGTGCTCGAGCGCCACCGACATCGCTACGAATTCAACATGAAGTACCGCGAACGGATGGGCGAAAAGGGGTTCACGATCTCGGGTACTTCACCGGATGGAGCGCTCGCCGAATTGATCGAGCTGCGGGATCATCCCTACTTTCTGGCCTGCCAGTACCATCCCGAATTCCAGAGCAAGCCGAACAAGCCGCACCCGCTTTTCAAAGGCTTCATTCAAGCCTGTCTCGCGCACCAGAGTTAGTACCGATTGGCACCGACAGTGATTTGCCGACGCCGCTTCCGAGCGATGTCATCCTGAGCCGCGAAGACGGCGAAGGATCTCACGCAGGGCACTTTGATTACCGGAGGAAGGCGTCGTCCAAATCATTGTGAGGTCCCTCGTCGTCTGCGCGACTCGGGATGACCACATTTTAGTTTGTTCGCAAGCTAACGCCCCGCCGCCCGGCGCAGTCGGTCCATTATCGCAGCTCCCAGTCCGCTCTCCGGCACCTGCTCTGCAACGATCAGGTCCAGCTGTGCATCGTCCAGCTCGCGCAGACAACGGAAGAGATTCGTAGCCGCTTCCCTGAGATCACCCGAGTGGCTCAGCACGCGCAACTCAGCGAAGAAAGCGCCGGTGGTTCCGCGCCAGCTTAGCGCGCCTATCCTTTTGCCGGCAGGTGGTTGGAACGAGCGCAGATCGTCTGTTAAGAAGAGCGCGGTTCGCGGTGCATAGTGCGACCGCATCTGACCGGGAGCATGTGGGCGAGCGCTGGCAGGCGCGGTTGTCACCTTTGCGAATTGTGAAAGCTGTTCGTATGTGATCGGACCAGGACGGAGAACCTCGATCCCTCCGCTGCGCACGGCTACAATCGTCGATTCCAATCCATGTGTCGTCGGTCCCCCATCGAGGATCAACGGAATCCAATCCTTTAGCTCGGAGTAAACGTGTTCGGCTGTGGTTGGGCTAATGCGGCCGAAGCGGTTCGCGCTGGGCGCGGCCACTGGGCGGCCGAATGAACGCAGGATTTCGCTGAAAACTGGATGCGCGCTCATCCGAACAGCGACTGTTGCTAACCCGGCCGCGACGACATCAGGCACCGCAGAGCGTCGTGGCAGCACGATCGTCAGCGGTCCAGGCCAGAACGCTTCGATCAGCCGCGCTGATAGAGCCTCGTCGGTCGTCGGTTCGGCAAGCCGCTCGATCCACTCGCGATCCGGCAAATGCACAATGAGCGGATCAAACATCGGCCGTTCCTTCGCCTCGAAGATCTTTAGCACCGCATCGATGTCGAGCGCATCGGCCGCGAGACCGTAAACAGTTTCGGTCGGCAGCGCGACCACTTCGCCGCGCCGGAGATGCTCGACCGCCTCTGCCACGGCCGATTCACGGTCTTGCGGAGAGGCGGTGGAAACAACCCGCGTCTTCACGACGCAATCGCGTGCAGTTCTGATCGCGCTTTTGTGACGCGCGCAATAGCTTCCTCGGCGGTGGCGCCGAGCGCAGTAAGGTGTCCCATTTTGCGACGCGGCCGCGGTTCCAGCTTTCCGTAAAGGTGAAGGTGAACGCCGGGAGTTTGCAACGCGCGACCCCAATCCGGTTCGCCGCCCTGCCACAGATCGCCGAGCAGATTCGCCATCGCGGCCGGTCGCAGAATCTCGGTGGTCCCGAGAGACAGCCCGCAAACCGCGCGCACCTGCTGCTCGAACTGGCTTGTAGCGCATGCCTCGATCGTCCAATGCCCCGAATTATGCGGACGCGGCGCCAGCTCGTTGACGAGCAGATCGCCGTTCCCTTTCAGAAACATCTCGACCGCGAGCAGTCCGACCAGTTCCAGCTTCAACGCGATCGCACGCGCGATCTCCGCCGCCCGCCCTTCGGTGCTTTTCGCCACGCGCGCTGGCACCACAGTAATGTCGAGGATGTGATTTCGGTGAATGTTCTCGCAGACCGGAAACGTCGCCATCGTTCCATCAGCACCGCGCGCGATGATGACC
>JBHENA010000223.1:0-3460 GCA_046262275.1 Chthoniobacterales bacterium
TACCTCGAAATGGTGGAGAAAATCGAAATCGAGCGGGCGCAGCGGGCAAACACGCGAATTAATCCGGAGATCTGGCGTGTGCGCAACGCCGCCGGTTACGTCTGTTTTCTGCGCGGCGAGCTGGCGCAAGCCCGGCTGCACTACGGCTCCGTCCTGGAATTAAATCCCAGCTATCATCCGGCCGAACAGGCCATCGCCGAGATCAACAAGCTGGAGCAGGAGCAAAACGAACTCTTCACACCTCAGGGCCGCACCCTCCAAAAAGAAAAGAATCGCAAGGTTTTGAGGGGGCTTGTCGACACCCTGAGATTGGTAAGGGATATCGTCACGCTCGGGCGTTAGAAGAGAGACGCAAAAATTCCTGCCGCACGGCTGCAGCGGTGGGAAAGATCGTGCGAGCTGCAATCTCGGCACGTTCGAATGCATAAAGCACGAGCCGGATTGGCTGGTTCAACTTTCGGCGAAGCGCCGACATCCGCTGACTTTAATCGCGGAAGTATGCGATCCCGCGCCCCTTGAGGAACGCCCGCACTGCCTCGATGTAAACCTCCTGCGTCGTGTCGAGCACCTGCGGCTTGCGCGGCAGCGCATTCCACGGCGCCGCCAGCGCGATCACGCCCTTCTCGGGCTTCCGCTTCAGCTCGAGGCTGAGGGTGTCGGGACATGGCTCATCAACGGACTTCGGCCTCGTCCCGGTCGTTTTCTCCAGCTCGTCGGTCAGGCCGTAGACGCGATACTCCGTCTCCTCCGCGATCAGCTTCGCCGCGGCTTCGGCTTTGATCTATTTCCCGTCACGACTGCCGCCGAAGAAATAGCCGGTCTCCACCTCGACGATTGGGTGAAAGTCTGCGGCTTCCGCTGATGCACATGCGAAAACCGCCGACACGAAGATGACGGGGACTCTCATCAAAGTCCGACAGAAGATCAGCAACCGCTGGCAAGCGCGAGCCTCAATTGCATAACTGTCGTCGCGGTCTGGACAAGCAACAAACGGCACCTGCCGCACCGGGCGCTTGCACTTGAAAACCATATTGCAGATCAAGCAACGCTCGATGAGATCGAGACGGCAGAACTAATCCTTCAGGTGGATACCGCCCGCGCTGAGCACCACCAGGACCGATAAGCGGAGGGCCACGTCGCATTCTGTAGGCGCTCAGCTTTTTGTACCGGCGCGCGTTGAGCGGATCGTAATTGCAACCCTAGGGGCCAAAAAAGGCTCGTTACTCGGACTCGACCGGCGTAACGCTGGAGGCATGAACACACCTCCGGCTGGATCCTTTTTGAGAACTGCGTGCCCGGGAGCGCGCCGCTTCACCGCAGTCGCCGCATCGCTCTGCTGCTGGGTGATCGTCTCAGCGGCGCGGGCGGTCAGCCCGCCACCGGACGGCGACTACGGTAACGGGAACACGGCGGAGGGCGGGGACGCATTTTTCAACGGAGGCGGTGCGCACAACACCGCGGTTGGTTCAAGGGCGCTTTACAGCACTACGACCAATTCCTCGAACAACACGGCCGTCGGTTTCGAGGCGCTTCGACGCAACACCGGCACCGACAACACGGGCATTGGTGTGAATGCGCTTATTGGGACCGAGTCAGGGGCTAGCTTCGCGAACACTGCGACCGGTGCTTTTTCGCTCACCAACGCGGCCGGTTCCCGCAATACTGCCACCGGTTGGCAGGCGCTCTATGGCCTCGCGGTTGGATCCGGCAACACGGCCGTCGGTGCAGAGGCGCTTCGCTCTGCCAGCGGCAACTTCAATTACAACGTGGCGATCGGCTGGAAAGCGTTATTTTCGAATCAGGTCGGCAGTGCCAATACGGCCAGCGGCGCGGGGGCTCTCACTTCCAACACCCGCGGCAGCTTCAACACTGCACATGGTCGCGACGCGCTCTACTACAACACGACCGGGAGCCAGAACGTGGCCAACGGCACTCGGGCCCTCGCCTTCAACACGACCGGCGCCAACAACACCGCAAGCGGCTACCGCGCCCTGGAAGGCAATTCGACCGCGGACCGAAACGTGGCGAACGGTTATGAAGCGCTTTTGAGCAACACCACCGGCGCCTTGAACGCGGCGACCGGGGCGCAATCACTCTCTTGCAACACCACCGGGAGCGAAAACACCGCGAACGGGATCGGGTCGCTTTTTCATAATACGATCGGACCCCGCAATACGGCCTACGGAGCATACTCCCTCTACTACAACAGCGGAGAATCGAACATCGCCCTCGGGGCCTTCGCCGGCTACAACCAGACCCACGGAAGCAACAACATCGCCATCGGCAACCGCGGCGTGGCGGGCGAGAGCGCCACCACCCGCATCGGGACCCTCGGCACCCAGACGAGAGCTTTCATCGCCGGCATCTACGGCTCCACCGTTGCGAGCGGCGCGACCGTGGTGGTCGATAGCACCGGTCATCTCGGCACCGTCACCTCCTCCGCGCGGTTCAAGGAGGAGATTAAGCCGATGCGCGATGCCAGCGAAGCGATCCTCGCGCTTGAGCCCGTCACCTTCCGCTACAAGCACGAGCTCGACCCGGAGGGTGTGGCGCAGTTTGGTCTCGTGGCCGAGCAGGTCGAAAAGGTCGATCCCAATCTCGTCGTGCACGACGCCGACGGGAAAGCTTACACGGTGCGTTACGAAGCGGTAAACGCGATGCTGCTGAACGAATTTCTAAAGGAGCATCGGAAGGTGGGAGAACAGGCGCGCAAGCTCGACGAGCAGGTGGCCACGATGGCTGAATTGAAAAAGCAAGTTCGCGCCCTCGCGGCCGGGCTGCAGAAAGTCAGCGAGCAGGTTCAATTGCAGCAACCGAACCAGCAGATCGCGGCGACCAGCCGCTGATCTGCGCCGCCAGCGCGATCCCGGCCTTCTCCGGTTTCCGCTTCAGCTCGACGCTGAGGAAGAAGTAGCCGGTCTCCACTTCGACGATTGCGTGAAAATCTGCCGCGGTTGCCGATGCGCATGCAATGGCGGCGAGGCCGACCACTGCCGTGGAGATCGGCGATCTCAAATGCGACTGCATGTTAGTAGGCATGTTCAGACTCGCGTCAGAATCATTTCGCATTCAGCTAATCGGCCGCCGGGCTGTCAAACACCAACGATCGTAGCGCCTGTCGGCAATCCGCGGTACACCCAGCCTGCGCGGCGGACGGGGAACTATAGCCGGCACGTGCTGAGTCGATCCACCAGCACGAGGTTCCACTGATACGCCAATCGCGGAACATTTAAGCCGCAGTGGTGTCGTTCCTGCTCATTTGCCGCGCCCTGCCGAAGTTTTATTTCCGCTGCGCAACCTCGTACCTGCACGCGGGCCGATTACTCAGCCAGATCAAACGCGACGACGACCGGCGCGACGAAGTTCTCCGCAAAGCCGCGCTCTACCTCGAAATGGTGGAGAAAATCGAAATCGAGCGGGCGCAGCGGGCAAACACGCGAATTAATCCGGAGATCTGGCG
>JBHENA010000224.1:0-3415 GCA_046262275.1 Chthoniobacterales bacterium
CATCGTGGGAAGAGCCGATTTATCGGCGAAAGGCTCGCCGTAGTGTCTTACCACCTCGGGCAACTGCTGCAGTAGCTCCGCGCTACCCCGGAGCACATGATGCGGAACGCCGAAATGGTTCGCGGACGCGCTCGCGATGTCCGTTTCATCGTAAGCTTTCTCGGCGAAGCCAATCGTGAACGCCTGCACTTTCTCCCCGAGGCCGCGGACGAGACGTGCCAGGAGCGCGTTGGAATCAAGCCCGCCGCTTAGGAGCAGGCCGAGGGGAACATCGCTTCGCAGACGCAGTCGCAGACTCTCATCAAGCTTTTCGCGGACTTCCTCGAGCGCCTCCGCGTAACTGTGTTGGACCTTTGGAGTATGATGCAGCGACCAGTAGCGCTTCACTTGCAGGCTTTCCGCGCGCCAAAGCAGGTAGTGCGCGGGAGGAAGCTTTTTGATCTGGCGGACCATTGTACGCGGGGCGGAGACGAAACCGAATTGCAAGTAGGCAGCCAGCGCGTGAGGATCGATTTCGCACGCGCCGTGACGCTCGTCCAAGAGCGGCGCCAGTTCGGAACAAAAGAGCAGTCCGCCATCGGTCAGGAGGTAGTTTAGCGGCTTCTTTCCCAGACGATCGCGCGCGAGGAAAAGCGTTCGCTGGCGCGAATCCCAGAGCGCAAATGCAAACATGCCCCGGAGAAAGCGGAGCATTTCGACCCCGTGGTCTTCGTAGAGGTGTACGAGTGTCTCCGTATCGCCTTTTGTCGTCAGGCGATGCCCACGCTGCTCTAACGTAGAACGAAGCTCCACATAGTTGTAGATTTCCCCATTGAAAATGACGTGGATTGTTCCGTCTTCATTCGCGATCGGCTGATGACTACATGGCACATCGACAACGCTGAGGCGCCGCATGGCTAGGCCCACCCCGGGCGCGGCGTAATACCCCTCGTCGTCCGGACCGCGATGCCGGAGGGCGTTCGCCAGGCGATGCAGGAGCGGTGCAGGATCGCCCTCTCTGGCGGACGTGACGTAACCGGCGATGCCGCACATCGATTATCGAACCGGGTAAGTGAAGCGCCAGCCGGGGTCAGTGCCAGTCCCCTTCACGGCGCCGCTGCTGAGGTTAATGCGCAGCGGCATCGGCTCACCCCTGCCGCGTGCGTCGTTTGTCTGCAAGTAATTTCTCTTCCGTCTTACTCCTGAGGTGAAATAAGGCTGCTCCTTCGCCTAAGATTGTCAGAAAGGGATATAGGTTAAAAAGGGGGCGCTTTTACGCCTTGAAGGTCTGCCGCGCTTATCGTATGGTTTCTCCCAGACGGGGGCGCACTGGTTTCGACTCGTAGTTCGAAGCGCAGGCGGCATGTCGAGGATGGTTCGTTGGCCTCGTTAAAATCCGGACCAAAAAAATAAACGCAGATCACCAAGATCTCGCTCTCGCGGCTTAATTGACCGCGACGTTTGGAGCTGGACGCCTGCTACGGCGCCAAACGTGGACAGCAGGCTAGCCCGACGGCGGAGTGACCGCGTCGAAGGGTGAAAGGATTTCGTGGATGCTCGGGGGCTGGCAGTGTGCCGGTGCAACGTTCGGCTCCTTAAACCCCCACGCCGGCTAAGCATGTAGAAGCTTGTGCAGACAGCTTCGAGGACAGGGGTTCGACTCCCCTCGCCTCCAAAGTTTCGCGTTCGCGAAACTTTGTCGCGCCGTAGCCTTTCGCGAAGGCGGACCTCACTAATGGCACAGCCCTAGCTTCCGGAGATGTTCGCCATGAGCAGTAAACCGCTCCGCGTGATCGTTGTCGAAGACCACGCCGATACCGCCGAAGGCCTCAGGAAGTTTCTCACCCGCATCGGCTATAAGGTTTACATTGCGCCGGACGTCTCCTGCGCCCGAGCCCTGGCTAAAGCGGTCGAGTACGACGTGCTGCTCAGCGATCTCCGGCTCCCGGATGGCACCGGCTGGGACTTGATGGAGGAGCTAAGCGCGGAAGGGCCAGTCCGTGCAGTCGCGATGAGCGGATACAATACTGAGGAAGATATTGAGCACAGTTTTCGGGTCGGTTTTCTCGATCATATCGCCAAGCCGCTCGCGCCAGAAGCATTGACCGCCGCGCTGAATCGAGCGGTGGCAACTTCGCATCGAGCATCGGCGTAGCGCCGGTAGACCCGAGTTCGCGGGCCGTTCCGAAGGCGCTGAGTAATCAGGCCGCGTCCGCGTTCGCTTGCTCCCAAAGCTCCGTCTGAAGCCGCGCCACCACGCCGATCAATTGGCGGTGGTTGGCCGGCTTCTCGACAATGGCTTCGACCGAAAGCGCCCCCAGCCGCTCGCGGTCGCCCGCCGATAATGCGCCGGCAAACACGACAACCTTGCCCCGGAACCCGGCGGCCCGGGCTTTCACCACCAGGTCGTGCCCGTCCAGGTGCGGCATCTCCATGTCAGTGATGAGAAGATCGAATTTCTCGGGCGCCACCGCGATCGCTTGAAACGCCTCCTGCCCGTCGACCGCCCATTCCACCCGGTAGCCGTAGAAGCGAAGACTCTCCGCGACCACTTCCACGAGCTCGCGATTGTCGTCCGCGCAAAGAATGCGCAACGGCTGTCTGTGTTCGGTCTTCATCGAAAAAGCGCGTGGCCGAAAACAAGAGGAATCGGCCGATGCCGCGTGCGGAAGAGCCAACCTGTCGTCTTCAAAAAAGATCGGATTAGCCGTTCCGCCTGCGCGTGCAGCGGCGGAGATTCTCTCGTTAATGCCGGTTCCCTGGGAAAAAGGCTGCCCGCGTCTCGGTTTGATCTCGACAGCCGGGCGTCCTCCGGCTCAAGACAGTAGCGGGGCAGGCGACCTTTCTTGGCCGGAAAATTTTTCGGAAGAAAGCTTCCCGTCCCGGAGGCGAGATGCTATAACGGCCATAGATATCGTAAGTCGCGCCTCGTCCGGGCGTATAAATTTTCACCCATGTCACAAAATTTTTATCGGCTCCCTCTAGCTCTCCTTGCCCTGGTCGCCTTTGCGTCTTGCGCCAAGGAACGCGTCGTCCTAATCGATCCCAAACAGGACGAGCTGGTGGTGTTGAACGGCTGCGTCGTCTCCGCCTGCAATTACCTCGCGATCACCAAGGCCAAGCACACCCTCGAAAGAGATTTTTGGGCGAAAATTCTTCTTGTCCGGTTCGATAATCACCCGGCGGGTCATGCCTATTGTGTCTGGGAAACGGAAGGGACGATCTACGGTTACGATCGTAATTCCGGAGGATTCCCGATTCCGGTTTACACTCGCGACCCGCGCGCAATCGCTATCGTCCTGGCGCAGGAGCTGGGCAAGATCTTGAACGAATCGCTCGCGGTGCAAAGCGCGGAGTTTGTTGAGCCGGCTGAGGCCGAGCTCTATAAATTTGCCACGACTGATGAGGCTTCGGCGGCGCCGGCTCTCCTTAGCAC
>JBHENA010000225.1:0-2950 GCA_046262275.1 Chthoniobacterales bacterium
AGTTTAGGGCGAATGGGACACTCGGCCCGCCACTTCTCCCGTGGTGGACGCAAGCTGCGGAACGTCCGACGTTCCGCCGCCAATGAAGTTTCTCGTCACGAACGACGATGGCGTGGATGCGTCCGGGCTCGAGGCGCTGGTCCGCGCAGCGCGCAGGCTTGGTCACCCCGTGGTCGTCGCACCAGCCGCTCCGCAATCCGGCGTCAGCCACGCCGTCACCTGGCATGAGGGCGTCCGGATCGAAGCCCGCGATGAAGAGCGCTTCGCGATCCATGGCACGCCGGCCGACTGCACGCGCCTGGGATTACTCCACCTGGTTCCTGACGCCAAGTGGGTGCTCAGCGGGATCAATCACGGCGCAAATTTGGGAGCGGATGTCTATTACTCGGGCACCGTAGCGGCAGTGCGGGAGGCGGTGCTGCATGGCTGGCCGGGCATCGCCGTGTCGCACTATCGCAAAAGCGCGGTGCAGTTTGACTGGCAACGCGCGGAGCGTTGGATCGTCCCGGTGCTGACCGAGCTGTTCGCGTCACCGGCCGAACCGGGCTTCTTCTACAATGTAAATCTGCCGGTCCTTCCAGCGGGCGCTGCCGATCCGGAAGTGGTGTGGTGTCCACTTGATCCGAAACCTTTGCCTCTCAATTATCGCCACGAAGAAGAGAGCGGACTTTACTACGCGGGCGATTACAACCTGCGGGGTCGCACACCGGGGGCGGATGTCGACGTCTGTTTCGGCGGCCGCATTGCCGTGACAGCTGTTCGGCTACTCTAACCTCGCAAGCACGCGCACATTTGGGTGAAGCTGCCGTCTTTCACATATGCCGCTGACATTTGAATGGGACTCGCGCAAAGCGCCCTCGAACGTCCGAAAACACCGTGTCAGCTTCGCAGAAGCGTCTCTGGTCTTCGCCGACCCATCGTCGCTCACGATCTTTGACCCAGAACATTCGGCAGGTGAAAATAGGTTCGTGACGATCGGCCGAGCGCTCACGGGCAAATTGCTGGTTGTTGTTCACACCGACCGCGCAGACAATATCCGCATCATCAGCGCGCGACAGGCGAGCCGTCGAGAACGCAAAGTTTATGGAGAACGCTAGATCGAGGGAACAATAGTGCGTGACGAATACGACTTCTCGCGTGGCGAGCGCGGCAGATACGCGTGTCGTTATGCAAAGGGCACCAACATCGTCCTGCTGGAGCCCGACGTCGCAAAAGCATTTCCCGATTCGAAAGCGGTGAACACTTCTCTGCGGAAACTGATCCGAGAACAACGGAGGCGCTTAAGCAAATAGCCGGGTCTCCAGCGGGTCGAAATCGGCTTCGGCGGCGGCAGCAGTGTTCGTTTGGGAAAGGCGAGGACCTCAGAACGTGAGATTCGTGAAAAAGAAAATCAGCCGTGGGGACTGATACGCAGCCGACCTCTGTGAAGGAGGAACATCCATGAAGCGAATTCTGCTATCTGCGATGACGCTGCTGTTGATTCAGTCCGGCTTACACGCGCAGAGCGCACCTGACGCGACCGAACTGACGAAGCTGTTGCACGAATTTTTGGCCGGCGCAGGCCGTAACGACATCGCAATGCACGAGCGTTTCTGGGCAGACGAGTTGATCTACACCTCGGCGTTAGGTCGTCGAAAAGGCAAAGCCGATATCATGCGCGAGCTGCGCGCGGAGGCGCCGCCAAAGCCGGGCGAGGGAACGACGGTTTATACCGCTGAAGACATTCGCATTCAGCAGTACGCCGATACCGCGATCGTCGCCTTCCGTCTGGTGGCAACGACCGAGAAGGAGGGAAAGAAGGAGATCGCGAACTACTTCAACACCGGCACGTTTTTGAAACGCGACGGCAAGTGGCAGGCCGTGAGCTGGCAGGCGACGGCGCTGCCGAAGACATCAGAGCAGACGCCATAGCCGACCATGACTGCTGTCGTCGCGCAGGAACGGAAGCATTTTCGAACGGCCCTTTCGCCTCCGCGCCCTGAGCTTCTAATTCTCCTGCTTCTAGGGGCAGTTCCTCTAGTCGCCGCCGATTCGCCTCGCACAGCACTCACCGAAAAACCTCGAATTCTGAATCGCGAGGTAAAAGAACTGGTTCTTTTGGCGCCGGTCAACGTGGGGCGCAAGCTTCCCCCCGGGCTGCCGACTGTGATTACATACACGATTGTGCCGAACCGTTTCGTCGCGGTCTCGCAAGACAGCGATGGAGTTTTCTATCAGGCGGTGGGGCCGTTCCGAAAAAACACTGCCTTTCCGCCGGGAGGAGTTCACATAAACAACACATATCCCGATCGAATCGTGCCTTATCTCGGGGACGCGCGGCATCTCCGGACTAGGCTGCAGCGTTCTGAACCCCTCCACCCCGGGGACGCACAAAAGTTTCGAATTCGATTTGGCGAGTCGAAGTAGACTCGTTAAGCGCCTCTACCTGAAGTCTAGCCGGCGCAGCAACAGCGGGTGACGAGACTCGAACTCGCGACGTCCTCCTTGGCAAGGAGGTGCTCTACCACTGAGCTACACCCGCATGAGAGCGGGTAGAAATAATGTCCGCCCTCTGCCCACGCAAGGCTTTTTACGTTACTGCTCCACGTTGGCAGCGTTCCGGTAGTGTCTGCAGACCGATGAGCGAGGAGGAGGTAGGGACGGCGCGCTGCGCCGTCCGATTGGTGTGGCAGAGCGGGAGGCTATACGAATGTCGTTCACGTCTCGAGAGCGCCGCGGACACCGCAGCGCGATGTCCCTACCTCGTCCTTCACCTCGTGAACCTGGCGAGAATTTGCTGCGCAGCTCCTTGCCTAATGCATGGGTAAACTCTTTTGAATCCAAACCCCGCTTCTCCTGCATCTCACTGCAAAAGGATGATTATGAAAACCGCATTGCTGACCTGCATCTCGTCCCTCGCCTGCGTCCTCGCCCTGAACGCGTTGGGACAAGATGCTACCCCTTTACCCGC
>JBHENA010000225.1:2960-3236 GCA_046262275.1 Chthoniobacterales bacterium
CCCCGCCGCGCCGGGTTCGTCGCCAGCCGCCGCTTTTGCCAGCCCGTCGGTCGCTCCGACCGCTTCGCCGACCGCGAGCCCGAAAGACGATCTCGAAAGCCGAATCAAAAAGCGCACGAAAGGAGTGCGCATCACCGTGAACGGCGATCACGAACGTGATATCGAGCGCGCAATCGAGGGGAATCTCGAAGATGTGGGCGCTCTCGCAGCGATTCCAATCGTTGCGATTATCTTCGGCAGCCTCAGCCTTTTCGGTGCGCCCGTCCTGGTTGTGGC
>JBHENA010000226.1:0-3180 GCA_046262275.1 Chthoniobacterales bacterium
GCAATCGGCCGCTCAGTCGTCGCCGAGCTGATATCGTGGTCGCAGTTGCTTTCAGCAGCGACGGGGCCCCTGACGATAATCGTGCCCGTGCTATCGCAGGTGATTATCTCGGCCTCGCCTGAGTTAAGGCGTGCCGAGGCGACCAGGTCATCACCTTCCGCAGTGATCCCACAGATCCTTAGAACTCGATGTAATCCGTCGTCGCTCACCCAGTCGTTGAAGTGGAAGCCGACGCCGGCGATCTCGAGGTCGCCCACCGCGTAACCCCGGGCATAATATTTACCGGACGGCATTGCTTCACCCGCGTCGTTTTTTCCATCCCACGTCGTGCCGAGCGCGTCGCTGCCGATCTCGAATTCCTCAATTTCCGATTCGCGATGCAAGACGCGCAGCAGCTTTCCCGCGGGATCATAGATGCCGAGGCTGATTGTCCCCTCGATGGGCGGCGGCAGAAATGTGATGCGGACGCTTCGGGAGGCGGGCTCCTCTCCCAGAAGCGTAAAGCTGGCGAACGTCCCGCACATCAACACGACGAAGAGACGTGTGCGCGAAATGTGCCGCTTCATCAGAGATAATGACGCCATTCGAGATGGGGAAAGAGGTTAGCGCGCGCCTCGCACTCGGCGAGAAAAGCTTCATCTACTCGGCCGTCTCTCAACTGCTCGAAGAGTGCGTTGAACCGCAGAAGGTGGTCGGTTACCCGCTTGGCCGCGTAATGCCTTGCCGTTCCCGATTTGATGAGAAAGGCCCAGTCGCTCGATTGCCCGAGCAGCAACTCACGCGCGAGCTGCTTCAGAACGCGCTCAGTAAGTGCAGAGGGCGTGTCGGACTTCGCGCGGGCGATCTCCACCATGCGCCGCGCGGCTGCATGCAGGTGCTGATGGATCCACGCGTTACTTTCATCCACCCACACCTGCCAGTAGCCGCCCTCCCCCCAACTCGAGGCGGCAGGCGCGACGATCTCGTGAGTGGGATGCGCCGCGAGATAATCGCTTGGCGTGGTGAGCTGCACTTCCTCCGCGTGCGCCGAAAACTTGCGGAGAAAAGACTCCAGAAAGAGCGGGCCTTCATACCACCAATGCCCGAATAGCTCGGCGTCGAACGGCATCACCACGATAGGATCGAAATCAAGTCGAGGCAGTTCGCTGAATTGCTGCCGGCGCGATTGGAAAAAGTGATCCGCGTGCGCCTTCGCGGCGGCTTCGGCGGACGCGCGATGGTAGAGCTGCTTCTCGCCGTCGCCGCCCGTCACGCGGTGATACTTCAACCCGGTAAACCGCGGTGTCTTCGTCTCCGGGTCGCAAAAAACAGATTCCGGCGGCAGATCGAAGCCGACGTCGCGGTAGAATTCTCGATAAACAGGATCCCCGGGATAACCTGACTGTGCGCTCCACACCTGACGACTCGACTCGGGGTCGCGCGCAAATGCTGCCGGACCAGCGGGTGTGAAAGAGGGCCCGAAAATCGCGCGCTGCGGCCGCGGTTTTGCGAAGGCGAGGCCATGCGCGTCGAGAATGAACCAGCGCAGATTCGCCTCCTGAAGGATCTGCTCCAGCCCGGGCGCATACGCGCACTCGGGCAGCCAAAAACCCACGGGCTCGGCGCCAAATACCTCGCGATAGCAATCGCAGCCGATCAGAACCTGCGCCCGAACTGCTTCCCTGGATTGCGCCAGCAACGGAAGCAAACCGTGTGTCGCCGCGGATGTGATGATTTCCAGCGCGCCGGCCGCTCGCAGTTTCCGGAAAGAGGAAAGGAGATCGCCCTGAAGATCTTCATATCGCCGCCGCGTCTCGATGAGCAGCTCGCAGTAGAACCGCGACAGTTCCCGCAGCTTGGGGTGGTTGCGGTTCCGCTCGACCTCGCGTTGCGCGAGGGAAATCGAGCGTGCGAGATAGCTGCGATAGCGGGTTTGCAGCAGTTCGTCCTGGAGCATCGCGCACAGCGTCGGCGTAATCGACATCGTGAGCTTGAATGGCACGCGCTCGCTCACAAGCCGCTCCATCATGGCGATCAGCGGGATGTAGGTCTCCGTGATGGCTTCGAAAAGCCAGTTCTCCTCCAGAAATTCTTCGTGCTCTGGATGGCGGACAAACGGCAGATGCGCGTGCAGGACAAGCGCGAGGTAGCCAAAGCGCATTCATCCGGACTCTTCCAGTCGAACCCGGAACTCGCAATCCTCCTCGTGTTCTTCAAAGCCTGTCATCCCGAGCCGCGAAGACGGCGAGAGCCTGCACTGAGCGAAGCCGAATGTGGACCTCACATCGGGTGATCCGTCGCCTCACCGTTACCGCGTGGGCAACAGCGCGTCGTGAGATCCCTCGGCGCGCTTCGCCAGCCTCGGGATGACCCGCTATCGGTGCGCAATCGCTGGGACGCTCTTTCTCGCGGCAACCCGCAATCCGAAATCCGAGTTCGCTACAGCGTCCGGCAAAAATCCTGAAAGCGATCGAGACCCTTCTTGATGATGTCGATGCTGGTCGCGTAGCTGAGCCGGACGGTACGATCATCGCCGAACGCCGCCCCCGGAATCACGGCCACATTCGCCTTACTGAGGAGGCGGTCGGCGAAATTTTGCGAGCTAAGACCGAGTTGGCTGATATTCACAAGCACGTAGAAGGCGCCTTCCGGTTTCACCGCGGTGATGTTCGGGATCTTGGTGATGCGGTCGTACATGTAGCCGCGGCGCAGGTTAAACTCGTCCCGCATATCGGCGAGTGGCTGTTGATCGCCCTTCAAGGCCACGACCGCGCCGCGCTGGGCAAACGAGACTGGATGGGAAGTGCTGTGGCTTTGAATGTTATCGGCCGCCTTCGCCACCGCTTCAGGAGCGGCCAGGTAACCGAGACGCCAACCTGTCATTGCATACGCTTTGCTGAAGCCGTTAACCGTGATCGTCAGATCGTAGGCTTCCCTGGAGAGCGACGCGATGCTCACGTGCTGCGCGTCGTCGTAAACCAGCTTCTCGTAAATTTCATCCGAGAGAATGTAAATTTCCTCTTCCGCGGCGACGTCGACGATTTTCTCCAGTTCCTCCCGTCGGTAAACAGCGCCCGAGGGATTGTTCGGACTATTCAGAATCAACATCTTCGTACGCGGCGTCATCGCATTTTCGAAATCCTCGGCGCGCATCTTCCAGCCGTTCCGCTCAGTGGTCGGAACGATCACCGGCTCCGCGCC
>JBHENA010000227.1:0-3150 GCA_046262275.1 Chthoniobacterales bacterium
CCGCGCTCAGGCGGCAGTCTTCGAACGCTTCCAGAAAGCGCAGGTCGCCTTCGGAGAGTTGCTTCATCTCATCGAAGATCGGATCGGTATCACCGTACCCGCGTGAGCTGCGTCCGAGCACCGTTCGGATCCTTCCAAACCATTGTGCTGTCGGAGAACTTGACTTCGTAAACAAAGGTCGCGAACTGCGTTTGAATCTTAAGCCGGTTACGATCCCCGAAGCTGTACCTCCCAGGGCTGTTGCCCGCCTTCGCCACACCGTTTTCGGCGAACTCCCAAACTATAGCGCTCGCCCCCCCCTTTACCTGCCATTTCCCGATGATCCGTGTTTGCGATTGGTCGCAAGCGTTGAGGCCAACTAGCAGAGCCGTCAGGAGCAGCGGCGGCACCGTCCGGAGGAGAGATCGCATGGCTCCTTCTTCTTTCGTCATCTGGGTTCGCCGTGCAACAGTCATCTGCCGGTCAAGAACCCCGCCTCCTCCGAATCGACGCATGCCGAAGCCAAAGAGAATCAAACGCAGCCGCGCCGCTGGATGGAAGATGCCGCCGAATACCATCTATGTAGGCCGGCCGACGGTCTGGGGAAATCCCTACGTCGTCGGCTCGAAATTGCTGAATGGCGAAATCCTGACGGCCGCGAAAGCGCTCGCGCTCTACCGGCAGTATCTCCAGGAAAACTTCAACGAGCGCGATATTCGCCATTGTCTGCGAGGAAAGGACCTGGCCTGCTGGTGCGCGCTGGATCAGCCTTGTCATGCCGACATATTGCTGGAGATCGCAAACAGCAAAGGCTGACCACACGCCTCATTTTCCCGGCTGGGAGAAGAGCGCGCGCAGCTCCGGGCTCACCCGTTTCGGCCGGGAAGTTTCCGGACTAACCGGACACCAAAGGGTTCGTGCGCGCGCGAGAAGTTGTTGATCTCGGGCGCGGAACAGTTCCGTATGCCGCTCGAAGGCGAGGCCGCGCGCAGTCCCGACCCAGGTGCGGACTAAAATTTCATCGCCCAGCCGCGCCGGCGCCTTGTAGTCGATCTCGTGACGCAGAACTACCCAGCCGACCGTAGCGAGCGCCTCCGGCGGCGCGATCGCGCGCCAGTGCGCCGTGGCCACTTCCTGAGCCCAACGGAGATAAACCACGTTGTTGACGTGATCCTGCTCGTCGATCTCGGTCGGGGTGGCGCGAACGGTTATCTCAAAAGGGACGCTCAAACCGGCCTCAGCGTCGTCCCTTTACATACTCGATAATCTTCTCCTGCTTTCCTCGCGCGGCCCAGACCACGCGCATGAAATCGGCTGGATGAATGTCGTGCGCGCGAAAGAATTTCCGATCTCCGCCGCAGCAATACATCAGCTCGTTCGGCATCTCCCCGCGAAGACGGGCTTTCGCCTTTTCGATCAGGCGCGGCAGCCAGACGATTCCGTCAAGATCATCGGTTTTGGCGGGCAAATCCTCCATTTTGATCGTCTTCTCCGACCACTCACCTCGTTGTTCGACAAGAAAATAATCCCGGCGCGTTGCCGTGATCAAAAGAGCGGTCTCCCAGTCCAGATCGGAGGAATCCTCCGCATAGTCGTAGAGCTCCATCGGCTTCGCCCCAAACTCGCGCAGGACGTTCACCTCTCGCGGAGTGAACATGGTCTCCACCTTCCGGTTCTCGTTCCGGTATTTCACGTTTGCTTTGTCGTAAAGCTCCCGAAGGCGGTGCTGCCACGCGTAATTGACTGATTTCATCATTACAGTTTACACCCGTTTGGCGACAGCGCGTGCCTTTAGACGCGCGATCCGCGGCGGCGTGGCGTCCCGCCGCGCGAATACTTCACCGGCTTGCGTTTCGGTTCGATCTTGCTCAGCCCGGTGCCGTTCTTCACTTCCATGATCTGGTCGCGCAAAAGCGCGGCGCGCTCGAATTCCAGATTCGCGGAGGCCTGCTGCATCTCTTCTTCCAGCTCGCGGAGAAGCTCCGTGAGATTGAAATCACCGCCGGCTTCCTGCACAACCGAGGCGGCAATTTCGCGACCGCGCAGAATCGTGTGCAGACTTTCCTGCACCGCGCGCCGCACCGTTTGCGGCGTGATCCCGTGCTTCTCATTGTATTCCATCTGTTTGGTGCGGCGATAATCGGAGATCGACATCAGCGCCTGCATGCTTTGCGTCACGGTGTCGGCAAAGAGAACCACTTCGCCGTTGATGTGACGCGCGGCGCGTCCGGCGGTCTGTATGAGCGAAGTTTGGCTGCGCAGAAAACCTTCCTTGTCCGCGTCCAGAATGCAGACGAGCGACACCTCCGGGAGGTCCAAACCTTCCCGCAGAAGGTTGATGCCGACCAGGATATCGAAATCAGCCGCGCGCAATCCCCGCAAGATTTCCACGCGCTCAATCGTGTCGATGTCGCTATGAAGGTAGCGCACCTTCAGCCCCACATCGCGGAGGTAATCGGAGAGGTCTTCCGCGGTGCGCTTCGTCAAAGTAGTGACGAGGACGCGCTCCTGACTTTCCACCCGCTGGCGGCAAAGCTCGATTGTCTCGTCGATCTGGTTTTTAAGAGGCTTGAGCGTGATCTTCGGATCGAGCAGCCCGGTCGGGCGAATGATCTGCTCGACCACTAATGGCGCACCCGGCGAGCGGACGTCGAACTGTTCGGGCGGTTCATCGGTCCGCGAGAGTAGCGCATGCGTCTCGCTTGCGCTGTAGTCAGGGCGCAGGCGGGACCCATGCGCTACGTTCTCTCCCGCGACGAGCGCGGGCACGAGCTCATCTTCACCGATCCGTGCGCGCTTATGCGGCACATAGCCGGTATTCCCAACCACGCTATTTTGAATCTCGAACTCCGCCGGCGTCGCGCTGACGTAGGCGATCTGGTTTGCCATTCCCATGAACTCCTGGAAATTGAGCGGCCGATTATCGAGCGCGCTTGGTAACCGGAAGCCGTATTCGACCAGAACAGTTTTCCGCGATCGATCCCCCTCGTACATCCCGCCGACCTGCGGAATGGTGGCGTGCGACTCGTCGATCACGAGGAGGAAATCCTTCGGGAAAAAATCGAGCAGCGTGAAGGGCTTTGAGCCCGGCATGCGGCCGGAGAGATGGCGGGAATAGTTCTCGATCCCGTTGCAGAAACCCATCTCCTGCAGCATTTCGAGATCATATTC
>JBHENA010000228.1:0-3131 GCA_046262275.1 Chthoniobacterales bacterium
ATCCCACAGACCGGGCAGCACGGACATGCCTTCGGTAGAGATGATCTCTGCGTCAACGGGTGGAGTGAGCGCGCCCACCGTCCCGATCGCGGTGATCCGCTCGCCTTCGATAATAATGACGCTGTTTGCGAGGGGTGGTCCACCGAAGCCATCGATGAGGCGTCCTCCGACGAGCGCGAGCGGGCGCGCTGAGGAAACTGCGGCACTGCCCAGGAGCAGAATAGATCCGATCAAACGAGCGAATCGCATGGGTGTATTCTAGCGGGTCATTCCGCGGTAAGACAATCCGCGCCACATTCAACTTGTTGGCGTCGCGCACGCGTTAATATTGCGTCGTGAAAATGAGGGTCATCGTCACACCGAAGGCGGCAGTGCTGGATCCCCAGGGCACTGCGGTGCGCGATGCGATGCAGCACCTCGGAATGCCGGAGGTTCGCAGCGTGCGAATCGGAAAGTACCTCGAGATCGACCTGGACGGCAAGCCAGCGGAGGTCGAACCGCGCCTGCGCCAGTTGTGCCGCGACCTGCTTTCCAATCCGGTGATCGAGGACTACGAGCTACAAAACGACGAGGAGGAAAGAGCGTGAAATTTGCGGTCGTGCAATTCCCCGGCTCGAATTGCGATCAGGATTGTATCGCGGCCATCAATGGAATCGCCGAGCTCAAAGCGGAATATGTATGGCATAAGACTACCTCGGTTGCAGAGTTCGACGCAATCGTCCTGCCGGGTGGATTTTCCTACGGCGATTACCTGCGCTGCGGCGCGATTGCGCGCTTCTCTCCCATCATGCGGGCGGTGGTGAAGGAGGCGCGTGCCGGGAAGCTGGTCATCGGGATCTGCAACGGTTTCCAGATTTTGTGTGAAGTGGGACTCCTGCCGGGCGCCCTGGTGCGGAACCGCTCGCTCCGTTTCGTGTGCGACATGGTGACTGCGCGCGTCGAAGTCCCTCATTCGCCATTCACGCTTGGCTGCCCGGAAGGAACATTGATGCGTCTGCCTCTCGCGCACGGGGAAGGCTGTTTCTTTGCCGATGCGACAACCTTGCGGGAACTGAACGCTAACCGTCAGGTGATGCTGCGTTACACGGATGCGAACGGCAACGTAGTTGCGTCAGCGAATCCTAACGGGTCGGTCGAGAACATTGCCGGGATTTGCAATCGCGGGCGCAATGTCTTCGGCCTTATGCCGCATCCGGATCGCGCGTGTGAAGAGCGCCTGGGGAGCGTGGACGGCGCGAAGATCTTCCGCTCGATGGCGAAAGCTGTTGTAGAGGAGAAGGCGCGCGCCGCTTAGCGCCGCCGTCGCGGACGTGAGTCTGTTTCTCGCTGGAACGGACACCGGTGTGGGCAAGACCCATACCGCCGTCTCTCTGCTCCGGCTGGGCGCGCGGCGGGGCTACGCTGCGCCGGAATGAAGCCGATTTGCTGCGGTGACCGCCGCGATGCTGAGCTCTTGTTAGCCGCAGGCACCGGAGACTTGAGTATCGACGAAGTAAATCCTGTCTGGCTGCGAACGCCGGCGGCTCCATTCCTGGCGACGCAGATTGAAGGGGTGGAGATCGACACCAGGGAATTAGTCGCTCGAGTCGGCGAGCTGCGAGAGCGGTTCGATTTCGTTATTGTCGAAGGTGTCGGCGGCTGGCTGGTTCCAATCCGGAAAAATTATTTCGTGAGCAATCTCGCCGCGGAGATGAACCTGCCGGTCCTGCTCGTCGCATTGAACCGACTCGGCGCCCTCAGCCACACGATGCTCACGTTGCGCAGCATTGCCGAGCACGGGCTAAGCTGCGCCGCCGTGGTGCTGAACAATATCGGCGCTGCGTCAGACATCGCTTCGAATACGAACCAAGAAATCCTGAGCAAGATTTCGGAGGTCCCGGTTCTGTCCGGAATAGACGGCGCCACGAACGAAATTCCTGCCGAATGGCGCTTCTTGGTCGATTTGGCGACGAAAGTACAACCGTCTCCTGATTGAACACGGGTGTAGCGAATTGTTACACAGTTTGCCGGCACGCCCTCGAGCGCTCCCTCGTAAAGTGTTGGTGGCACATGCGTTGCTCGTTAAATGGCACAACCTCAATCCTATGCTCCTACAAAAAACTCTGCACATGAGTCAGTCGCTTGCGGAATGCAAAGCGCGGCTCTCCAGCATCCAATCGTACCGCCGTCAGTTCGTGATGGTGACCAAAGCAACCGTGACTTCGTCCAAGACGGTCGATTTCAGTTTCCGCGGCCCGCTCGGCTTTGAAGCGCGGACCGTTCTTCTGGCCGCCGAGAGTGAAAACCCCGATCAGTTCGCGTTTGAATCCACCGGCGGGAATATCGATCTAATGGGGCTGGTCGACTTTGCCCAGATCCGGTCGAATTGCACGGAGGTGACTCTGGCCGTGCACTACACGATCAAGAACAAACTTTTCGCCTGGCTCGATCGGCGCTTCAAATTCGTCGACGCTTTTGTCACCTCCGAAATGCGGAGCATCCGTTCGCACTTCGAAGGGATCGCCGCGCCTGTGGTGGAGCGCCCGGTGATGATGCCGATGTTCGAGACTGCGACTGCGTAAAGCTGCTTCGAAGAGCGTGGGGCGATCCTCCACGCTCTTTTGCTGTACGGGGAAGGCACTACTCGATTTTGACGGCGCGCGTTTTGTCCAGACGCAAGATTTGACCTGGCCGCAACGACAATGTGGCCTTGGGATTGCTGAGTTTGACGCCGTCCAACTGCACGCTGCCTTGCTCGAGCAGGCGACGAATTTCCGTCCGTGATTTTGAGACGGCAAAAGCAGTTGAATAGGCCGCCACCACCACCGAAACAGCATCGCCCGGCGCGCTGCGGAAGCTGGGAAGATCGGCATCGGCAAGACGCTTTTCGCTAAAGCGCGCATTCCAATCCTCGGCGGCGTTTTTCGCCGCCGAGGCGGAATGATAGGTGGCGACAATCTCTGCCGCGAGCTGCTTCTTCGCCTCGATTGGGTGCATCTCCAGCGGTAGCGTGCGTCCTAACAGAACAGTGTAGTAGCGCGCCATCAGATCGTCGGAAATGCTCATGATTTTCGCGAACATCGTGGGAGCGCTTTCACTTACGCCGATGTAGTTGCCAAGGCTTTTGCTCATCTTTTTGCTGCCGTCGAGCC
>JBHENA010000229.1:0-2534 GCA_046262275.1 Chthoniobacterales bacterium
CGCTTCGTCTGCTCGTCTCTGTCCCTGGACATGACCTGGATCCTGCCATGAGGACTCGGCCCCGAGTAACAACTAGTCACGACCTGCAACGGAGGTACGTTTCAGCTTTCCGGCGGTCGCGGTGCGCGACATCGCGATTCATCCCCGTGATAACGAGCTGGTCCTCGCCACGCACGGGCGGGGGATCTGGATTGTGGACGACATCACTCCCTTGCGCGCGCTCACGCCAGAAGTCCTCGCGCAGGAGGCCGCCTTTGTCGCGGCTCGGCCCGTGCAGCAGCGAATCCAAGGCAACGGCGGCGGAGTTACGGGCAACGCTTCATTCGTGGGCGACAATCCGCCCGATGCCGCGGTGATCACCTACTATCAGCGTTCGCGTCATCTCTTCGGGAAGTTGAAGATCGAGGTGCTGGATGCCTCCGGGCGTGTCGTGGACGAGCTGCCCGCGAGCAAGCGTCCTGGGCTCAACCGCGTGATGTGGAGCATGCGCGAGAAACCGCCGCGCGTTCCACCGGCGGCACAGCTCGCCTTCGCGGGGACGCGCGGCCCGCGCTTGCTGCCCGGGGTTTACACCGTTCGAATGACGAAGGGCGGCAAAGTTTCCGAGACCAAGCTGACGGTCGGACTCGATCGCCGGGTAAAATTTACCGCCGCGGATCGCAAAGCGCAGTACGATGCCGCCATGCGGGTGCATGCGCTCTTCGGCGCGGAGAGCGCGTTGATGGATCGGATCATGCCGCTGCGCGCCGCGATCGCGAAAGCGACGGGCGCTCTGCCGGAAGGCGATGCGTTACGCAAAACGCTGACTGATTTCGACGGGAAAGTGGATGCCGTCCGCAAACAGATCGTCGCCACGACCGAGGGAGGCGCGATTACCGGCGAGGAGCGTTTGCGTGAGCATACCGATCAACTCTACGGCGGGATCCTCAGTCATGAAGGTAAACCAGCTGATTACCAGATTGCCTACATCGATGCGCTCAAGCGTGAGCTCGACGACGTTACAAAGGAGTTCGAGAAAATAAACGCGCAGGAGCTTCCGAAAGTGAACGAGGCGCTCAAAGCGAAAGGCCACCCACCGATCGCATATGTGCCCGAGTCCTCGACCGCCGCGGGGGCGCTTGTGCGCTATTTCGAGCGCGAAGCCGCCGAAGCGGTCGCGAGCGAGGAAGATGAACGAGCCACAGGCGAGTTATAGACACTGCTGGTAACGGCTGCACCGCAGTGTCACCCCGCATTCCTTTAGCGTCACGTGCGCTCCACTATCATCGACCGCATTGAGTCGGCTCTCCTCTTCTGGTAGAATCCGGCCATGACGAAGCGTGAGCTGATCGCACGAGATCGGGAGGCGATCTTGGCGCTGGCCGCCCGATACGGTGCGAGCCAGTTGCGTCTCTTTGGCTCCGTCGCACGCGGTGATGAAGAGCCGGCGAGTGATGTCGACTTTCTGGTGCAAATGGAGGCCGGGCGAAGTTTACTGGATCGCGCTAGCCTCGTCGTGGCCCTGGAGGATCTGCTCGCGTGTCGCGTGGACGTCGTCAACGAACGCGGCGTGAAACGGCGTTTCTTGCAAGGCGTGCAGCCGGAATTGCTGCCGATATGAGCGCGCGCGCCGCGCGCGAACGCCTGACCGACATTCTGGACTCGATTGAGGCAATTCGCCGCTACACCGGCGAGGGTCGAGAGCGCTTCGACACGGACGAGCTGGTGCGCGTCTGGTGCTTGCGACACATCGAGATCATTGGCGAGGCTGCTTCGAAGTTGCCGACTACGGTGCGCGAGAAGTATTCCGAAGTGCCTTGGAAGAGCATCATCGCGATGCGCAACATCTTAATCCATGGATATGATGATGTGGAAGACGACCCGGAATCCTCCACCGCGGCGGCAGTGGTAGCGCGCTATCTTGAGCGCAAAGCCGCCGAGGCCGCAGCGACGGAGCAAGATTAAGAACTCGTCTCAACGCGGTTATGTCTTTGAAAAACAAGCCGGAGGCTTGTCAGCCTCTAGCCGGTGGTTGAGCCGCAAAGCGGCGACACCACCGGATTACGCGCACATCGAGCCCGCACCCCGGCAGGGGTGCCAGCACCGTGCAATTGGCCTGCTGGCACCCCTCCGGGGTGCGGTCGTTTTGGTGGGCTCTTCCGGCGGTGTCGCCTCGCTCAACCGCCGGCTACAAGCTTTGAACCCTCCGGGTTGATTCGCCCCGCGCCAGCTCCTCGAAGGTTCCGTGAATCCAAACCGCGTGTGGGCCGCATCATACCCGTAAGCCTATGCTCCACGATTTCAGGTTCGCGCTCCGGCAGCTGGTGAAGGCCAGGGGGTTCACCACCGCTGCGGTCATCGTCCTCGCGCTCGGCATCGGCGCGAACACCGCCATCTTCAGTCTGCTGAATACGATGCTCTTTCAGCCGCCCGCCTACGCGAAGCCGCACGAGATCGTGCAGCTTTTTTCCCAGGATAAGAAGAACCCGAAGAACTTCCGCGGCTTCTCCTATCCGACCTACCTCGACATCCGCGAGCACAACACCGTCTTCGCC
>JBHENA010000229.1:2544-3110 GCA_046262275.1 Chthoniobacterales bacterium
CGCCGCGGTGATGGCGCACAGCCTCGCCATGGTCGGCATTGGTGACGCGGCCAGCACGCGCCGCACGTTCGCCGATCTCGTGACTGCCAGCTACTTCTCGGTCATGGGTGTGACGCCGATCCAGGGCCGCGTCTTTTTGCCCGAGGAAGAGAAGCCGGGCAGCAATCCCGGCGTCGCCATCGTCAGCCACAGCTATTGGGAAAAGCAGGGCCTCAATCCCGGTTTGCTCAACTCGAAGATCATGATCAACAGCCGGCCGTTCACGGTGGTTGGCATTCTGCCGAAAGGCTTCACCGGCACGATGCAGATCTTTGCACCGGAAATCTGGCTTCCGCTCGGCTCCTACGATCAGGTGGCGAATGATTTCGAGAGCGATAACCGCACCGCGCTCGGCGATCGCAAGGGCACGCAGTTGCTCATCATCGCGCGGCTCAAGCCCGGCGTGACGGCGGCCGCTGCGGAGCCTGCATTAAAGACGCTGGCGGCGAACCTCGAGCAAGCCTACCCGGGCGAGCAGAAGGACCAAACCTTGATCACCACCCCGCTGTCGCGTTTCTCCACAAGCA
>JBHENA010000230.1:0-302 GCA_046262275.1 Chthoniobacterales bacterium
GCTGTGAGTACCAGTTACTGACCCCATTGACTGAATTGATGCCTGTTGACCAGAAAGCGTTTCGTCGCCCTTTCCAGTACGCATCCAACGCATAGCTGGAGCAGGTGGCCGAGAGTAGCACCAATGCGAGGCAGGCCCAGCGCACCTTCCGGTGCACAAGCTGAGCCGTCACTTGCACCGCGTTCGTTGAGAATGACCCGTGATTTCAGCAGTCGTAACACGTGGAGGCGTCCGCAATCAACAATTAACTCGCGGGCATTCCTTTCCCAACGAGAGGCTACAGGGCGCGCAGCTTCTCCGCG
>JBHENA010000230.1:312-3068 GCA_046262275.1 Chthoniobacterales bacterium
GCAGCAAACCGGCGAGGACGCCGCCAGGGCCGAGTTCGATGAAGAAATCGCAGCCGCGATCGAACAGCCATTCCATGCAATCAGTCCAGCGCACCGTTCCCGTAATCTGATCCTGGAGGGTGCGTCGGATCTCCGGCAATGTTTCTGCGGGGCGACCCGTCACGTTGCTCACGACTGGAAAGAGTGGCATTTGCAACTGCGCTTCCGTGAGCACTTGGCCCATCTGCAGGAAAGCGCTGTTCATCAGGCGTGAATGATAGGCGCCGGCCACCTTCAGCAGCGTCGCCCGGCGGATCCCGTGCTCTTTGGCGAGCGTCACCGCCAATTCCACCTTTGCTGCTTCGCCCGAAACCACGATCTGCCCCGGCGCGTTCAGATTCGCCACGTCAACGTCCGTGTCGGCCGCGAGCGCGCGCACCGCGCTCTCGTCTGCGCCGACCATGGCGGCCATTGCGCCGGCCGTCGCTTCACACGCGGCGTCCATTAGTTGGCCGCGCTTTTCCACGAGATTCAGCCCCGTCGCAAAATCGAATGTGCCGGCCGCTGCATGGGCCGTCCACTCGCCGAGCGATAGTCCAGCGGCCGCTTCGACCTGAAGATCCGGAAGCAGTTCCCGCAAAGCAGCCAGAGAGGCGAGCCCGTGGACGTACAAGGCAGGCTGCGCGTTGCAGGTTTTCGTCAACTCTTCATCCGGGCCGCTCCAGGCGATCTCGCTCAGCCGTCGCCCGAGGATTTCATCCGCCTCCACGAACAGCTTTGCTGCGACGGGAAACTCGACCGCCAGCTCGCGCCCCATCCCGACCCTTTGTGCCCCCTGCCCCGCAAAAAGAAGCGCGATTTTTTCCATGTCGAGTAGCTAGCTCTAAACCCGGACCGGTGCGAGATTGTTCTTTCCGGCCTGCGCGCAGAACCCGCTAAAACATTCGGGCGAAATGGCTTGTGTTTTTCTTACGGTATCGACATGATCGCGGCATGAGCCAACAACTCCAGTCAACACACAGGTCTCGTTGCGCGGCGTGCGTTGTGGCTGCAGCCGTTCTCTCGCTCCTCGGAGCAGGTCCGGCGCAAGCACAATGGGCCGCGAAGCCCGCACCGCCACTGCCACGCTCGGTCTTGGATCAGGCGTGGTCCGGTTCGGTGGTTCTAGGGCTGGTCTTCGAGAGTAACGGCCACGTCAGAGATGCGCAGATTATCCGCAGCAGCGGCATTGACGAACTCGATAATGTCGCGCGGCAGGGGGCGCTAAGATGGCGTCTTGATCCGTCCGCACTGCACCCCTCAGACATGACAGTGGGACGCCGTCACATGATCAAGTTCTACCAGAATGCCCGGGTTTCTCGGCGCGTTGAGCCCGTGACCGCCTTCTGGAAGGAACTGTAACTCCCGGCCAGCAGTAGTTGAATGCACCGCGGCAGCTCGGCCGCGGTGCCGGCGTGATTTTCACGCAGTTTGCGCTTGCGCCCCGATTCCGTGTCGCGAGCATAGTCGCACCTCTCGGGTGTATGGCTTTTACGACGCGCGAAATTGAATCTCCGGATGCCCCGCGGAGAGTGGCGGCGGCGGAAGCGGAGCTCGCGAGCCAGAGCGGAGACATCGGCGAGAAGATGGTGCTGAACATGGGGCCGTCGCACCCGGCTACGCACGGCGTTCTCCGTCTCGTCCTGGAGCTGGATGGCGAGACGATTACGAAAGCGACACCCGACGTCGGTTATCTGCATCGCGGCGACGAAAAGATCGCGGAGAACATGCAATACAATCAGTTCGTACCTTACACGGACCGGCTGGATTATCTCGCACCGCTCGCGAACAACGTCGCCTATGCCTGCGCGGTCGAAAAGTTGATGGGTTGGGAATTGCCGCCGCGCGGCAAAGCCATCCGCGTGCTCTGTTGCGAGCTGGCGCGGATTCAAGCGCACTTGCTGGGGATCGGCGCGATGGCGCTGGACCTCGGCGCGATGACGGTCTTCCTCTACACCTTCACAGAGCGGGAGAAGATTTATGATCTTTGCGAGGTCATCTCCGGCGCGCGTTTCACTACCTCTTACACGCGCATCGGCGGGCAGATCCGGGATCTGCCGGAGAGCTTTTTTCCCCAGCTCAGCAAATTTCTCGATGGCTTTATTCCGCAGCTCAACGAGATCGACAAGCTGCTGACGCGGAACCGGATCTTCGTAGATCGGACGCGCGATATTGGCGTGATCGCAAAAGATCGTGCCATAGCCTATGGAATTTCCGGACCGAACCTCCGCGGGAGCGGTGTCGAGCATGATCTGCGGCGGAAACACCCTTACCTGGACTACGACCAGTATGACTTCGAGGTGGTGATCGGGACTGCGGGCGACGGCTATGACCGATATCTGGTGCGCCTGGAAGAAATGCGGCAAAGCGCGCGCATCCTGCGGCAGATCATCGACAAGATTCCGAGCGGCCCGATTAACGTCGACGATTGGAAAAACATGCCGCCACCCAAAGCCCGCGTCATGACGAAAATGGAGGAGCTGATCCACCACTTCATTGTTGTGACGGAAGGACTCGACGCGCCGGTGGGCGAAATTTATTTCGGGGCGGAGAACCCAAAAGGGGAACTCGGCTTCTACATCCACAGCAAAGGCGGTGGCGTGCCGCACCGGCTGAAGATCCGTTCCCCCTCTTTTTGCAACCTCAGCATTTTGCCCGAGCTGCTGCCCGGACACAGCATTAGCGATGTGGTGGCGATCCTCGGGAGTCTGGACTTCGTAATGGGCGAATGCGACAGG
>JBHENA010000231.1:0-344 GCA_046262275.1 Chthoniobacterales bacterium
GGATTACATTTGGCGCTGCTCTCGCGGGGCGAAAAACAGTGACCATGTGTCAAAACTCCGGCCTCGGGAACATGGTCAACCCGCTCACGTCGCTCAATTATCCGTTTCAGGTTCGGACACTGCTCATCGTGACCTGGCGCGGGCAGCCGGGTGTGAAAGACGAGCCGCAGCACGAGCAGATGGGTCGGATCATGCACCAGATGCTCGATACGCTTGAGATTCCATGGCTGCCGTTTCCGAAGGAGGAGTCCGCGATCGCCGCCACGATGTCGCAGGCGGAGGAGAGCGTGGCAGAACGGCAGCGACCCTTCGCCCTCGTGATGAAGAAGAACTCAATCGCGCCG
>JBHENA010000231.1:354-2868 GCA_046262275.1 Chthoniobacterales bacterium
TCTCTACGTCGTCGGCGGTATGGGCATCGCGTCGGCAATCGGCTTCGGTGTTGCACACGCCTTACCGCGGCAGCCGGTGGTGGTAATAGATGGAGACGGGGCGGCACTGATGAAGATGGGCTCGCTTGCCACGATGGGCTTTTACCAACCGGACAACTTCCTCCACATCATTCTCGACAACGAAGCGCACGACTCGACGGGCGGGCAGCAAACCGCATCGCCAGTTGTGCGTTTCGCCCAAGTCGCTGCTGCCGCGAATTATCGCTCGGCCTTCGCAGTCAATCGGCGGGCCGATATCGCGGCAGCCGTTCGCGAGTTGCGGCATCGGCGCGGGCCATCGTTGCTGCACGTGAAGATCCGGCCCGGCTCTCCGGAAAACCTCGGCCGTCCGACAGTGAAGCCGCACGAGGTGAAGGAACGATTCTCTGCCTTCTTGAAGAGAGCTAATCCACAGATTGACACGGATTCGCACAGATTTTCAGAAGGGCGGAAATTTGTGTAAATCTGCGAAATCTGTGGACGACAAACCCTCTCTGCTCTTCACGCCGGGCCCGCTGACCACGAGCGCCAGCGTCAAATCCGCCATGCAGCGCGACCTTGGCTCGCGCGACTCCGATTTTGTCGAGATCGTCGCGGATATTCGGAAGGAGCTGCTGCGAATCGCGGCCGTCTCCCAGGAAAGCGGCTACGAAGCGATCCTGATACAGGGCAGCGGAACCTACTCGATCGAAGCTGTCATTTCGTCCGCCATTCCACCTGACGGCGAATTACTGATCCTCGCGAACGGTGCCTACGGCGAACGGATGCTGCACATCGCGGAACGGCTGAAGATAGCCGTGCGCGTTCAACGTTGGCCCGAAACCGAATCGCCTGATCCTGCGACTGTCCAGCGTTTGCTCTCGGAAGAGCCGCGGCCGACGCATTTGGCCATAGTACATCTGGAAACCACAACCGGCATCCTGAACCCGATCGATGAGATCAGCCGGATTGCGCGGGAATATGGCTGCCGATTGATCGTAGATGCCATGAGCAGCTTCGGTGGCGTGCCGCTCGATGTTTCGATTTTGCAACCCGATTACCTCGTCTCCTCGCCTAATAAATGTCTCGAAGGTGTGCCGGGCTTCTCGTTCATGATCGCGCGGAGGGAAGCGCTTGAAGCAACCGCCGGCTGGGCGCGCAGCGTAAGCCTGGACCTTCTCGCGCAATGGCAGGCGCTCGAGCAAAACGGCCAGTTTCGCTTTACTCCGCCCACGCACGCACTGCTGGCGTTCGCTCAGACATTGCGGGAATTGCGGAATGAAGGTGGCGTCCCGGCGCGCGCGGAACGGTTTCGTGCCAATCGCGCCGCGCTTCTGGAGGGCATGCGCCGGCTCGGTTTTCGCGAATACCTGCCGCCCGAGCGACAAAGCGATATCATCACCTCATTCTATTATCCAGAGAGTCCGAACTTCGAGTTCGCGGAATTTTACCGGCGCCTTGCGGAGCGCGGCTTTGTCATTTATCCCGGCAAAGTGAGCCATGCCGATTGCTTTCGCATCGGCACGATCGGGCGGATCTCTGTGGAGAATGTGAAGGCGCTCGTCACCGCGGTCGGAGAGATCCTGGAGGAAATGGGAATCTCGACGGCCCGGCGTACGTCGTCATCCTGAGCCGCGCAGACGGCGAAGGACCTCACCTATTGGGGGTGATTACGTACAAAATCAGTCGTGCAGCAAGAACGCGCCGACTTCGATCGAAGCCCCTGCTCGGTCGGAACGTGCACTCCGCATGTGAGATCCTTCGCCGTATTCTCGGCTCAGGATGACAACCTTTGCGGCACGCTCAGCGCAGGTCTTTATCTAACGCGCCGATTTTGCTCGTTTCAGGCCAGATCTTCGCCACCCCGAGCACGACCAGAATCGTCCCGATACCGCCGCCGACGACCGACACCACCGGTCCGAACAACGCGGCGGTCAGCCCAGATTCCAGCGCGCCGAGCTCGTTCGATGTTCCTATGAAGATATTGTTAACGGCTGAGATGCGGCCGCGCATTTCGTCCGGCGTGAGCAGCTGAATGATGCTGTGGCGGATTACTACGCTCACACTGTCGAAGACACCTGTGAAAAAGAGCATTGCGAGCGACAGCCAGAGCGATCGCGAGAGCCCAAACACGAGAGTCGAGATGCCGAAACCAGCCACGCACCAGAGCAAGGTTTTCCCGGCTCGGCGCATCGGCGGCAGATAAGCGATTGCGATCGCCATCACGAACGCGCCGATCCCTGGCGCGGCCCGCATCCAGCCGAGGCCGATTGGGCCGCAGTGCAGAATTTTGTCGGCGAAGATCGGCAGCAACGCCGTCGCGCCACCGAGTAGCACCGCCAACATGTCGAGCGTGATCGTTGCGAGGATCACCTTCCGGCTGAAAAGGAAGCGAACCCCCTCGACGAGACTCTGCCACGGGCTGCTCTCCACGCGGCCGCCGTGCTCGCCGCTTCGGATCGGCAGCACGAGCAGGAAAAATGAGAGGGCACAGAT
>JBHENA010000232.1:0-2552 GCA_046262275.1 Chthoniobacterales bacterium
CGGCAAGACCACCACCTCGGCCATGCTGGCCCATGTTTTCCGCGAAGGCGGGTTGCATCCGTCGCACTACGTGGGCGCGGAAATTCCGATTCTGGGCGCAAACGCGCACTGGAATCCGCGCGGCGAGTACTTCGTGGCGGAAGGGGACGAAAGCGATGGCACGCTGCGCTATTTCCAGCCGGAGAGCGCTCTCATTCTCAATCTCGAGGAGGAGCATTTGGATTTCTATGCCGACCTGAGCGCGATCCAGGAGGTCTTCGCACAACTGCTCGACCAAACGGCCGGCAGCATCTTCTATTGTGCCGACGACAGCAATGCCGGACAGCTTTGCGCCCCGCGCCCGAACAGCATTTCCTTTGGTTTTTCCGGGGAGGCGGATTACTGCGGAGCAGACCTTGAGCTGCAGGATTTCGCGTCCGTCTTTTGCGTTCTGCGCCGAGGCGAACAATTGGGCGAGGCGGTCTTGAACGTGCCGGGGCGTCATAACATCAGCAACGCACTCGGTGTGATTGCTGTGGCGACGGAAGCGGGAATCCCTTTCGAGAAAATCGCCGCCTCGCTGCGTCATTTTCAGCACGCGCGCCGCCGCTTCGAGATCAAGTATTCCAGCGAGCGCTTCCTCCTCGTCGACGACTACGCTCACCATCCGACGGAGATCCGCGCCACGCTGGCCACGGCGAAATCAGTGGGCCGCAACCGCGTCCTGACAATGTTCCAGCCTCATCGTTACTCGCGCACGAAAGCCTTGCGCAAAGAATTTGGCTCCGCGTTTGATGATACGGACCGCGTTTTCGTCAGCGATGTCTATCCTGCCAGCGAAGAGCCAATCCGCGGGATTAGCGGTCAAACCATCGTGGACGCGATCGCGGCGCACGGCCATAAAGGCGCCGCGTATCAGCCGCGGCTGGACCGACTCCACAGCGACGTCGGCAACATCATCGTTCCGGGCGACCTGGTGCTGAGTCTGGGCGCAGGCAACGTTCACGAGCAGCTCTCGATTCTGGCGGCCGATCTGGTGATCGCGGAGAAGCTGAAAGAGGTCGTGGGCCAGGCAGGGGAGGTGCGGCTTTACGAGCCACTCGCCAGGCATACTACCTTGCGTGTCGGCGGGCCGGCGCAGTTCTGGGTGGAGCCGCGGAACGAGGCTGCCTTCGCTGAGATCATCCGCATCTGCCGGCAGGAAAACCTTCCGCTTTTCGTCATCGGCCGCGGATCGAACTTGCTCGTGCGCGACGGCGGAATACGCGGGGTCGTCGTCCATCCGAGCGGTGGAGAGTTCGATCGCGTAGAAGTGCGCGGTCAGGAGATCGAGGCGGGGGTCGGCGCGAAATTAAAACAGGTGGCCTACGCCGGGAAAGCTGCCGGGATCGGCGGGCTCGAGTGGATGGAAGGGATTCCCGGCGAAGTCGGCGGCGGGTTGCGGATGAACGCCGGCGCGATGGGCTTCGAAACATTCAACAACGTCGTCAGCGTCCGCTACCTCGATGCGGAAGGCAGGTCGCACGTGAAGACGCCCGCGCAACTGGAGGTGCGCTACCGTCATGTTCCGTCGCTGATGGGCAACTATGCCGTCTCGGCTGTTTTTCGCGGAACACCGGCGGCCAAGGACGAGATCCTCCGGCGGCTTCAGGATTCGCAGGAGAAGCGGCGCACGACCCAGCCTGCCGCATCGAGCGCGGGCTGCATTTTTAAGAACCCGGAGCCGTGCCCCGCGGGCAAATTGGTCGATGAACTGGGGCTGAAAAACTGCAGCGTCGGCAATGCGCGGGTCTCGGAAGTGCACGGGAATTTCATCGTGAATGACGGCGGCGCGACAGCCGTCGAGATGCTGGAGTTGATCGAGAAAATCCAGCGCACCGCGCGTGAGAAACGCGGCGTCCGATTGGAGACGGAAGTGCAAATTGTGGGGGAGGAAGCGTGAGCATGGTTGTCGCGATTGTCTCGGGTAGGGTGGGCGTCTCGCCCGCCGGTGAACGCGTCTCGCGTTCACGCACTTTCGAAAGTTCGGTTCGGCAAGATGCCGAAACCGGCGGGCGAGACGCCCACCCTACCCAAGATGCGACGGAGGCGGCGCGCGCGTGATGACATCACTCCCCGCGAAAATCGCCGTCTTGAAAGGCGGACCGGGTTCCGAGCGCGACGTGTCGCTCGCGACTGCTGCGGGTGTTTCGAACGCGCTGCGTTCGTTAGGCGCCGGGGTCACGGACGTCGACGTGCACGGCGCTGATTTCGAAATGCCCGAGGGAACAGAACTCGCCTTTATCACCATTCACGGCACCTTCGGCGAGGACGGACAGCTCCAGCAGATCCTGGACAAGCGCGGCATCCCTTACACCGGCGACGGCGTGGAAGAAAGCCGCCTCGCATTCGACAAGATTCTTTCGAAGGAAAAGTTTGATCAGGCCGGAGTCACGACTCCCGAGTGGGAAGTGATCCGCGCAGGCCAGCGTCCGTCGATGAACCTGCCGCTGGTGGTGAAGCCTCCGCGCGAGGGCTCAACTGTTGGCGTTCACATCGTAAAGGAAGAAGAAGAGCTGAGGCCGGCGCTGGAG
>JBHENA010000232.1:2562-2837 GCA_046262275.1 Chthoniobacterales bacterium
CTGGAGGACGTGGCCAAATACGACAAGCGCATTTTGGTCGAGAAGTTTATCCCGAGCCGCGAGCTCACCGTTGGCGTTTTAGGCGAGCAGGTGCTGCCGATTCTCGAGATTATCCCGAAGGGTGGCTTCTACGATTTCACCACCAAATACCCCTTCTTAAACCCGAGCGCCGGCGCGAGCGCGCAGCACATTTGTCCCGCGCAGGAACTTCACCGGAGCCGATCAGGTGCGCAAGAACTGGCGCGCCATCTTCAACTCCGAGCCCGGGTTCCGGC
>JBHENA010000233.1:0-2767 GCA_046262275.1 Chthoniobacterales bacterium
ATCATCGAGCACGACCACGCGTGTCTTGCCAAGGGCCAGCTTAAATTCCTGGCGCACCTCGTACGATTTCCCGTCGGCCATGTTGATGACAAACGGAATGCCTTCGCGAACGGCGGTCTCAATGGCGTCGCGCGTCATACACGATCAGCATCTCTTTAATCGTTGGTTTCTGCAACCCTGACGGCGGCAGGCTGCAAGGCGGTCGCTGATGGCGTAGAATCGGCAAAACAATGCCCGCAAAAGCCAAGACACAGAAGAGAGAGACCGCGAACCTGCATGCCGTCCTCGGCTCGGATGAAAGCGAGGTGAAGCGGGTCGCGGCGGAGCTGGCGGCGAAGCTGACTCCCGTCGACGCAGGCGATTTCGGCCTGGAAGTGATCGATGGCTGCGGCGATAACGCGGAACAATCCGCCGCGCGCGTACGCTCTGCGATTGAGGCGTTGCAGACGCTG
This sequence comes from Chthoniobacterales bacterium, assembly GCA_046262275.1. Lineage (GTDB taxonomy): Bacteria > Verrucomicrobiota > Verrucomicrobiia > Chthoniobacterales > UBA10450 > JACCTI01. The sequence continues at coordinate 453 of JBHENA010000233.1, forward strand.
CCGTTCTTCGGCGGGAAGCTGGTTTGGCTGAAAACCGCGAACTGCCTCGGCGATACGCCGATTGGACGATCAGCTGTCGTGCAGAGAGCTCTCGAAGAGTTGGGCGACATTCTCGAGGCGGGCCTCGCACCCGACATCACTTTCCTGATCAGCGCGACGGAAGTGGACAAGCGACGCTCATTTTACAAGGCGCTTTCGAAACGCGCCGAGATCCAGGTGATCGACAAGCTGGATGCCAGCCGCAGTGGATGGGAAGAAGAAGCGACCGAGATTGTCCGCGGGCGGGCCAAGGCGCGCGGCCTCGTGTTCCAGGAAGAGGCGCTGGATCTCTTTGTTTTGCTCACGGGCGGCGATACGCGCCAGATCGAGAACGAGCTGGAGAAGATCGAGCTCTACATGAGCGACGGAGGGGCTGTCACGGCCGAGGATGTCCGCACGCTCGTGCCGCTCTCCCGCGCCGGAGTAATCTTCGAGCTGGGGAACGCGCTCGCGGCCTGCGATCTGGACCGCGCCCTCGCGCTTGTCCGGGGTCTCCTCGATCAGGGCGAAACAGCCATCGGCATTCTGTTGGTCGCGATTTTGCCGACGGTGCGAAATCTTCTTCTGGCCAAAGATTTGATGGAACGTCATCGGCTGGCGCGCCCGTCCGCCCCATTCTCGTTCATTGCCGCGCTCAACCGCCTACCAGACAGCGCGACCGAGCACCTGCCGCGCAAGAAAGATGGCTCGCTCAATGCCTACGCGCTGGGTATCGCCGCGATGTCGGCGAATCGGTTCGAGACCAGCCAGTTAATCGCCGGGCTGGAAGCTTGTTTGGAGGCAAATGTGCAACTCGTCAGCAGCCAATTAGATCACGAGCTGATCCTGACGGAAATCGTGGTGAAGCTTTTAGTATGTAAAACATAGCGCATGCGTCTCGCTTTACGTTCCACCGCCAGCAGCCTTGAAGCACGCAAGCTGAAGCTTGCGCTACACTGCGGGGCTGTCGACCTGACTGCGCGCGATCGGGCCGATGTAGGGGATGTCCCAGCGCACGCCGCTGAAGGCTTTGATTACCGTGATGATGAAAACAACGAGAAGCCCGATCGTAATCATCGCCCAGATAAGGCTCCAGAGGACCACCAGCAATCCGCCGATCCCAGGCACTGTGCCGAAGACGTGGCAGACGATCTGGTAAATGATGCTGAGCATGATCCAGGCGCCGCCGAAGATGATGGATTGCATCGCATAAAACCGGACGAATTGGTCCCGCTTTTCCAGGACGTAGAAGATGATTCCGCCGATTAAGGGTATGCAGGCGAGGGCCGCGGCCACGTTCGACGGCAGACCGGTTGTGCTGGAGGCTGTGTTATCGCTCGCGACCGGCGCCGGGGTCGGAGGCGGGATCGGATCGACCGGATCAGGCATGCTACTAGTTACATGAAGGGCTCCTGTCGATTGTCAAGAAGCGGTTTTGAAACCGTGAACAGGGCGCGGCGTCGGTGCACAATTCGTGTCACCCGATGATACGGATTCCGATTCGCGTCGGTGATTCCCGCTACGACGCTCTTGTAGGTAGCGGTCTGCTGGATTCGCTCGGCCACCACGCCGTAGATGTCGCGCGCGGGCGGCGTTGCGCAGTGATCGCGGACACGAACACGGCTGCCCTGTTCTCGGAAACCCTCCTCCGGAGTTTGCACACCGCTGATTTCACCGCCTTTCTTATCACCGTTCCAGCAGGTGAAAGCTCCAAGTCGCTCCAGCAGGTCGGCGTCGTTTGCGATGAAATGGCGGCCGGCGGTCTCGACCGATCTTCGTTCCTGGTGGCGCTGGGCGGTGGAGTCGTCGGGGACCTGGCTGGATTCGCCGCCGCGATCTACCACCGCGGCGTTCCGCACATCCAGGTGCCGACCACACTTCTGGCGCAGGTGGATAGCTCCATCGGCGGCAAGACGGCCATCAATACGATTGGCGGCAAGAACTTGTTAGGCGCGATACATCAGCCAGCGCTCGTTGTCGCGGACCTGGACACGCTGGCGAGTTTGCCGGATCGCGAGTTCAGGCAAGGATTCGCCGAGATCATCAAGCACGCGATCGTGGCCGACCCTGCGATGTTCGATCTGCTGAAGGCGGCGCAAGCTACCAGCTTGCAGTCGCGCCAAAATACAAGCTGGAAGGTTGCGCTGCAGGATCTGGTTCATCGCAACATGAAAATCAAAGCGTCCATCGTAGCGCAGGATGAGCGCGATCTCTCCGGCCCACGTGCGATCCTCAACTTCGGTCACACGATAGGCCATGCGATCGAACGCGCTGGTGGCTACAGCCAATTCCTGCAC
>JBHENA010000234.1:0-2765 GCA_046262275.1 Chthoniobacterales bacterium
CAGCCGTAATCCACGTTGATCCTGCGGCCGTGCGCCGACTAGCTAGTGCCCGTCCGGAAATGCACTTCGTTGCGTATTTTAGGCATGCGACGGCCGATGGAATGGGCCGAAGGTGCCAGAAAACGGTGGCTACCAGATCGTCGGAGTCGTCCCGGATGGTTCGTTCGGCATTTGCGCAGGGTCGGCGCGCGCAGCTTCATCGCAGAGGTTCGCGAGAGTTTGCGTCGTAATGATGTGGCGCGCTAGGCCGCGCGTGTTTGACGTTTGCTGCGAGCCGCTTCACACGACTTGGCTTCGCAAGCCAGCACGAGCTTTCCCAGCACGTGCAGGTTGCGACCCAAGATGCCGAGCAGCACGTAACGCTCGAAGCCTAGTTCCGTGCGGTCGCGGGAGCGTTCCAAACCGTTGCCCGATTGGAGCGCTCCGATGGCCGACTCCACGCCGGCGTGGCGGTGGCGTGCCTGGCGAAACGCGACCGGCGCATCGCGTGCTTGTGCTGCCGACTGTTTGGCGCCCGGCTTGGGAAGGCAGGGCCTAGCAACGATTTCGGCGAGCAGTCGCTGATTTCCCGGCGTATGGAAGCCGCGATCGAACGACGCTTCTTCAATGGCGCCGCCTGACCGATCCTGCGCGATGCGAGTTTGGGGGACCACGACGTCGCGGTCCTGTTGCTCACGACCGAGAAGGTAAGAATGCGTGATGAATCCCGCCGCGGTCCTCGAAGACCAGCACCAGACGGCCAAACTGCACCGGCTCGCCCGCCTTGCCACGCTTGTAAAGCTGTGTGTGCGGTTCAAACATGCTAAACAACTTCTCGCTGTTGGACACCGTTTCCCCCTGGAGTACGCGGCGGCGAGCGGTATCGCGAACTTGCTCGGTTCGCGCGAGAAACACTCGCAATTCTTCCATCTGAGCGCTGGCGGCCAGGGCCTTGTGCGTTGTCGCTGCGGAGAGGAGTTGACTCGCCCGCCGGGTGACCTTGCCGCTCAGCTTCAACAGCTTTCGGTACTCGACCTGGAGTCGCTCTTGATACCGCGGACCTTTGCGGGACGAGATGCGCTCGATATTTCGAGAATGCTTCTTCACCTTTCCGAGCAAGTGCAGGGCCTGACGCCAGCCTGGCGAGTTCATCAGGGAGGCCAGCCGCAGGCACAGTCCAATGATCTTCCGCACCCCATCTCGAATCAGTGTGCTTTCGGAAGGCCAATGGATATTCGTTTCCACCACAAAGGTGTCGGCCCGCGTCTGCCGGACGGCTTCCGGCCGCAAACGATGTCCTGCCGCCACGATCAAGTGGCTGATCTTCTCGATGGTGGCCGGTTTCAGCAGGCAGACGTTGTCGCGAATGCGCCGCCAAGAGAAGTCAACCTCGCCGCTCCAATCCCCGATTCCCAACATGTGCCGCAGGTTCCGATGTTGCTCGGCCAAGTCCTGCAGTTTGTCGTAGTCGAGATTGCAGCCCAGTCGCACCGCCGCCAATACCAGGATCTGCCAGTAGTCCATTCCTTCACGGCCGAGATCGTCCCGAGAATCCTGGTTGACATCCTCCGCCACCAAGTCGAGCATCGCGTCGCGAGTTTTAGATTGGCTGTAAAGGTGTTGCAACGCGGCCAGGATGGGAATAATTTCATCCCGGCATTCCAGATTCAATCGCGCACCGAGCACACCTCCACAATCGAATCGCTGTTGGCTGGAGAACGGTTTTCGCATCCCTTCACTCCTCGAAGATCACTTCCTGTTCTGTGAGTTTCCCCGTGTTTTGATACGCGACAGAACAAACAAAGTCTCATCTTCACGGACTTTTTACCCAAGAATTCCCAGAAAATAGCGGCTCAAGTCGGTTTCCGGACGGGCACTAGCTAGCGCAGCGAAGCTCCCAAAGGTTGTTCCCACGAAGCGGGAGTTTATTACCTGGCGTGCGGATCACGAAATGATGCCAAATCAGTCGTGGACCTGGCACTTCGGCATCGCCTGACGAAGTTTTGCGGCGCCGTTGGGGGTGGCTTTGGAGCCGTGCAGATAAACGAGCTGCAGGCTTGGTAGACGCTTGAGATGTTCCAGCCCGGCGTCGGTCACGGGTGTCTTGCTGAGCCATAGCACGCGCAGCCTCGTCAGCGGCTTCAGGTCGGCGAGCTGTTCGTCGCTGACATTGGTGTGGTCGAGGCCGAGCGTTTCGAGCTGCGTGACCTGGCCGATATGCCGCAGCGCATCCGGGCGGAGCTGGTTCTGCTTCAGCGAGAGATAGCTCAGTTTCGGCAAGGCTTTCAGCTCGGCCAGGCCCGGACCGGCGATCTTTGTCTCGGGCAGAAAGAGCGTTCTCAGGTTCATCAAGGGCTGCAAGCCTTTCAGACCCGCATCGGTGATCAAAGTACGTTCGAGCGAGAGCGATTGAAGCTGCGGGTATTTTTTTAATTGCGCGAGTCCGTCATCGCCGATGCGCGTATCGTCAAGCCACAGGTTCGCCAGTTGCGGAAGCTCCGGCAGTGCTGCGATCGCGGCATCGTCGAGAGGCAACGACTTGAGCGAAAGATATCGCAGTTGCTCCAGCGATTTTAGCTGCGGCAGGCCGCGGGCCGTGACGCGCGTGCGGCCGAGGTAGAGCCGCTCGAGTTGGGTCTGGCGGCTGATGTGAACCAGCGCGGCGTCGCCGATGGGAGCGTTCTCGCACGACAGCCAATGGATGGGGCCCAGGTCAGAGAGCAGCGCAAGCTGCGCATCGCCGCCCTTCCACCGCTGCGGAATCTGCACGTTGTACGGTCCCGGAG
>JBHENA010000235.1:0-2640 GCA_046262275.1 Chthoniobacterales bacterium
AGCGCGCCTTTGCCCGCCATGCGGATCTGCTGGCGAAAGAGGAAGTAGAGGACGAGGAGAAAGAGCGCGATGGGCAGAAAACCGATGAGGGTCTGCGCCATCAGGTTTGAATCCATGCGGAAGGCGAACGGGACCTGAGCAGCTGTGAGGCGGTCTTCGAGGTTCTTGGCGACGCTGGCGTAGATGGTGGTGCGAAACGGGACCTGCTGCGTCGGAGCCGCGCCCGTGCCTTGTTTCAAATAAGCGCCGCGAAGTGTCTGTGTGGGCCGGCCTTCTTCGACCACGATCTGGAGCGGGTAACGCTGGTCGGCCACGATCTCCTTGTTCTCGAGGAGCTCGAGGAAGCGGTTGTACGGCACGTCTTCCACGCTCGCATAAGCGCCGCCGCGGAAGAGCACCGCCAGGCCGATGAGCGCGAAGGCGATCGCGATGAGAACTACGCCGCGCCAGTTGAAGGTCGGCTCGTTTCCGCCGGATTTGTTGTCCTTCTTTGAGTTGCGATCGGATTGCGACATAGGGAGAAAACCCGCTTTTCAGCGAGGGAAAAAGGCTAACATGAAGAATCTGCCATTGCAAAAGAGCAGGCTGCGCGCCGTGCCCGAGAAAAGAGCCTGCGCGGCGTAGAAGATTCGGAGCAAGATTGCGCAGCACGGGTCTAAGAATTACCCTAAGCGCTGAATTAAACTGATGCCGGAAGCGCCTTCCACCCTAGCTGACAAGATCGATCGCGCGGTGCAGCGCGTGACGCCGTTTGCCTACCGGATGCAACGGAAGAGCCGGCGCTGGGTGCGCCGCGCGCTGCGGAAGCCGCGCAGCGTAGCCGAAGGGCCGAACCTGCTGCCGTTGCTGATCCAGGTGCTGGCCAGCTTTTCCAAGGCGGACGGCGTGCTGCTGGAAGAGGAGATCGACTCCAGCCTCGGCTTCTTGCGTTACGATTATCCGGAGGCGGTATATTCGGAACTGCGGCAGCTCTTTCGCCAGGCGCTTTACGAACAGCAGGACCTTGGCGCAATGGCACAGAAGCTCTCCGAAAGGCTGGGGACAGATCGCAAGATCATGCTCGGGGTGCAGCTTTACGATCTGATTTCGCAAGCCGGCCTTAAGCAGGAGCAGGTGGTCGCGTTCTATTCATTCATGTCGCAGCTGGGAATGGCCGCGCAGGCGATCGACATCGTCTACCAGCTGAACGCGTCGGAAGATTCCGATCCGTCGATTTATCAGCGTGGCGCGTCGCCACTGGAGTCAGTCTCGTTTGGGCCGAACGGCGCCTCCGATGTGCTGCTCAAGAGCTTGAACGACGGCGATCGGCTGCTGGCGTTTCGTTATCATGATCTGATCCTGCTGAAGAACTACAGCGGACAACCGGTCTCCGTGCGTGGGCGGCCGCTGTTGCGAGGTGGTTTCTGCCGGATTTATCCGGGACAGCGGATTCTGATCGGCGACCAGGTGCTCACGTATCAGGAGCTGGCGGCTTATTTCAACGCCAAGAAGAATGTCTCGCTGCCGCAGATCTATGTGCGCGTGCCGAAAGATGGCGACCAGGTGCAACTGGAGCGCTCGCGATCGCGTGAAAGCTCTCTCGAAATCACGTTCGGTTTGAAAGTGCGCGTGAAGGCGCTCCGCGACGTGGACGCGGTGATCAACGACGTGAAGCTAAAAGCTGGGAAAGAAGTCGAGGCCACGCTGGATGACCGGATCGTCTTCCACAACGACAGCGAGATGGACTTGTTCGATCTGCGTCGCCGGGCGCGGGCGATGGGCGGCCGTTTCCAGCTCCAAGCTTCGAAGTCCGAGTATCTCGTCTCGAACAACCCGAGCCTGCTCGAAGCGGACGACATTCTTCTCTCTCCCGGGACGAGCGGCGATGTGTTGCTGAAGATTTTTTGCGATTACGATGAGCGCGTCGGCACGCTGGAAGTGATCGAGGCCGATCGGCCGATCATGGTGCGGGAGATGCCGGTGCGGGGGACAACGCCACTGGCCGATGGCGACACGATCCGGATCGACGTGGGCCAGTTCCTGCGTTGTAATTTTTCCGAACGCATCATCGAGGAAGAGCGGAACATCATCCGCAGCCTCGAGGTGGTGGATTTGAACCACCGCTTCAGCAACTCCGAGGTGGCGCTGGATGGGATCTCGTTCACCGTCAATCGCGGCGAGCTCGTCTGCGTGATGGGCGCGAGCGGCTCCGGCAAAAGCACCCTGCTAAAGGTCCTGGGCGGTCAGATTCATCCGACACGCGGCCAGGTTTTGCTGAACGACGAGTCGCTCTACGAAAACCTCGACGACCTCAAGCGTTACATCAGTTACATCCCACAGGAGGATGCGTTCGATGAGAACCTGACCATCAACGAAAACCTGCAGTTCGCAGCCGCGATTCGTTCGCCGCATCTCTCGCGCCGCGACCGGACGCGGCGTCTGGAGGGCAAACTGGTCGAGCTGGGCCTAAGCGAGCGACGCGACAGCGTGGTGGGCAGCCCGGTGAAGAAGACGCTCAGCGGCGGCGAGCGCAAACGGCTCAACATCGGACTCGATATGATCGGTTCGTCCGACGTTTACCTGTTCGACGAGCCGACCTCCGGGTTGTCCTCAAAGGACTCCGAGCACGTGATCGAGATCATCCGCGGGATGGCGCACAAC
>JBHENA010000236.1:0-244 GCA_046262275.1 Chthoniobacterales bacterium
CTGCGAAGCAGCGACTGGGTGACGCCGCAAACATTCTACGAACGGACGGTTGCGGCCGGCGGCGGGAGCGCGCGGCTGAGCGTGAACCTGGCACTGATCTACTCTTCCCGGCACGAATACGACAAGGCCGAAGCCCTTCTGCGAAAGCTCGTGCAGACCTCGCCAAGTTTTCCCGTGGCTAGAAACAATCTCGCGCATGTTCTGCAGCACCAGGGGAAGCTTGGCGAAGCGGAGGCGATGTTTG
>JBHENA010000236.1:254-2023 GCA_046262275.1 Chthoniobacterales bacterium
CCACGGAGGCGCGCAAGGAATATCCCCACACCTGGATCGCGGCGGTAAATCTTGCCCGGATGCAATTCGGCAAGGGCGAGCCTGACTCCGCCCTCGCCACTCTGGACAAAGCTCGCGTCAGTTATCCCGGGATTTGGGAGATCATCAGCTTCGAAGCGGAAATCCTGCGTCAGAGAAAAGGCCCCGAAGCTGCGCTGGCACTCGTGAACGAGTTCGCTGAGACCAATTGGTGGCATTGCAAAGCCGCTATTGCGCGCGCCCGCCTGCTTGCTGAGAAAGGCGAGACCGAGCAGGCGGTAAGCGCCCTGCGCTTTGCGAGCTGGCTTGATGTCCACGACGCGGAAGCGTTGAACGCCATCGCGGGACTACGGCTCCGGCAAAACCGGCTGCAAGACGCCTGTGCGGCGCAGCGGCGCGCACTCGCGCGACAACCAGATCAGCCGCGCCGCCGGCGCGTTGACACCTTTTCCTCCGGCGGTAGCATCACGCGCTCGGCTGCGCGCCGTCGTATGTCCGCCCGAATTTATTTGGATCGAGATGCGGACTTGAAGTTCTTGCGCGGAAAAACGTGCGCTGTCATTGGCTATGGCGCGCAGGGGCAGGCGCACGCCTTGAACCTCAAAGATAGCGGCCTGCGGGTGCTCGTCGGACTTCGGCCACGAAGCAAGTCGCGCGTGCGTGTGCGTGCGGCGCAGTTCGAAGTCGTTACGACTCCCGAGGCGGTTCGACGCGGAGATGTCATCTTTCTGGCGTTGCCGGACACGGAAATGCCGGCGGTTTACGAGCGCGAGATCGCCGGCCGGCTCGCCGCGGGGAAAACGCTCCTGTTCGCGCACGGTTTCGCCATTTTGTACCGCACGATCGTTCCGCCCCCGGATGTCGACGTGGTGATGGTGGCCCCGAAAGGTCTCGGGCCAATGGTGCGCAGAGAATTCATGGCCGGACGAGGCGCGCCGGGCCTGATCGCGGTGGAGCAGAATCCCACCGGTAACGCGAGGAAAACTGCGCTGGCTTGGGCGAAGGGGATCGGCTGCACGCGTGCGGGGGTCATCGAGACCACTTTTCGCGAGGAGACGGAGACAGATTTGTTTGGCGAACAGGCTGTCTTGTGCGGAGGAATGAGCCGGCTGGTCCGGCTCGGTTTCGACACGCTTGTCGCTGCAGGTTACCCGCCGGAGCTCGCCTATTTCGAGTGTTTGCACGAGCTGAAGTTCATTGTCGATCTGATGCACGAAAAAGGTATCGCGGGGATGCGGGCGAGGATTTCATCCACAGCGAAGTGGGGGGAAATGACGGTCGGTCCACGGATCATCGACCGTTCCGTGCAAAGGCGGATGGAAGCCGCGCTCGAGCAAATTCGCAGCGGAAAGTTCGCGAAGGACTGGATTCGCGAGACGCAGCGCGGCCAGAAACGTTTCCGGGAGTTAATCGCGGCCGCGGCACGGCACCCGATCGAGAAAGTGGGAAAACGGCTGCGCCGATTCAGCTAGCGCAATCTGGCGCTACATTTCCCAAAGAAAATGCTCCAGCCGGAGCTGATTCAGGCGCGACTTTGCTTCCTCGCTCCGCCCGCCGCCGGCAAAAGCAAGCTTCTCGTAGACAGCCGCGGCCGGTTGCCATTTGGAATCTTCCTCCAGTAGTCGCGCGGCATTGAAGCCGGCTTTGTAGAACCAGAAAAACTCTCGCTGCCGCCCCGGACGGCTCTCGTCCTCCACAATCTGGTAAAAGGTCGCGAGCGCCTCGGTCGGCATGTGCAGTTTCTCCAGGCA
>JBHENA010000236.1:2033-2635 GCA_046262275.1 Chthoniobacterales bacterium
CACATTCCTTTCTTGAACAACGCCTGGTTACGCCAATGCGAGCCGGCCTCCCGCTCCCCGGCTAATTGATCGTAGAGCTGCATCGCCCGTTTGTAGTTTTCGGGCTGCGCCGCACCGAGTTCGTAAAATATGTCAGCCTTTCCGCACAACGCCTCCCGCTTCGCCGCGGCGGGCGCGTCACCTTTCAAGACCTCGTCGTACAGGGTGATCGCATCTTCCGGTTTGCCGAGCTTGCGCTCGATCACCGCTTGCTCGTTACGCGCCGCCCACTTCAATGCGCCGGTCTGCTTCACAACGCCGTCGAACAGCACGAGCGCGCGCTCTAGCGACGCCGTTCCCATGCTTTGTTTCGCCGCCTGCGCGGCAAAAAACTGCGCCTTTTCCGCGATCGGCGAAGCCGAATTCCGTTGCGCTAGAAGCTCGAACTGGGTTTGGGCGCTGGCGAAATCCTGCCGCCGGTAATGCACTTCTGCGAGCTTTAGGCGCACATCGGATTGCACGGCAGACGAGGGATACTTTCGCAGGAAGTCGCTCGCGAGCGCGATCACCCTGGCCTCGTCACGAGGGGCCGCGGCGTCTTCGATCCAGATCGACAGATAATC
>JBHENA010000237.1:0-2374 GCA_046262275.1 Chthoniobacterales bacterium
GCATTAGAAGCCGGTCCGGGCCTCACAGCCGCTGCGGCGCGCTCTCGCGCGAGCTGGCTTTGGTAAAGCGTGTTCATGTTCCGTGATTCCTCCGCCTGCGCGGCCTGCCGGCTGGCCTTGGCCGCGAGTTCCTCCTGCACAGCAGCCAGTTCCTCCGCCGGGATCGCGTAGGCGCCGCTCTTGAGCGCAGCAACAAAAGCCGGCGTCGCTCCCGCCCCGAGCAGTGCTTTTTCGGCTGTTGCATCCACGGAATCTGTGAAATGCCGCACGGCGACCTCGCGCTCAACCGCCGGCACGGAATAGCCGCTGCGCAACATGAGGCTCACATCTTTCACCGTGAGCGGCGGGAGCTTTCCCGCGGAAAAAATCGAGGCGCTTTGCAGCACGAGAAGAGCGAGAAATAGCTTACGCACAGCCCTTTTCCAGCAGGAGACGAGCCATCACGCAGCTGTGCGGACCGGGATTTCTGGATCTCCGTCGATCAGCCTGGCTCGCCGGACTCAACGAAGTAAAGCATGCGCCAGACCCGATCGATCTGGCCACGCTCGATCACCTGGATTGGGGTGGAGCCATCGAAAGCGGGATTCGGTTCCTTCAGCCATCGCCCTACGTCCCTGGGTTTCATGAGACGAGCCAGGCCGTCGAGCAGACGGTCCATTTCGGTCAAAGCGCGCTTGACCGGAGCTGAAGGCTCCTTCCCACTAGCCCAGCCCGCGACCGCACGAAGTGAAAACCCCGTCATTCGACTAAGGGTTTCCTGTCTCAAGCCAAATTTGTCCGCCAACGCTGGGAGGGTGCGCACTGTGCTGCTATTGCGTGGCGCCGGATACATCGGTGGCGACTCATTCACGGAGAGTTTCCGTTTTCGGCTGCGAGTGGAACTTTTTTTCGCCTTCATTTCTCGAAAATGCCACACCTCTCGAAGATCTGCAAGACTTTTTTCCTGCATATTTGCACGCACTTTTAAAGATCTTTTCCTCTAATGCGCTCAAGCTTTTCAGGCTCGCAAACGGTTGCTTCCTCTTTCTCGCTGCGATTCTGCGGCAGATAAACCACATTCACGCCCCCCGCGATTCGGGCCGAAGGAACAAGGAGGCCGTTGGCGCCGTGCCCAAAGACAGCTCTTCCCAACCCCTGCGTGAAGCTTTCAAATCCATCCGATTGCACCTTGCGCCAATCCTCGGCGCGCAACTCCTCGAGCCTGATTTCCAGAGCTTTCCGCGTCACGACTGCGGTCAAATCAAGAACCGCGCGCAGGTTGAATTCAATTGTCACCAACAAGCGCGGCGTCCGGAACGGAAAAGGGATGCCGGCGTACTCGGCGTTCGCACGCGATTCGGCGACCGCGACCATGTCGTCGATGCTTCCGTAGACGGCGCGAAAGGAGCCGGGGGCGTTCCAACGTCCGCCATACAAAAAGCTGCCTTCACCGAGGAGAATGCTCTGTGGGCTCGGGTAATCCAGGGTGGTGACTCGATAACCGGTGCCCTGCCATGGCCGCAGCAGATCAGCGTGCTGAGCTATCCGGGCGCCCATGATTTCATACGCGCGATTTGCCCTGATCTTCATTTCACCACCCGCGCGCGAGAAGAGGCGGGGGCGGGAATCGAACCCACGAATAGCGGTTTTGCAGACCGCTGCCTTACCACTTGGCTACCCCGCCGGGCTCCGAAAGTCTGGCGCGTCGTGGCGCGAGACGGGACGTTTATCTTGCATCGATCACGGCAAGCAGCAAGCAGATATATCCGGCGTAGGAAACCACGCCAAGGCGCGTCAGCGCCGAAACAGGTTGGAGAAAGGATTCGGCACGACCCCCGCCGATACGCGAAAGGAGTATGGGCGCGGCATTGCCTATGTCAACGCGCCGGGACCATTCGACGGTGGATGTTCGATGTTCGATGTTCAGCCAATTCTCGCCATGACCACTCGCTCCGCACAACTCTTTGCCGCGGCAAAGAAGCGCATCCCCGGTGGAGTGAATTCCCCCGTCCGTGCATTCCGAGGCATGGAGCGGGAGCCATTTTTCGTCGCGCGCGCGGAGGGCGCGCGGATCTGGGACGTCGACGGAAACGAATACATCGACTACGTCGGCGCCTGGGGACCGGCGATTCTGGGCCACGCGCCGCAGGTAGTTATCGACGCGCTGCAGGAAACCGCTGCGCGTGGGGTCAGCTTTGGAATTCCGAATCCGCTCGAAGTCGAAATCGCGGAACTGATCTGCCGCTGGATTCCGTCTGTCGAAAAGGTGCGCATGGTCAACAGCGGGACTGAAGCGACCATGTCCTGTATCCGGCTGGCGCGCGGGTTCACGCGACGCGACAAGATCATCAAATTCGAGGGCTGTTACCATGGACACGTCGATTCGCTCCTGGTC
>JBHENA010000238.1:0-2284 GCA_046262275.1 Chthoniobacterales bacterium
TGCTGCGTTGCAACAGTGCCCTTTAAGTCGTCGATCGTGGTTTTCTCTTCCTGCATCTCGCACGCTTGCTCCTCGACTTTCTGGTGTTGCTTGAGGAATTCATTGAGCAACATCGCGTTCACGGCCTCGTAGCGCACCGTGCTCACCTTCCCGTCCGCACCGCGCGCCACCAGATCAGGGTTCACTTTTTCCACCTCTTCAGCAATGAGGCCGAATTGCGGGATGCGCTCGGAATCGAGCTCTTCCTTGTAGCGAAACGTGACCGGCTGGAGCGCGAGAAGCGCTTCGCTCGCGTCAGCCATGGGCCTGATCTCATCCTTGAATCGCGCCGAAGAGACGGTCGTGCCGAGCTTACCGTTGGGATTGATCACGACGGATATGCCGTTGGCAACGGTCTTGTCTCGAATACCGGCGATAAAAGCGGTGCCCTGAACTCCGGGTGTGCCGATGCGGATGGTGTAGGCCTCGCCAGCGAAGCCGGGATGACCGATATCGATATTACCATCGCCCGTGGTGAGGTTAGCGCCGGCCGCGACGCCCAAGGCGATATTCGACCGGCCGGTAGTGTTGAAAAAGAGCGCCCGAGCACCCTCTGCCGTATTGCTCTCTCCGGTAGTGTTGCTAATGAGCGCCCCCTGACCGTGGGCGGTGTTGGAAAAGCCGGTGGTATTGCTTAAGAGCGCCTGATAGCCATCGGCTGTGTTTTGGCTACCGGTTGTGTTGTAATAGAGGGCATGCACACCGTTGGCAGTGTTTTTGAAGCCGGTTGTGTTTCTCAAGAGCGCTTGAACGCCGCTCGCCGTGTTGTCAGAGCCGGTGGTGTTGTCTGAGAGCGCAAACGCTCCCGTGGCTGTGTTGCGGTCGCCGGTCGTGTTAAAAAGGAGCGCGACGTAACCGAGGGCGGTATTCTCAACACCTCCCCGGGCGAGGCTCTCGAGCGCATTGTCGCCCTCGGCAGTGTTTCGCCCGGGATAGCCTCCGTCGGGAGGTGGGTCTACCGCCCGCGTGGCGGGTGCGAGCGCAATCGCAAGCAAGGTCAAAATGAGGAGAAATAAACCGCGCGGTCGAGGTGAAGTCCTTCCGCAACGAGGTGTACTGATGGTTGGCTGAATCGGATACATAGGGAGGAATCTTTCTTCTCTCCCGATGGTGAACCCTGCAACTGCAGGTCTGAAAAAGGGGGTGCAGCTACCGGGAGAAAACGGCTCGCCCTGATCCAGATCTATTTCGTGCCCCCAGTTTGAAGGACAAGCTGCTCGCCCGTCAATCGTTAACGTGCATTACTGCTCGTCGACAACGACTTGGCGGGGCCGATTGATCGTCACGATTGGCCAGCGGGCAAAGGTGAGGCAGGGCGACTAACTTTTGCGAGATGTGAGGAAGAAAAGATGACCTTGAAAGCAAAAGGCTCTCTCGATCGGGATGCTGCCATTGTAGCGGCGGAGGCACGCACCATCGCCAGGGACGGGGATTACGACGCGCTCGTAAAACTGGCCGGCGAAGCGCAGTGCGTCCTCATCGGCGAAGCCTCCCATGGGACGCATGAATTTTACGCCACGCGCGCCGAGCTGACACGGCGCTTGATCGAAGAGAAAGGCTTCCGGGCCGTCGCGCTGGAAGCGGACTGGCCCGACACTTTTCGTGTCCATAGGTTTGTAACCGGACGTGATGAAGCCTCGAGCGCAGCGGATGCGCTGGGCGACTTCCGGCGTTTCCCAGCGTGGATGTGGCGGAATACGGTCGTGCTCGAGTTCGTCGCATGGTTGCACCAGTGGAATGCTCATCGTCGAGGGAGGGCGCTTGCCGGGTTCTATGGGATAGATCTTTACAGCATGCACAGCTCGATCGAGTCCGTGCTCTCCTACCTCGACGGGACCGATCCGACTGCGGCCCGAAGAGCGCGGGATCGCTACGCTTGTTTCGAGCATTTCAGCGTCGAGCCGCAGCTTTATGGACACGCCACCGTGATGCGCGGCAAGGAACCGTGTGAAGATGAAGTGATCGAGCAACTGGTCGAAATGCGACGCAAATATGGCGAGCTGATCAATCGCGATGGCCACGTGGAGGAGGAGGAATTTTTTTCCGCGGAACAGAATGCGCGGCTGGTGATGAACGCGGAGCGCTATTATCGCGCAATGTTTCATGGGCGCGACGAATCGTGGAACCTGCGCGACACCCACATGTTCGAGACGCTCTGCCAGCTGCTCGAGGCCAAGGGACCCAGCTCCAAGGCGGTGGTCTGGGCGCATAACAGCCATATCGGCAACGCGGCCCATACCGAGAT
>JBHENA010000239.1:0-1983 GCA_046262275.1 Chthoniobacterales bacterium
CGGGAACATTGCGCGGCACGTTCGTCGCCGGCACACGGATCCTGGGGACGCTGTTCAGAGTGGCAATCGAACGCAGTCATCCCGAGCGTAGCCGAGGGATCCCGTGATCGTACGTCGACGTGTTTGCCACGGGGGTTCCTCGGCTGCGCTTCGCTCCGCTCGGAATGGACACAAAGAGGCGATTTACCGGCCTACTCGAAGATCAGGAAGTAATCCATCCCGTCCGCCTTCACGAAGTCGAATTGCTGCGCCAGCTCGAATCCGGCGGCGGCCGCTTCTTTCGTCACGATTGCCAGGTCGAGGCCGTGATCGCTGCCATTGCCATTTCGATCGATGATTCCAAGAACTGCGCCCGGACGCATGGCCGCACGCAGCTGCTGGAGAAGGGCGGTGGGCTTAGCCACCTCGTGGTAAGCCTTCAATAACAAGACCGCGTCGACGCTGCGCGGTGGCAGGCGAGGATCGTCTGGTTTGCCGAGGACGGCGCGCACGTTCGGCAGTTTCTCGCGCGCGGCGCGCTGCTTGATGTGACGCAGGTAATCGCGGTTAATCTCGACCGCATAGACCACGCCGCTCTTCCCCACCCGCCGCGCCGCGCGGACACTGAACCAACCGGAACCGGCTCCAATGTCAGCGACGCGCGAGCCTTCTTTTAGGCCAAGCAAATCCATCACGTGCTCGATCTGCAGCTTCTCGTCGCGCTTCGGATCTTCGAAGATCGCGAGGTCGCCGGTGTATGGCGCACTGGTCGGCCGTTCAGGCTTCTGCGCCCAAGCGGGAACGCCGAGGAGCGACAGCAAGCTGCAGAAAATCAGGAGAGACTTCGAGAGACGCATTGTGCAACATACCCCGTCTCTGCGAACGGTGGCGGAATAACTCCAGGACGGCTGCTTCAAACCTCGATCATGATGACATCCCAAACTGCAGGTGCGCCTTCGCGCGGTAAAACCATCGGCGCTGGTGCCGTGGCCGGGCTGCTCGCCGCGGTCGTGATGACGGCAGTGATGTTGTTGCTGATGTGGATGCTCGGGGTGGCGATGCCGTTCACGATCGTAGGCGATCGGCTCTCGGTTTTCATCCAGGCGGATCAATTCCTCGCCCTGATGGGACGCGTCGGCGGCTACAATCACATGAAGCAGCTCGGCGTTGCATCCGTCATCGGTGGGCAGCTGATTTTCGGCATGATCGGCGGCGCGATTTACGGCGCGATCGCCGGCCGGGAGCCGCAACGCCGCCGGCCTTCCTTGTCGCTCACACTTTTCGTGTTGGTGCCGCTGGTCGTCACTGCGGCTGCGCTCTGGCCGGTCCTCGGCACGCACTACGGCGGTTTACCGCAGCGCAATGCCACCATCGCCACGCTGGCCGGGCTACTGATCTCGTTCTTTGCTTTCGAGCGTACGATCGTCCTCGCCTTTCGCGGAATGTTCGGCCGCCCGCGCGCGCTCGCGCCCGATGCAGAATACACTCCGCCGGTTGGTCGCCGCGCATTGATCCTGGGTGGGCTCGGGCTCGTCGTCGCGGGCGGCGGTTACGCACTGCTCCGAAAGCTCTGCGCCGCCGCGACTTTCAGCTACGACGGGCTCCAGTACAAAGGGGCTGACGTCCAGGCGATCGCGCCTAACGACCGATTCTATACCGTCACTAAAAACGTGGTCGATCCGGAAGTGCGCACCTCCTTCTGGCGGCTTGAGGTGAATGGCCTCGTCAAAACGCGCCAACGCTACAAACTCGATCGCTTCAAAGCTCTCGGCGCTGTCGCGCAGGAGACCACGCTGATGTGCATCAGTAACGGCCTCGATGCTGGCCTGATGAGTAACGCCGTCTGGAAAGGCGTGCCGTTACACACGCTTCTCGAGGCTGCGGCGCCATTGCCGAGCGCGACGAAAGTTCGCTTCCACGGGGTCGATAATTACACCGACACGATCCCGCTCGCGAAGGCGCTCGAGCCCACCACGCTGGTGGCCTACGAGATGAACGGGGAGC
>JBHENA010000240.1:0-1635 GCA_046262275.1 Chthoniobacterales bacterium
GAGCAATGCGGATCGGGCAGGCTGGAAGCCCGCCCGCCGAGTCAGGCTGGAAGCCTGACTTCCGCAACGCTGTGGACTGCGCTCGATTTGGACTCATCGGTGGCATCCCTGGCAATTCAACGGCGGCTGGATATTCCAGCGTTCTTTCAAAGTCAGGCCGATCTCCTCCTGGCTCAGCTTTCGCTTGTGCGCGAAGTCTTCGCCGGCGTCTTTCGGCTGGCCGTACTTGGCCACGAACTCAGCCGGCTTCACGTCGTCCGGTCGCCAATCGAGATTGAAGATCTGGTCCTCGGGCCGCAGAAAATGCTCGGGCTTGCGATGGCACTCGAGGCACCATGCCATGCTGTGCGGCTTATCGTGTCGCACGACGGCCATTTGGTTGACCTGGCCGTGGCAGCTCGCACAACTGATCCCGCGATTCACGTGCGCGGCGTGATTGTAATAGACGTAATCGGGTGTGCGATGGATCTGCACCCATTCCACCGGCTGGCCTGATTTCCAACTGGCGCGGATCGGCTCCAGCTTTGGGTTCTCCTTCTGCACCTGCTGATGACAGGCCATGCAGGTCTGGGTGGTGGGCAAATTCGAATGCGCGGCCACGTCGACGAAGCTGTGGCAATAACGACAATCCATCCCGAGTTGCGCTACGTGCACGTCATGCGGGAAAGGAACGGGCTGGATCGGTTCGTAACCCACGCGCGTGTATTTCGGCGTCACGTAGTACCAGGTCGCGGCGGTCAAACCGGTCACGATCGTGACAGCGATCACCAGGAGCTTAAGCGGGACCCAATTCGACGAGCGTGGGAAGAAGTTCGCCATAGGACTAGCGAACTGCCCGCGCCCCGGTTTGCAGCCGCCTATTTACAAACGCGAGCGAGAGCGCTCTGGGATGTGCTTGGCTCCGCTCCTCAAAAATTTGCAGGTGATCGTGCGAAGCCACGGAAGCGCCAACTCTATAAATCGACATCATGTTGGCAAAAGAAAATTGTTTAACCCCGTGCTCCCCTGACAACTCCGCCGCACCATTTCTTCATAGAGAAAATCGAGAGACAAGCAAAAGCGAACCCTCCCCACTTTTTCCACCTTTGCCTTGGAACGTTGACCGCTCTGCCGCAGGGCAATAAAAGGCGTAGCCGATGAACTGATCGCGGTCGACGCGCATGTGCGCGACCCGCGGGCGAGTTCCGCGCATTCAGCGGCTGAGGCCGAGATCCTCGATTACTTCAGAGCTGAGTCGACGTCGATTTCTTCGACTACTTTTATCAACTGACGAATCACGCTCGTCCGCTCCGTCACCCAAACCGCTCTGCTTTCCGGCTCGACGAGACGCGCGGCTACTTCGGAAGGCGTCCAAGTGCCGATAACACCGGTCAGCTGCCGGTTGATCTCCCAACCGCCTTGACGCTTCGGTCTGGGGTTGTTGACGCCGAGCCAGAACGAGCCGTCTGCCGAAAGATGAAGTCGCAAACGCAGTGAATGAAGCGACGTGATGCTGACGGTGAGCCGCTCTACGCCACGGTCGATTTCGCGCTCGCAATCGAGCGTGCCGTGATACCGAATCGCCTTTCCGCGACGCTCCACCGCTTCAAGCATGCTGCCGAGAAGAGCGGAGTCGAATACAAGCGACGCTAACAT
>JBHENA010000241.1:0-1209 GCA_046262275.1 Chthoniobacterales bacterium
AGCGAAAGCGACGTGTTATTAGCCACGATGAGCTGCGCACTGCTTTTCTGAGCTAGAGAGACAGATTCGCGGGAAATGCGCGCCTGATGTCACGAAGAAGCCGCGTCAGCGCGATGTCGAAGTATCCGCAATATCGTTTCTCCATCGCGAACCGCTTCGCTTCCGAGGCGGACGGGTTGCGGCTCGTGATGCGGCGCTCCTGATCTGCGAACGCTTGGTCGGTCAGCCACAATCCCTCTGCAAATCGTCCCGGCGGTGTCATTGCTCGCGCAGATTGCAGCCGCTCGCGCCACGTTGGTCAGGTTGCTTCATCGGCGCGGTTCATTTTCCGATTGCGAGCCTGGCGCCGCCCTTCGCGGACAACAACCGGTTAGCCAAACGCGAGACGCCCTTTCGGTTCGGGATTTCCCAGGACGCTTCGCGCGCCGCCGCAACGTAGGCATCAATCATGTCCTCCGCATTCTGCAGCGCCTCTACCCTGGTTGGTCCGTCCATAATTATACTCGGCAGCTCCGGTACCTCAGCGAGGAAACACCCGTCCTGCTCGCTCCAGTAAACTACGATCTCGTACTTGCTATTCATAAGAGGTGGTTGTTTTGAAGCACGTTACGCGCTTGGCGCACCTGGTAAGGCTTAGCGCTGGAGCCTTTTGGTTGCAGATTGATCGCCTCCATTACGCCGGGTTTCGGAAGAAATGATGACTGCCCTTCGCCCCGCATCTCAAATCCATCTTCTGCAGTATTCCGCAAGGTTCGTCGAATTTCCATGAGGCGTCGCGCTGCGGGTCGCGTAAACGCTCCAGCAGCTTCTCAGCACGGCTCACAGATTTGGATCAGCAGATCGCGTCCTGATTGAGTCGAGTAATCTGCTGATGGCTTCATCGCGCGGCCGCGAACCGAGATTGCCTTTGCCGTGGACGCGGACGCTGACGGCGTTCGCTTCCAGGTCGCGATTCCCGATCACGAGCATGGTGTGCACTTTCATTTGCTCGGCGTTCGCAATCTTGGCTTTCATGTGGTCGCTGCTGACGTCGAGCTCGCAGCGGACTTGCTGGGCGCGGAGTTCGGTTTGAATTGCGCGGGCGTAGTCGAGGAGCTTTGGTTCGTCGCCGATGGGGAGAATGCGGACCTGCTCGGGCGCGAGCCAGAGCGGAAAGTTGCCGGCGTAATGCTCGATGAGGAAGCCAATGAAACGTTCGTGAGTGCCGAG
>JBHENA010000241.1:1374-1629 GCA_046262275.1 Chthoniobacterales bacterium
CGTTCGGCACTTCCACGTAGTTGATCCGGGAACGCTTCAGGACGTTGCGCGTCATTTCTTCCGTCTGCTTCCAAAGCTCAGGCTCGTCGACAAATTTTTGTCCGAGCTTCGCCGGATCGTGAGTCGAGAAACGCATCAGGTATTTCTCGATCCCGAAAAGCTTGAAATATTTCAGATACATCTCGTTCACGGCCAGAAATTCCTGCTCGAACTGGTCTGGCGTCATGTACATGTGAGCGTCGTTCATCTGGAGCG
>JBHENA010000242.1:0-1530 GCA_046262275.1 Chthoniobacterales bacterium
GGCGGTGGAGGATACTGGGTTGGTTGGTCGTCGGGATTTTCCTCGGCGCGCTCCTCTACGCGCCTATGGCGCCAAGTCTCTTCCACTACTTCTCGGCGCGCTCTTCGGAAACGGGGTATCCGTTGTTATCCTCGCGTTTTTGGCTCGAGATCAGACCGCTCGCGCCCTTTCTGCTGGTGGCAGCAATCATTATCCCGGCGCTCTCCTGGCGGATGGCGAGGCGACAGCCAATGACGGCTGCGCTGTTGCTCCTCCCGCTGGGGTTCACTGTCCTGGTGCCGGCGCTACGAGGTCAGGGAATGCACCCGCGTTCGTTGATATACGGGCTTCCGATTGCCTACTTCTTCCTTAATGAAGCCATCGATTGGGCGCGGCTCCGTTTCCGCTGGGTTCTACCGCTCGCCATTGGCGGCGTGGGGTTGATCTCGCTGGCCATGCTGACGCGTTACTACCCGTTGCCGAAGCAAGGTTTTCAGCAGGCTCTCAGATATATCGAGACGCATCGCGCACCGGGGGATGGACGGATCGGCCTGAGTCTCGGAGGAAAGGCGGCGCGCTTTTACGATCCGGCGGTTCAGTTCATAGGCGACGCAGATCAACTCCAGGAGTGGCTGAAGACTGCCGGTCGGCCAACGTGGGTTTTGTACACCTTTGAAAATGATCTGCGAGCGACCTCGCCGGCACTATACTCCTGGCTTATGAGCGCCACTGCTCCGCGAGCAATCTTCCGCGGCGTGATCGGCGACGGCGCCGTGCACGTTCGCTTCTGGGCGCCTTCTCCGTCGCCGCCGTCGGAAAGCTGATCTGATGCTTTAGCGATAATGGCCGCTACGCAGAATCCTTCGCGGCGGATTCGTCTCGCGATCGCGGGGCTCGGCGCGGTCGCGCGCAATATTCACCTGCCGAGCTACCGCAGGCTCACAGACAGGATCGAGCTGGTGGGCGGTTGCGATGTGGATCCCGCATCTACCGCGCAGTTGCGAGATCGATACCCGGAAGTGCCAGTATTCGCGAAGTTCGGCAAAATGCTGCGCGCCACGCGACCTGACATGGTGGCGATTTGCACGCCGCCGTTTTTGCATCATGAACAATGCCTCGAAGCACTGGCAGCTGGCTGTCATGTTTTTTGTGAAAAGCCGATGGTCGAAACGGTGCGCGAAGCGGATGAGATCATTGCGGCTGCGGCCAAGGCCGATCGGCAGGTGGTGGTAAATAGTCAATTCCCTTACATGCGCATCCACCAGGCGGCGAAGCGATGCATCGGCAGTCCGGAGTTCGGACAGCTCCTCTATCTGCACGCCTCACAAACGTTCCACCCGACGAAGCAAACAGAAGCCGCCTGGCGTGGAGAAATGCAGCGGCGGCTCGGCTTTGAGTTCGGCGTGCATGTCTTTGAGCTGATCAGATTTTTTTTCGGCGAGAATCCGGTGCAGCTCATCGCGCATATGCCGAACCCTGCCGCGGACAAACACTCCGAGGTGCTGAATCTCATCATCCTGGAATTTTCAAACGGCCGAGCCGCCTCCATCC
>JBHENA010000243.1:0-1048 GCA_046262275.1 Chthoniobacterales bacterium
ATTGAGGCCCTTGGTCGCAAGCTGTACGAGCAGACGCAACGCGGCTCGGGCGCGCAGGGATCGGTGCAGCAGCGCGCTGAACGCAGCGCAAGAGATGCGCTGAAGGACGTCCACTTGCGCGGATACCGCTTGGCTGTCGTGCCGGACCCAAAGGGCTCCGGCTTCCTTGTCTACGCGCTCGCCACGAGCGCTGATCCTGACGAGATCGTGACGGGCATCCACTATCGAGTCACGGTTTCAGCAGACGGCAGCCGTGCCGAGCAGGTGGATGCGCTTTCCCGCACGCGCCTAATCATAACAAAGCAATCGTTGCCAAAGGGATATCAGAAGCTCGCTGGCTTCGTTCTCGGGCAGGTCGTCAGCGACAAACCTGTTGAGACGTTTGTTTACCTGACATTGCTCCACAAGAAGCCTTGCATGATCGTCACTCTCGACGCTTCTGTCTGGTCGATCGAGAACGGCAAAATCACAAAAGAGAAGAAGAAGGCAACCGAGTACAAAGCGTCACCTCAATGACACCTGACCAGGCGATGCAGCTCGCGAAAGCATTCGGAGCTGATCTTGTGTCTCATTACGTGGCTCCTTAGTCTCGAACACTGAAAAGAATAGAGGAAATTATTATGGACATATCCGGCGCAAGTACCGTCGAAGGTTAATCGCAGGCTTTTGCCTAATTGCCGCACCCGCATTGCTGTTGGTGGCGGATGTCATGCAGGTCATCGGGGGGTTCGACTTTGAGTGGACTGTGGTGATGTGGATCGCTTTCGTCCTCTTCGTGCCTGCCGTTCTCGGCATAGTCCACCTGCTTCGCAATCGAGCAGACTACTTAGGTTTATTAGGCGGGGCATTCTGCATTGTCGGTTTGATGGCAGGTGCTGGGATGATGACGATATTCCGTCTTAATGCGGTTCTGATAGCCGGAGGTGAGCGAAGGCTTGCCCCGGCTATCCAATCTGCATTCAAGGCAAATCCTGCGTTGCCGCTAACTATTTTTGTGCCAGGCTTCTTGTTTGCACTGGGCTTTATCGTCCTTGCCGTGGGGCTATAT
>JBHENA010000243.1:1058-1394 GCA_046262275.1 Chthoniobacterales bacterium
TTTCCAGTTCGTGGATAGCGCTTGTGCTTGCGCTCGGAGGCGTGCTGTATCCGGTCGGACACGCCATCGGAGTACGGGCGGCCCTCATCGGTGGTGATGTTGTGTTGCTGTGCGCACTGGCTTGGCTCGGATGGCGGCTCTTGTCTCATTCCGTAACGACTTGGGAACATTCCACAGCCTGAGCGGTGCCCTGGGGCCGCCACCCAACAACTCATTCAACCGGACTCGCAATCAGCATGGATGTCATTCGCAAGATTGAAGCCCCTCTTGTTGATTGCTCCCGGTTAATTCGGCCGTTAGATAGTTCTACGTCTATGTCTGAAATCATCAAAGTGG
>JBHENA010000244.1:0-807 GCA_046262275.1 Chthoniobacterales bacterium
TCGACGAAGTGCGCGACGAGCTGACCAAAAGGCACAGTGCGTTAAAGGTGCATGTTCACGCGACTGATCTTTCGAAGCACAAATCCGTCTTCCAACTGTGCGAGTGGCTACAGCAGGAAGGCCTTGTGCCGGACGTGCTGATCAACAACGCCGGCTCGGGAGACCGCGGCCCATTCTCGACCAGCAGGTTCGATCGGGTCAATGAGATGCTGCAGGTGAACGTGATTTCGCTCACGGTGTGATTCTGAACGTGAGTTCCTCAGCATCGTTCCTGCCGATACCGCGAATGGCCGTTTACGCGGCCTCGAAAGCCTACGTCACAAGTTTCTCCGAAGCGCTGCGAAGCGAAGTGCGCGGCCACGGCATCACTGTGAGCGCGCTCTGCCCCGGCCCGGTTCACACCGAGTTTGATACCGTCGCACTGCGTCCGGATGCGCCGGAGCAGAAGGCACCGGAATTCACTTATGTCTCAGTCGAGAAAGTGGTGCGGGACGCGCTAAAGGCGGTCGAGCGCGATCGCCCGATCGTAATCCCGGGCATAGCGATGAAGATTGGGATGGCGCTCGTTCGTCTCACGCCGATGCCGCTTCTGCGATTGGCATCACGTTTGAGCCGGTAGCCGCCTTTCGCGAATTCGCTCATGTCTCATTCGAAGGTCTATGTGATGGAAGCACAGAACGCCTCGACACAGCGAGGCGGCTACAGCGCAACCTGTAGCAACGGCGCTATGCCGTTGAGGGCGTGGCCTGCAACCTCTGAGTTTTCCGGCTACCGGGGCGGCAGCCTCTGGGGAGCGCACGGTTGTAC
>JBHENA010000244.1:817-1106 GCA_046262275.1 Chthoniobacterales bacterium
TTCCTCGTTCGGCTCACGCCGATGCCGATTTTGCGGCTGGCAACTCGCTTCAAAGCCAGCCGCAGCGCCTGAAGTGCCAGTTACTTGTACTTAACCGAGCAACCGTAGGGCTTGGTGCTCGTGGTCGGGACTGGCTTGCCAGCCATGGAGTTATCGAGCGCCACCTTCACGTAGTTTTCGGCACCGGCGAGATCGGCCGTGTTGGGCGTCGGCTTACTGTCGATCGCGCCCTGGTAAACCAGCTTGCCTGTCTTATCGATAACGAACATGTGAGGCGTGGTCTTGGCAC
>JBHENA010000245.1:0-250 GCA_046262275.1 Chthoniobacterales bacterium
TTACTGGATGGCGTCCGCGTGCTCCGCTCGAGTGACCGCACCTTCCGGGAACAAGCCTGCGCGCTCGACGATTACTTCGTCGATGTGCAGTATCAGAATGAGCTGGTGCGGGCCCGTCGTGGCGCCGATTGTCTGCTGCTGCACAAGGGCGGTGATGCCTTCATTCGCCTGCCGCTGGAAGAGCATGGGAAAGAGCAGATCAGTCCCACGCGCGACACCCGGCTGCGCTGGATGCAATCAGTCATCCAGT
>JBHENA010000245.1:399-760 GCA_046262275.1 Chthoniobacterales bacterium
AGGAAGAAACGCCCGAAGTGCAGTTCATCACGCGCGATTACATCTCTGAATCGGATCGTGCGTATGTGCCGGATGACGGTTGAACGCGTGTGCCCATTCCTGATTTGTCATGTTGAGCGAAGCGAAACATCTCTGATCATTGGTCTCGGTCACCGCGCGCGATTCGTCACAAAGCAATGATCAGAGATCCTTCGCTACGCTCAGGATGACAGGTTTGCGAATTCTCGCCATCGGCGCACATCCCGATGACATCGAGTTCGGCTGCGGCGGCATTCTGCTCGGGGAAGCGGCGCGTGGCAGTGAGATTTTCCTCTGCGTCTGCTCGCGCGGCGAATCCTCTAGCAACGGCACTCCTGACGAG
>JBHENA010000245.1:782-1078 GCA_046262275.1 Chthoniobacterales bacterium
AATCGAGTTCCTCGAGATGGGCGGCGACTCGCACATCGAAGCCTCCCCCGCAAATGCGATCCTGCTGGCTCGACGCATTCGCTTGGCAAAACCAGAGGTCCTCCTCGCGCCGGTTACTTCTCTCGACCAACATCCGGATCACGCTGCTGTAGCTCACGTGTGCCGGGATGCCGCCCGTCTGGCCCGCTACGGCCGGATAGCCGAACTGCGCGATCTGCCGTCTCACAGCATTACCCATTTTTGGGGCTACGCTGTCACTCCCGCGGCCGAACCAAGAGGTGATCGCTCTGCGTTGC
>JBHENA010000246.1:0-548 GCA_046262275.1 Chthoniobacterales bacterium
ATCACCCTCTGTGGTCCGCTTTCCAGTCGGTTCCGCTAGGATCGGTTTTGTAACCCCTCGAGGCGCCCGCAACCCCGGTCCGAAGACCGGTTTGGGCTCTTCCGCTTTCGCTCGCCGCTACTGACGGAATCTCGGTTGATTTCTCTTCCTCCGGGTACTGAGATGTTTCAGTTCCCTGGGTTCGCTTCCTTCCGAAGAAGGATGACGGGCTCGCGCCCGCCGGGTTGCCCCATTCGGCCATCTCGGGATCACCGCGTGTGTGCCACTCCCCCGAGCTTCTCGCAGCTTACCACGGCCTTCATCGCCTCCGTGTGCCCAGGCATCCCCCACATACCTTCTTTCGCTTGATCAAATAACTAAATGTTCTCAATTCTAATCAAACAGAAACACGCGCGATCTAACGAGTGATACAATCATTTGTCCCTGAGCTCGCGCCCTGAGACAAACAGAGCCCCAACCTTTGTGAGATCGAAGCCTTTGAAATTGAATCACTAGTGTTGATTCTCAGTGACGGAATCTTATCAAATTCCATCACTCAAATCCCACGA
>JBHENA010000246.1:791-1033 GCA_046262275.1 Chthoniobacterales bacterium
TTGAGATCTGGATGTGAAAGACGGGCGATAACTGGTTGAGAACTTTCGAGTTAGCCTAAGCAACCTCTACTCGTTTCTCTCCGTTAAGGAGGTGATCCAGCCGCAGGTTCCCCTACGGCTACCTTGTTACGACTTCGCCCCAGTCATGACGCTCGCCTTCGGCCGCTTGGCCCCTTGCGGGTTCCGACACGGACTTCGGGCGCTCGCCACTTCCATGGCGTGACGGGCGGTGTGTACAAGGC
>JBHENA010000247.1:0-306 GCA_046262275.1 Chthoniobacterales bacterium
GTTCCGGGGCATCCTCAGGCCAGCGTCTCGGCCAGCATCACACGCAGGCACCACGTCTTCGGATTCGCCGCACTGCCCCAAATGCAATGGCGTTATGGTCACTCGACATGCCCGGAAAGGCGCTCAGGCCGGGAAACAGTTCTGGGGCTGCTCAGCTTATCCAGCCTGCCGGGGCACGCGGGAGATGTAGCCACGCAAACGCATCTAACCAGGCGATGCAGCTGACCGCGAGCAAGCCTGCGATTTACGCTGTGCGTGTCTGCCGTCGTGAGCGTATGCTGCGTGGCATGCACAGCGGGCTCGCGG
>JBHENA010000247.1:551-964 GCA_046262275.1 Chthoniobacterales bacterium
CGGGATTTCCGTCATCGCGATCTTCGATCCAGTGGGCACCAAGATGGCTGACGATAATGATCCGTTCGGTGTTCCACCGAGTCTCAGCCAGTCAGTGACTACATTGGTCGTCTGTGTGGCAGTCGGCGTCCTCGGCGCCCTTCTCATTTGCCTAGCATGCAGGCGACGTCACGCAACCATCTAACCAGGCGATGCAGCTGACCGCGAGCAAGCCTGTCGTTTACGCTTGGAGTGTCTGCCGTCGAGAGCGTATGCTGCGTGGCATGCACAGAGGGCTCGCGGCAGCTGATCTTGTGTCTCGTTAGATGTAGAGACCTCATGCGCAGGCCATCGGTTCTTTCAGTTGCATCGTTCGTCGTTTCGTGTGCCGCACTTTTCGTGGCTTTGCGCAGTGCTGTGACAGACGCGGAGAT
>JBHENA010000248.1:0-519 GCA_046262275.1 Chthoniobacterales bacterium
CGCGTGAAAACGGCGACAGAGCGCCGTCGCTACAACAGCCTGCCACGCCTTCAACGGTGATGATCTCCCGCCCGGTCATAAGCGCCACGGGCACGAGACAGCTATTGATCGCGCGATAACAACGTTTCCCGCGCGCATCGCGGTCCACCATCGCAATGGAGCATGCGCCGCAATCGCCTTCCGCGCATCCCTCCTTTGATCCAGTAAGCCCGCTCGTGCGCAGCCATTCCAGCAGCGTGCAATTCGGCGAAACGGAATCGAGCCGCACGGCCCTGCCGTTGAGTCGAAACTCGATCGCGCCACTCATACGCCGCCTCACCACTCTGTCATTCTGAGCGAAGCGAAGAATCTCTGATCATTCTTCCCGAGAAATAGCCAGAGATGTTTCGCTTCGCTCAACATGACAAGCGCTAGCATCTGCGCCCCTGCAGGATTTTGAGAAACGAACGGGAGCGGATTTCCTCCAGCGTAAGGCCTGTGGCGAGCGCTTCCTCTTCCGTGATTGCGCCGCAAGCCATG
>JBHENA010000248.1:590-957 GCA_046262275.1 Chthoniobacterales bacterium
CGAGGCTGCCAAGGAAGAATGTGTAAACCGCGGCGTAACGCGTGACGAACTGCGCCGGATGCAAATCCCAGCCCTGGAAGAAGCCGTTGCGCAGCGAGTGCATGTTATCTTCGAAGCCGAGCCGCCAAGCGGCGTGCACGGTGTCGCGATTCTCGCGCGCTTGGTCCGCGCTCAGTGTTCCGCCTTCCGACGCGCGATGCGGCCCCACCGGCAGGATGTTGGTCGCGCCGTCCGAAAGGTGAATACCCGTCCCGGCTAACGAGACCAGCATGACCTGCCGCGCGAAATCGCAGGTCGGGTGGCGCATTGTTTGATACGCAGCCGTGATGCCGCACGATGCGGTGTAATCGTAGACGCCGAAGTGGAC
>JBHENA010000249.1:0-956 GCA_046262275.1 Chthoniobacterales bacterium
TACCAGGTTCAGCCAAGTGAAGACGCTGTAGCCGCCTCGCAGTGTCGAGGCGTTTTCTCGCCGGTTGTAGCTGCGTCGCTCTGTCGACGCCTGAGACCGCCACCTGCAGACCACGCGCGTCAACGGCGACAGAGCGCCGTCGCTACACCTGCAAGTCTCCGCTCCCATCCGCAAAGCTCTTGCTCGCCCTCGGCTCGCTCATACGTTAAACTTCGTGCGGTAAGCGCCCTCTTCTTCCTATGAACTCAAATGGCATCTCTATGGACAATGCGGCTGTTGCCGCGCTTCCCAAACATCTCCTGCAATTTGCCGTCGACCAGCGCTACGACGAATACACGCCCGTCGATCACGCCGTCTGGCGCGAGGAGATGAATGAAATCCTGGGCAAGATCGGGTGGGGCGGTGTGGCGGTGGACGGGTTCATTCCGCCGGCGGCGTTCATGGAGTTCCAGGCGTATCGCGTTCTCGTGATCGCCTGCGACATGCGGCAGATCAATCACATCGAATACACCCCCGCGCCCGATATCGTGCACGAGGCCGCCGGGCATGCGCCCATCATTGTCGACCGCGAGTACTCCGATTACCTCCAGCGCTTCGGCGAAGTCGGCGCGAAAGCCATGCAATCGCGAAAGGATTTCGAATTGTACGAAGCCATCCGGCACCTCTCCATCCTGAAGGAACTGCCAAACTCCGATCCCGATGAAGTGGCGGCAGCGACCCGGTTGGTGGAGGAGCGCCAGCAGAACCTCGGTGAGCCCTCCGAGATGGCGCTCCTCTCCCGGCTGCATTGGTGGACGGTCGAGTACGGCCTCATCGGCACGCTCGAGAATCCGAAGATCTACGGCGCCGGCCTCCTTTCCTCCATCGGCGAATCGGTCTCCTGCCTCGAGCCGAACGTGAAAAAGCTTTGGTATTCAATCGAAGCTGCCAGCCAGCCGTTCGACATCACCACGCGC
>JBHENA010000250.1:0-289 GCA_046262275.1 Chthoniobacterales bacterium
GAAGAGCGCCGCTCCCTTGCAGGAGTGCAGTGTTCATTCGAAACCAAACTGGTGCAGAAAACGGCCTGTGCGGTAGGGACAGCGCGCCGCGCTGTCCAAAGCGCGTGGCAAGCGTTGCCGTTGACGAGCGTTCGTGGCGTCTTCGCGTGGGCCGGACGCCGCAGCGCGGCGTCCCTACCAGTTTTCGCCTGCCATCACGGTCCGCGCGTGGCGGAGAATTCTGATGTGTTCCCAGTAGGACCGGTCGCGGTTGCGCTCACGTTGACCGCTCCGGAAGGCGCAGGACGAG
>JBHENA010000250.1:482-941 GCA_046262275.1 Chthoniobacterales bacterium
CGTTGTTGGCAAACAAATCGATTTGATACGTTTTATTCGGCGCGCTCCTCAGCCTCCCGGTGATTGTCAGTGACCCCGCCGAAGCGACCACGGAACTGATTATCGGACGATTCTGGAGCTTGTTCGCCCCGGGATCGCCATCGCCCGGATCATTGGGCGTTACGCCATCGTCGCCGAGGTCAATTCCCAGCCCCGCGTTATCGGAAATTCCGTTGCCGCGAATCGCATCCAGCTTTGCCTGGTTCGGGACGCTTTCAACAACGGTTACGCCCGCGCCGTTGTTGAATCGGATGGTGTTGCCCGCGCCATCGACGGTGCCGCCGATGAGATTCTTCGCCGCGTTCTTGATCAGCACGCCACCGGATTGATTGCCGATCTGCTTCACCCCGGTGCGGTCGGTGCCGATAAAATTTCCCTGCACAACGTTGTCGTGCGCATCGACATCGAGCAGGTGCACGC
>JBHENA010000251.1:0-252 GCA_046262275.1 Chthoniobacterales bacterium
GGATGGGAAACCCGGCATCCATCACGCCGATGAGCGAGTTGGTGGTCCCCAGATCGATGCCGACAATGTCGTTCACACAACGAATTAACGATCAGCGCGCAACGCTGTCATCCTGAATCGCGCAGACGATGAAGGACCTCTCAACCGCAGGTTCGTGCTTCCTCTCACGAGGACGCCTTATTTGCAGTGGCGAGGTCCCTCGCCGTCTGGTGCGGCTCGGGATGACAGTTTGTGGCGTGCAATGATTCTCAA
>JBHENA010000251.1:554-927 GCA_046262275.1 Chthoniobacterales bacterium
CGGCGCTTCGTCGAGATCGCCGCCGCGCAACACCACCCCTTTCTCCGCGATCCATTTCTTCATCTCGTCGTGCCGGACGAGTCCCTCCGTGCGCACTCGTTTTCCTCCCACTTTCACAAACTTTCCCTTCGCCGCCGTGCGCGACATGATTCGCCCCGCTCCGTGCACCGTCGAAAAGAGCGCCTCTCGCGAACTCGGAGAATCGATGCCTTCGATGATCACTGCGTCGTCGCCCATGCTTCCGCCGACGAAACCCTTCTGCCCGGGAAATGCGGGCGTCGCTCCTTTCCGAACCACCCAATAATGCTCGCCTTCGTGTTCCTCGCGCCAGGCGAAGTTGTGGTGATTGTGGACTTCCTCCACCGCGTTCGCT
>JBHENA010000252.1:0-879 GCA_046262275.1 Chthoniobacterales bacterium
GATCACGAGTTCGCCATCGAGAATGAAGCGCGTGGGAGGCAACGCGCGGAGCGCTTCCACGACATCGGGAAAGTAACGCGCCAGCGGCTGGCCGGCTTTTGATTGCAGATAAATCTCGTCGCCATCCCGAAACGCAAGACAGCGAAAGCCGTCCCATTTTGGTTCGTACTGCCACTCTCCGCCGAGAGGAATTTCGTCGACCGACCGCGCTTCCATCGGCGGCAACGGCGATTTCAGATGCACCGCGGAACGTAGCACAGTCCATCTCGCGGGGTGAGGCAAGTGGCCGTCTCTCGGGTAGGGTGGGCGTCCCGCCCGCCGGTTTCGGCGTCTCGCCGAAACGATCTTTGCTGCATGCGACGGCGGTGGAATATTGCGAAAGTTCGCGAACGCGAGACGTGCTGCCGGGTCCGCGAATGCATTGGCATAGGCCAGCTTGCCCCGAAAATAGAGGCCGCTCAGGAACGTAAAGACTTCGCCCAGCGAAGGGAGGTCGCCGCTACGCAAACGTCGCGCGAGATCGAATTGCGCGTTCTCGCTCACGATCATCCGCGCCCGCTGACCGCCGGCGTAGGCAGGAGATAAGAGGAAGATGCGGTTCACGTTCGGGTGTTTGCGCGGCGGCGATTCGCTTCCAGTTCCGGCAGGTGCTTTTCGGTCCAACGGCAGAGGCCGTTCAGCGGTTCGATCAGCGTGCGTCCGAGCGCGGTCAGCGTGTATTCCACTTTGGGCGCGGCGACCGGATAAACCTTGCGGCGGACGAGGCCATCGCGCTCCAGGCTGCGCAGCGTTTGCGTGAGCATCTTCTCCGAGATATCTCCGATCTCGCGGTGCAAGGCGGAGTAGCGGAGCGACCCTCGCGCGAGAATCTGGATGAGC
>JBHENA010000253.1:0-868 GCA_046262275.1 Chthoniobacterales bacterium
GCGCAGCACATCGGGCGGGATTTCACCTTCCAGCGGCACGTAATCCATGCCTAACGACTGCGCGACTGTCTGGTAAAAACCGTTCTCATCGACAAGGCCATTGTCGACCATCGTCTGGGCGAGGCTTTTGCCGTTGAGGTTGGCTTCCTGGAGCACGTCCTCGAGCTGCGAGGGCTTGAAAACGTGCTGCTCGAGAAAAAGCTCGGCGACCTGGTTATTGTTCATTTGGTAGGGACGCCGCGCTGCGGCGTCCGAGGGACGTTGCAGTTCGAAAGACGTTCGGATGCTCCCTGGCGTGGCACGCGCGTCGGACGGCGCAGCGCGCCGTCCCTACCAGCAATCCGCTCTTCATCAGCTCACGTCTCCCAGGGTTATCGAGATGACTTCCTCGGCAGAGGTGAGGCCGGCGAGCACCTTACGCACGCCATCTTCGCGCAAGGTGCGCATCCCCAGCTCGCGCGCGCGCTGGCGCAAGAGCAAAGTCGATTTCTTGCTGTTGATCATGTGCCGGACGTCGTCGTCGATCACGAAAATCTCGAAGATTCCCATTCGGCTGCGGTAACCGGTGTGGCGGCATTGATCGCAGCCGACGGGGACCATGACCTGCGCATCGCCTAGCTGCGACGGCTCGATCCGTAACGCGCGCATCTCCGTTTCGCTCAGCTCGCCCGGCCGCCGGCAGTGCTGGCACAAACGCCTGACGAGCCGTTGCGCCATGACGGCGCGGACTGAGGACGCGACGAGGAAGGGCTGCATCCCGAGATCAACCAGCCGCGCGACGGCCGAGGGCGCGTCATTTGTGTGCAGAGTGCTGAAAACGAGGTGGCCGGTGAGACTGGCGTTGGTCGCGATCGAGGCCGTCTCCAGG
>JBHENA010000254.1:0-590 GCA_046262275.1 Chthoniobacterales bacterium
ACCTGGCGGACCCCGGTTTCCGTGGGGAAGCTGAACGGCTGGTTGCGCCGATGCGGTTCCGTTACACCGGCTGGGTCCGGGCGCAGAAGCTGGTGCCAGCGGCTAATCTAAAGGTCGGGACAAATGACCTGCTTGTAATTGGCGGGCCAGGCAGCTCGAATTCCGCGATCCGCGGCACGCAGATCCAGTTGAAGTATATCTGGGATAAATCCGATTATCTCCTGCAGACTGGGCAATAGCCCGGCCTGAGGCGTTCCGCGCCTGAGAATTGAGCGGATGCGCCTCTTTGGCGTCTAAGCCTTTACGAGAGGGCGCGACGCGCCGACTTTCGGTAAGTTATGAAACGGGATCAAAGCGCTTTCACACTTTTGGAAATCATGCTCGTGGTCATGATCATCGGGCTGCTCCTTGGCACGGCGATTTACAAGTTGAAAGGCAACATCGAGGTGAGCCGGGCTGTGGCCGTGCAAAGCTCAATCCAATCGATCAAGACACAGCTGAAGCTGTACGAAAGCATCAATGGATTTCCGCCCACTACCGACCAGGGTCTGCAAGCCTTGGTGACTCAGCCGACAACCGATCCAAGGCCA
>JBHENA010000254.1:601-861 GCA_046262275.1 Chthoniobacterales bacterium
CCGGGCCGGATCGCATTCCCGATACGCCCGACGACGATTGCGGCGGCTAGCAATTTGCAGGCGGCGGTATTGTAACGACGCCGCTCTGTCGGCGTTCAGGCAATACCCAGGTGTGACGCGTGTTTACGGCGACAGAGCGCCGTCGCTACACTGAAGCTTCGGCCCGGCGAGCGAAGCCGCGCGGCTATACTGTTCGATCGAGATTTAGGCTCGTCATCCCGAGCCGCCGAAGACGGCGAGGGACCTCCCACCTGCTATTC
>JBHENA010000255.1:0-431 GCA_046262275.1 Chthoniobacterales bacterium
ATCCAGTACGCAGAGAACCCGCCCAAGAAGTATCAGGACATCTACCCCGTCAACTTCGACACGCACGACCGAGAAGGGTTGTGGAACGAACTGAAGGGAGTCCTGGAGTTCTGGATCTCCCATGGAGTGAAGATCTTCAGGGTCGACAACCCGCATACGAAAGCTTTCTCCTTCTGGGAGTGGGTCATCAACGAACTGAAAGCCCAGGACCCCGATCTCATCTTCCTAGCGGAGGCGTTCACGCGTCCGAAGGTGATGCAGCAGTTGGCAAAGCTTGGCTTCACACAGAGCTACACCTACTTCACCTGGCGCAATACGAAATACGAGCTCACCGAGTACTTGACCGAGCTCACCCAGAGCGAGATGGCGGATTACTTCCGGCCAAACTTCTTCGCAAACACTCCGGACATCCTGCACGAGTACCTACAGGC
>JBHENA010000255.1:574-855 GCA_046262275.1 Chthoniobacterales bacterium
TCCCCGGCAACCTCCGCTCCTACATCACGCGGATCAACGAGGTACGGAAGAAGCACAGCTCGCTGTCCGAATTGACGAACCTCACGTTCCACGACACCGACAAGGACAACGTCATCGCCTTCTCGAAACGCGGGCAAGACGGGGATGCCCTACTTGTCGTGGTCAATCTCAATCCGTTCTTCTGGGAGGAGTCCACCCTGCACTTGGACCTGGCCGCGCTGGGTGTTGGTCTAGAGGCTCCCTTCGAGGTCCACGACGTGATCAGCGACACGCGCTACGTG
>JBHENA010000256.1:0-819 GCA_046262275.1 Chthoniobacterales bacterium
GTCGGCTTGACGCATCGCGTGGATCACCGGCCCAACCAGCTCTCTGGCGGCGAGCAGCAGCGTGTCGCCATCGCCCGCGCCCTCGTTGGCGAACCCCATGTCGTCTTCGCGGACGAACCGACCGGCAACCTCGACTCGCGCAGCGGGGCCGAGGTGATGGGTCTGCTCGACCGGCTCAACGCGGAGCGGGGCGTCGCCGTGGTGCTCGTGACTCATGAACTGGCCGTCGCCGAGCACGCGCGTCGCCAGATCCGCGTCCGCGATGGGCTTATCGAGGCCGACTCCGGCGGACCCTCGCGTGATCACGAAGGATTTCAGCCCGATAGCGACGGAGATCTTTTGTGATCACCGGAAAGGGGGCGTCGGCGTGAGAGGCGCCGAGGCGTTCCGGGTCGCGCTCGAGGCGCTGCGCGCCAACCGGGTGCGCAGCGGCCTCACGATGATCGGCGTCATTATCGGTGTCGCCGCCGTCGTCCTGCTGGTCGCGATCGGCACTGGTGCGAAGCGGGAGGTCGAACAGCAGGTCGAGGGGCTCGGCTCGAACCTGATCATCATCGTCCCCGGGAAGTTCGAGTTCGGGTCCGCGCCGACGGTGAGCCGGCTGCAACTCGCCGACGTCGAGCTGGCCGCTCGTGTCGTCGATGACCCAGGCAGCGTCGCGGCGTTCGTGGCGTCCGGTGAGGCCGTCCGCGTCGGGACCAACGAAGCGTTCGCCTCGGTCTTCGGCGTCACCGAGAACCAGACCCGGGTGTACGACCGTCCGGTGATCCGGGGCCGGGCGATCAGCGGCACCGATGTCGACACTCGCCGCCGAGGGAG
>JBHENA010000257.1:0-236 GCA_046262275.1 Chthoniobacterales bacterium
ACCTGGCCCTGGCTGATTCGACGCATGGCGCCTCGCGCGTCGCCACCTACGGCGCGCTCAAGCTGAATCCTTTCTGGGACCCGCTCCGCGGCGATCCGCGCTTCGAGAAAATCGTCGCCGCGAAGGCGCCGAAAGAGGTCAAGCCCTAACGAGTGACTAACGCACGCAATTTCTTCGCCTAGCTGAAGCGGCGAAACGTTTACAAGGTCGCGGTCGTGGTGTGGCTGCTTCTGCAA
>JBHENA010000257.1:501-814 GCA_046262275.1 Chthoniobacterales bacterium
GTCAGCGCGCAAGCCGATGAGTCACCGACACCGAGCGCGACTCCGGCGCCGCAGCGGCAAGACCTCATTGCCCGGGTTATGGGTGGCAGCGTCGACAAAGTCACCACCGAGTACGACACCAACGAATGGTCTGCCCGGTCGCTCCTGGATGATCGCCCCACTACTGAGCCAGGATGGTGCAGCAAACCTCTTTCCTCGCCAAAGGATTTCCCGCAGGAGTTGGTTTTTTCCTTCTTTGCCCATCAGCCCGCGCTCATTTCCGCGGTAGTGATTAATGCCGAGACACGCGAGCCGAAAAATCGATGGTCAAAAG
>JBHENA010000258.1:0-317 GCA_046262275.1 Chthoniobacterales bacterium
ATCTGGTACTCACCATTAAGCAGCGAATACTTAGTTTTCAGTTGGCAGTTTTCAGTTGCCAGTTTTCAGTTGCCAGTTTAGAAGCGGCCAAGAAAACAATTTGGTGGAGCTGAGCGGGATCGAACCGCTGACCCCCTGCTTGCAAAGCAGGTGCTCTCCCAGCTGAGCTATGGCCCCCGCGCCCACACACCATTCAGACATATCACACTGCTCCGGCACCGCTGGGGCGATGGACACTACCGATCCGACCTGTCTCTTGGCGGCCTGCTCTGGTGGGTCTGGGTGGACTCGAACCACCGACCTCACCCTTATCAGGG
>JBHENA010000258.1:498-778 GCA_046262275.1 Chthoniobacterales bacterium
TAACGAACCCACCCGGTCGAGGGTCGGTACACGCCCGAACGGTATCAAGCCCGAACGGTATCAAGCAATTTGTGTGGGTGCATATGCCAGAGTCCCTCCTGTTTCGTTAAAGGAGGTGATCCAGCCGCAGGTTCCCCTACGGCTACCTTGTTACGACTTCACCCCAGTCATGAGCCATACCGTGGTAAGCGCCCCCCCCATATCTTTGCAGATACGGGGTTAAGCTACCCACTTCTGGTACAACCCACTCCCATGGTGTGACGGGCGGTGTGTACAAGGC
>JBHENA010000259.1:0-245 GCA_046262275.1 Chthoniobacterales bacterium
CCTCGAAGCGATCAAGTTCTGCCAGTGGCTATCGACACGGGAACGCAAGAAATACCGTCTCCCAACCGAAGCAGAGTGGGAGTACGCCGCAAAGGGTACCGACGGACGAAAATATCCATGGGGCAACTACGATCGCCGCGGTGACGTGGCGAATTTCGCCGATAAAAACACGGTTTTCGCATGGAGCGATCACGAGATCAGCGATGGGTATGCGGAGAGCTCGCCGGTCGGCGCGTTCCCGATGG
>JBHENA010000259.1:530-772 GCA_046262275.1 Chthoniobacterales bacterium
TGCAACGACCTCGGGTTCCGGGTCGTGTGCGAATGCGAGTAGGCTTTGCGGTCATTCCGAGCAAGTCGAGGAATCCCGGGATATAAGCGGCGGGGAACGCCGCGGGATTCTTCGACTCCGCTTCGCTGCGCTCAGAATGACAGTGCGAAGCAGCCGTACACAGAAACGGCCCGCGAAAGCTTTCGGGGCCGCTACAGGGGAAAATGTCGTCGCGAATGCGACTTCCTACGAAGGATTGAAAC
>JBHENA010000260.1:0-394 GCA_046262275.1 Chthoniobacterales bacterium
GCGCTTACCTTTGGAAGTTCGGACCTGCCGCCAACTTCCTGGGAGCTACCGCCTTTGGCCTTGCCGGCACCCTCTATTACCTCTTCGCCCTTCGACGCGATCGTCTCCCGGCCTGACGCTTAGTTGCCGGTAGGGCGAGACTCCGTCGAGCCGCCTCTTTAATGGTAGGGACGGCGCGCTGCGCCGTCCGAAAGGTTGGTAGCAGAAAGCGCCTCCGCTCGGACGCCGCAGCGCGGCGTCCCTACCAGAAGAGAGTTGCAGAAGAGAGACGTCAATACGCCAGCGAGGCGCTCGCCCTACAATACCCGTTCCTTCTGAAAGAACGGTTGACCTTTGGCGAGTTATATCCCACACTGGCGCCCTCACCAAGTCACCCAGCCAAGGAGATTTAGCT
>JBHENA010000260.1:478-766 GCA_046262275.1 Chthoniobacterales bacterium
CCGGCGCGGCCGGAGCCGACGTCAAACGGAGCGAAAGATTTGCCGCGGGCCGGCGGCATCCTGTCGAGCGGCGTCTCCATCAAAGGCTCGGTGAAATTCCAGAAGGAGTTGCACATTGATGGCACCGTCGAAGGTAAGATCGACTCCAACGGACGGCTTACCATTGGCGAGCATGCGAAGATCAAAGGCGAGATCAGGACCAAAACCGTGGTCGTGGACGGCACGGTCGAGGGCAACATCACCGCTGGAGAACGTTGCGAGCTGCGATCTGGTTGCACGGTCCATGGT
>JBHENA010000261.1:0-325 GCA_046262275.1 Chthoniobacterales bacterium
CATCACGCGACCAGAATTGCTGATTGCGGACGAGCCAACCACCGCGCTGGACGTAACTGTGCAAGCGCAGATCCTGGAGCTGATCCGGAAGATGCAGCAGGAACTCGGCAGCGCGGTCATTTTCATCACGCACGACATCGGCATCGTATCTGCGTTTTGCGAGCGCGTGCTGGTGATGTACGCCGGGCGGGTGATCGAGGCTGCGCCGACAGGACACCTCTTCTATCAGCCGAAGCATCCATACAATCAGGCGCTACAGCGGGCCATTCCTGCGCTTGGCGAGAAAGGCCGCGAGCTTTACACCATTCCCGGCGCACCACCTGAT
>JBHENA010000261.1:505-760 GCA_046262275.1 Chthoniobacterales bacterium
CGTTGCGAGTATGCGCAGGAGAAATGCGTCACCTCCGAAATCAGGCTCTGGGAGGTAGCGCCGAATCATCACTCCGCCTGCCTGCGGGTGAAGCTAGGAGAAATCGAGCTCGCCGCACACGGGTAGGGACGGCGCGCTGCGCCGTCCGAGGCGTGCGGTTTGCATCAACATCCGAACGATCCATCGCCAGCCACGCGTGTCGGACGCCGCAGCGCGGCATCCCTACCATAATCTGCGCGAACGCCGCGCCGTGAG
>JBHENA010000262.1:0-742 GCA_046262275.1 Chthoniobacterales bacterium
TGTACTCCTGCTTTTCCGGCAACCGGTAATCGGTGAAAAGCATCTCCGTATTCACCTGGCCGAGCAGATCTTTCGCTTCTTCGACATGCTGGCCGTTCGGGAACCGCTGGAGAAACGTCACGAGCGCGTCGCGCGCTTCGATCAGCTCAAGCGACGAGCGCACGAGCTCACCGCTGGAGACGCCGACGGGCGGTGTGGCGACGGCCATGCAGCAAGGCTACTGCGCGCCAGGCGCGCCGCGCCAGACGCCGCGCGTGCTAGTCCTTGTAGGGATCGAACGTGTCGGCGCCGGCCATTGCCACGCCGATCGGCGTCAGCCGGTGGAGGATCTCGATCGTGTCGCCGTGCGCGGCCAGCACGGCATCCAGGCGCTTGTAGGCCGCGGGCGCCTCGTCGGCCGCGCCGCCGCGCAGCTCGATGCCGCCACCGGCGAGCTGCGCCTGGACGGTCTCGAAGTCGATCTCGCCTGCGCGCCGCGCAGGATCACCGACGGCTCGCCCATCGTCGCGCCGACGAAGCCCTCCTGGCCCGGGAACGCCGGCGTGCAGCCTTTGCGGATCACCCAGACGTCGGTCCCCATGTGCTGCTCGCGCCAGGCGAAGTTGTGATGGTTGTGCACCTCGTAGGTGCAGCTCGCGCCGAGGATCGCCAGCACCTTGGCGACGACGACGTCGCGCCCCGCGTAGGCGTACTCGCCGGCGAGGTGCATCGCCGCGATGTAGTCCTGGCCCAGCGCGGAGCC
>JBHENA010000263.1:0-280 GCA_046262275.1 Chthoniobacterales bacterium
GAACAGGCGCCAGTCGGCGAGCGTCCGGCGGGCGCCGAGGAGAAAACGCCGCGATGCGAGGCGCTCGTCGAGTGCGTCGAGCGTGTCGAAGAGGGGATGGACCGCCTCGTCGTAGGCCTCCTGGGAGCCCGCGAAGCCGGCGCGATAGACGCCGTTGTTGACGGTCTCGTAGATGACGCGGTTGAGCTCGTCGATCTCGTCGCGCAGATCAGTGGGGTAGAGGTCGACTTCGGGATGGGCGGCGAACGCGTCGAAGGCCTCGTTCAGCATGACGATGATT
>JBHENA010000263.1:477-739 GCA_046262275.1 Chthoniobacterales bacterium
ACCGTCGCCCCGGGGACGTCGCGAAACGCCCAGCCCCGCTCGTCGCGGATCGGGTCGACGATCGAGACGCCGACCACGTCCTGCAGCCCCTTCAGCTCGCGCACGACGAGCGTGCGGTGCGCCCACGGGCAGGCGAGCGAGACGTAGAGGTGGTAGCGGCCCGGTTCGGCCACGTAGCCGGAGTTGCCGTCGGCGGTCACCCAGTCGCGAAAGCCGGAGTCCTGGCGGACGAAGCCGCCACGGCTGCGACGGGCGGAGGCGC
>JBHENA010000264.1:0-733 GCA_046262275.1 Chthoniobacterales bacterium
CGCTAGGCGACTCCGCCGTAGCGACCGCGGTGGTTTTGGTGGTGATCGACTGGGAATTGAACGCGGCCAACAGGAGCATACCGGCGCCGGCGGCGAACAGCAGACAGCTGATTGCCAGGCGCAGATGTGAGATACGGAGGGTTGGGATTAGTTTCATATCGGGGGTTTGAGCTTTCTCGCGACTTGGTTTGATTGAGTGCGCGTTATTGCGCTTCGCTCCGATCAGGCTGCCGAAAAGCACAAAACAAGGTCAAGGCTTTTCGCGACAGAAAAATGCGCTCCGGACATGACAAATTTGTCACGTCGACTTTCGGTGTGGATGGGATCTGCGCCTTCGGGAGCACAGCGACTCGTCGGGCCTTTCAGGGTGAGGGCCACCCGGCGGTCCTTGATGCGTGCGCGGGGGTTTAATTGAGACGCCAAGCTCTGTTGAAAAGCTCGACTGAACTGCGTGTATACGCCTGGAACGAGCTCCGCTGTAGCGACGGCGCTCTGTCGCCGTAAACACGCATGTCAGCCGATCACGCGCTCTACGCCGACAGAGCGGCGTCGTTACAACAGCTTCTCAACAGAGCTAGACTCCGACCAACCCCGCGGCGGCGCGTTTGCGCGCGGTCGGGTCGAGAATGCGTTTGCGCAGACGAAGCGATTTGGGGGTTGCTTCCACGAACTCGTCCGGCCCGATGTACTCGATTGCGCGCTCGAGACTCATCTTCAGCGGCGCCTCCAGTTG
>JBHENA010000265.1:0-330 GCA_046262275.1 Chthoniobacterales bacterium
GTTTTTGCCGGTGGTATTCTGCTGGAGCGCGTGAGATCCGCTGGCCGTGTTCTCGACCCCGGTCGTGTTGCGCAGGAGCGCTTTAAAACCGCTGGCCGTGTTGTCGTTGCCGGTGGTGTTGTTCAGGAGCGCTTGAGATCCGTTGGCCGTATTTTCGAATCCAGTCTTGTTGCCCGTGAGTGCTAGAAAACCGCTGGCGGTGTTGTTTTTGCCGCTCGTGGTGGAAGCGAGCGCGTTGAAACCTATCGCCGTATTGTTAATACCGTCTGTGAGGCTGAGGAGGGCGAAATCACCTTCGGCCGTGTTGCCACCCGGA
Source organism: Chthoniobacterales bacterium (assembly GCA_046262275.1). GTDB lineage: Bacteria > Verrucomicrobiota > Verrucomicrobiia > Chthoniobacterales > UBA10450 > JACCTI01. Next base: position 317 of record JBHENA010000265.1, read on the forward strand.
TAGCCTCCGTCGGG
>JBHENA010000265.1:459-727 GCA_046262275.1 Chthoniobacterales bacterium
TGCTTAGAACAAGAGCGCGCCGCCCAAACAATCGGGCGATCGAATGCAGCGGCCTTACAGCTTTGAGTTGAATCGAGTGGTGCATCGTTGGGAGTGTTCTTTCGCCTGGGTGGTGTAGTCCTGCGACTGCAGGTCTGAAAGAGGGAAGAAGCCCCCAGGATAAGCATCCGCGCCAGATCCAGATCTATTTGACACGACGAGCGTCTCAGAAAGTGGGTCGCTGCGTCAAGGGCAACCGGACTCATCTCTGCGCGGCTCGGTCGGTGTT
>JBHENA010000266.1:0-723 GCA_046262275.1 Chthoniobacterales bacterium
GGCCTGAAGAAGGCCGAGCCGTTCTTCGAGGGTGAAGAGCGGATTCTTCTGGTCATTATGTGCGACCGCCACGATCACTTCATCAAAGAGTTTCCGAGCTCGATCGATCACATCCAGGTGACCGTTTGTCACGGGATCGAAGCTGCCGGGATAAATCGCGCGTCGGATCATGGAAGTTCGAATGTCGAATGACCAATGGCGAACGTCCAACTCCGAATGCGAGTTGCCGAGGGCGGCCAAAGCTCTCACAATAGCGGACCGTCGCCGTCGCCAGCACTTTTTCGCCGCGCTTTCTCCAGGTGCTGGCGGAAGCCAAACGCGTCCGCGATCGCCTTTGCAACGAGCTCCAGCTGATTTACGTGGGCGAACGAGACGAAACCACGACCAAAAAGTTCGGCTCTGCTTTTGTCGAATTGGATCTCCCGGCAGATTCGATCGTTCATTACAAGCAGGGAGAAGATCCAGCCACGGCGATTTTAGAGCTGGCGAGCGAAAACGGGGTCGAACTACTTGTGGCTGGCGCTTTGGAAAAGGAAGCGGCGCTTCGGCAATTCCTGGGCAATGTCGCACGCCGTCTCGTGCGGGACGCCACCTGCTCGGTCATGCTTTTCACCAAGCCCGACCGGGAACCGAAGCAACTCTGCCGCATTGTCCTGTTGGCGGAATACTCCGATCACGGCCGGGCGGCGTTGCACAAGGCTTTGCGGCTCGCGGAGCTCGAAC
>JBHENA010000267.1:0-275 GCA_046262275.1 Chthoniobacterales bacterium
ATGTGTTCCTGAGCCTTGTACACACCGCCCGTCAAGTCATGGGAGCCGGGAATGGCCGAAGTGGCCGCACCACAGCGGTCCCTACGCCAGGCTCGGTGACTGGGACTAAGTCGTAACAAGGTAGCCGTAGGGGAACCTGCGGCTGGATCACCTCCTTTCTAAGGGATTCTTAGAACGTCAGCAGAGCGATCTGCTGATTGAAATCGTCAGCACAGTCTCGTTCGATTCAACGGCGCAAGCCCGCGGATCGAAAACGCCGATGGCGACATCGGCGG
>JBHENA010000267.1:461-721 GCA_046262275.1 Chthoniobacterales bacterium
TGAATGAGTTGAGGTTCAAGAAGAGAGAGGACGCGTCATCGCGCGCTTGTGCGATGGCGGTCCGAATCCGCGACGCCTCCCCGCTGCGGCTTGTTCGGCTCCCCAGCCGAAGCAAGCCAAAGTGTCTTTCCGTAGGGGAGGTGTCGTCGAGCACCTTTTTTGGCGAGGGACGGGCTTAGCTTAGCCCGTCTCGATCGATCCGTTATTGATCTGCGGGGCCCGTTTGGCCCGCGTCCGTCCGGCACGCCCTGCCGGGATGG
>JBHENA010000268.1:0-338 GCA_046262275.1 Chthoniobacterales bacterium
GCTTGAGTGAGCTCACAGATCGTAAGCTGCCGAAGGAGCTCGCGGACCCGTTCCTCTTCTTCTGCTGTGAGTGATGGCCACGCGAGGAGCTCCATCTCTGTGATCACTGAGATGCCGTAATCTCCCGCTGGAAGTGGCGCGGCCAAACGGCCGCCAAGAAGGTAGAGCGCGACGTTCGTGTCGAGCAGTCCGGTCATGCCCACTCGCCGCGCACGCGCTGCTGCCATGCGAGCGGGTCTTCGGGCAAACGAATCGCGCCGGCGAATTCACGAAGGTCAGTAGATTTCCGTGTAGCCGGTCCGCCGTTAACGCGCGCGGCGAGGAATTCGAGAAGCTTT
>JBHENA010000268.1:444-719 GCA_046262275.1 Chthoniobacterales bacterium
GCGCTAGACGGCCGAATTTGTTTACCCGAATGATGTGTCGCTCCGCGACGGGCCGGCTGCAGCAGTTGCAGATCACTCGGCTGGCCGAGTTTTTCCCTCGTGCTGTCGATCCACTTCTTACGCTCCCTGGCGCTAGACGGCCGAAATGGCTTACCCATCATGAGACGTCGCTCCGCGACGGGCCGGCTCCAGCGCGTTTTTGGTTGGCCGGTCGTTTTGATAGAAGACGGGGAAAGCTCCTTCGACTCCGCTCAGGACTGGCTCCGACGCCGAGA
>JBHENA010000269.1:0-250 GCA_046262275.1 Chthoniobacterales bacterium
TTTTTCTCCTCTCCCCAGCCTACACGGGCGGCCAGCGCGCGCGGATGATCATGAGCGAACGGGCGCAATTCGATCTTGCGGTACGTTTGCGAAGTAAGCAGCGCCCGACCCTCGGTGAAGTGTTTACCTTCCTGAGCGGACTCTATTTTCGCGGCAAGCTCGCGTATGCAAATGCGTTTGCGCCGGCAGACGCCGAGCGCTCAACCGTCCTTGTGATCACGCCCACTCGCGGACTGGTTCCGGCCGCGAC
>JBHENA010000269.1:420-719 GCA_046262275.1 Chthoniobacterales bacterium
TACGAGATGAGTGTGCTGGGGCGCGAAGTAATACGATGTCATCCCGAGTCGCGCAGACGACGAGGGACCTCTCAGTTGCAATTTGCGCTTCCGCGAATGGCGGCGCGCACCGTGGCGAAGAACGCGCAATGTTTCGCGGAAGCGGTGAGACCGAGTGCGAGGTCCCTCGGCGCGCTTCGCCAGCCTCGGGATGACAACGCTTTCATCGAATCATGGCCTTAGATATCAGACCACCCCTGCCACCAATGGAGGCGCGCTCCGTCGCTGAAATTCCCATCGGCTACGAATGGCAATACGAG
>JBHENA010000270.1:0-717 GCA_046262275.1 Chthoniobacterales bacterium
GTGTAGACAGGTGCGCACCTCCCCCCAGGGCGGCGCCGGGGCGGCGCGCCGGTCGCAGCGCGCCGGATAGCGGGAGGGCGGCCGTCACGGCTTCGCTAGGGTCCTGCCGCCGCCGTTCCCCCTCCGAGGCGCGCCGATGGTCTTCCCGACGGTCCAGTTCGCAGTCTTCTTCCCGATCGTGCTCGCGCTCTCGTGGGCGCTCATGCGACGCCAGAGCATCTGGAAGCCCTCGATGCTCGCGGCGAGCTACGTGTTCTACAGCGCCGCCGACCCGCGCTTCTGCCTGTTGCTGGCGGGCGTCACGCTCGCCAACCAGGCCGCGGCGAAGCTCGTGCACCGCAGCGGGGACGCGCGAGGGCGCAAGCGGATCGTCGCCGGCATCAGCTTCATCGTCTTCCAGGCGATCTCCTACACGGTCGACGTCAACCGCGGGCTGCTGGCGCCCGCCAAGACGATCGACGTCGCGCTGTACCTGAGCTTCTTCCCGCACCTCGTCGCGGGGCCGATCGTGCGCGCGCGCGAGTTCATCCCCCAGCTGCAGGCGCCGCGCGACCCGCGCAAGGTCGCCGTCGGCACGGGCGTCGCGCTCATCGTCATCGGCCTCATCAAGAAGGTCGCGATCGCCGACTTCCTCGCGCGCGAGATCGTCGATCCCGTCTTCGGCGTGCCGCAGGCCTACGCCGCCCCCGACGTCATCCTCGCGACGTACGCCTACGC
>JBHENA010000271.1:0-303 GCA_046262275.1 Chthoniobacterales bacterium
TCCTACGCCCTGGCGGTTTACGACCAGCTCGCTTCGGACAGCTCGACCGCCGCGCTTGCTCGGGACCTGTTTGCATTTACCCGCTCGGAGATTCGCACGACGAACGAGTACGCAACTTTCGTGGCCGTTTTTCGTGAGCCGGAGGAGGAGCAGAGTGAGGTCGAGTTTGAGCGCGCTCTATGGGAGCAGCTCCGGAAGTTGAACTGCGCCGATGCGGCGGAGTTCGAGTGGAATGCCAGCGTTCGCTCCGATCCGGCGGACCCGCAGTTCTCTTTCAGTTTCGCAGGCCACGCTTTATATGTG
>JBHENA010000271.1:432-707 GCA_046262275.1 Chthoniobacterales bacterium
CCGGACGCGTAGTGGAGAAGGACTGGCGTGCACCTTTCGCCGCAGCCAGGCCCGGTGGGAACGGTAAGTGCCCGTTCGGGCATTAAGCCGTGATAAGATCTCGCCTCGAGCCGCAAACCGGCACCGCCTTTGAGCTAAAGGCCGGCCAGACCTTGCGCGTGATCGATATCGAAGGCGAGCAAGTCGCCGATCTCGCCGCCTTCGCGCGCGCCGATATCAGCGAGTGGCTCTCTTCCGGCCGCAGCATGGATTACGCAATTACCATCTACCTCACC
>JBHENA010000272.1:0-256 GCA_046262275.1 Chthoniobacterales bacterium
GACCGTAACCGTCAGCAGAAAGCGCTCCATGCAGGCGGTTTCGTGAAGCACTTTTCCCTGAAATTGGGCGATGCTCTCCAGTCCTTCCGCATGGATCTGGTTCCAGATCCTGCGCCGCATGGAAGCATAAGCGTAGTCCCTGAAGTCAAAGCCATACTGGCAAAAAATCGCCTCCAGGAGCAACCGAATCTCGAGGGCCTCCAGCTCATCGCTTTCCGGCAGCGCGGACATCGGCAGGCCTCAATTCTTGTACAAC
>JBHENA010000272.1:459-704 GCA_046262275.1 Chthoniobacterales bacterium
TATCCATGAGCACGATGTCGATGTCAGGCGTCCGGCGCAGCAGCTCGATTCCGTCCCGACCATTCTCGGCGCCCAGGACTTGCATCTTGTAATCCTCCAGCATGCTCGTCATGGCAAAGATGTTGCGCACGTCGTCATCGACGACCAGGACCTTGCGTTTGGCCAGCACGGGGTCCGTGTCGTGAATCTGCTGCAGGATTTTCTTCTTGGCCTCGGGTAGATTGGCCTCGACGCGGTGCAGGAAC
>JBHENA010000273.1:0-234 GCA_046262275.1 Chthoniobacterales bacterium
GTATTGGTCATCGCATCCAGATCGAAGATCTCGACCTTGGGAGGGTGTACGTGAGCGGCGAGCGGGCTGGCACTGTCGCCAGGATAGGTCGCGGCCATCCACTTCTACCCTACCCATTGATCTGGTCGCATGGCCTGCACCGGGCCGGGAACTGTCGGAGCCCAGGCCTACTCTGGAGACGTGGCATTCGCGACTGAATACCCTGTCACCGCGAACTCGGAGTTCCGGCCGGTG
>JBHENA010000273.1:244-694 GCA_046262275.1 Chthoniobacterales bacterium
GATCAACGAGGACGTGGAGCGGCTGCGGCACTCGGCGACCTCGACACTGCTCTCCCGGCGCGACGTGGTGGTGGTCGCCTCGGTGTCCTGCATCTACGGCCTGGGCACTCCGCAGTCCTACCTGGACCGTTCGGTGCAGCTGGAGGTCGGCGCCGAGGTGGATCGGGACACGCTGCTGCGGGCGCTGGTCGACGTCCAGTACACCCGCAACGACCTGGCCTTCGCCCGTGGCACGTTCCGGGTCCGCGGGGACACCGTGGAGATCATCCCAGCCTACGAGGAGCTGGCGATCCGGATCGAGTTCTTCGGCGACGAGATCGAGTCGCTGTACTACCTGCACCCACTGACCGGGGAGGTGGTTCAGGAGGTGCAGGAGGTGCGGATCTTCCCGGCGACCCACTACGTGGCGGGCCCGGAACGGATGGAGCGCGCCATCGCAGACATCGAGGC
>JBHENA010000274.1:0-246 GCA_046262275.1 Chthoniobacterales bacterium
GTGTAACGCAGGACCTCCTGTTTCGGCTCTCCGTACACAGGAGGAACAAACAAGAAGAACAGACCGAGGAAAAGGTGGAGATAACCGCCGAGAAAACGCGTGTGCATGCTACGTCTAACGAGACACAAGATCAGCGACCGCGAGCCCGAGAGCGCGTGTGGCTGCAAACTGGAGGAACTAACTACTGGAAAGCTACGCATCGGAGCGGGGCGCGGTTCGCTGCATCGCCTGGTTAGATGTCATTTG
>JBHENA010000274.1:358-693 GCA_046262275.1 Chthoniobacterales bacterium
CGAAGCCGACCGCCATCGCGATGAAATAACCGTACCACGGCGTCGGCTCGTACACGTCGGCGAGCACCTGCGACGCGATCACCCCCAGTATCCCAAGCAGGATGCTGAGCCGCTTCGCGCCGACCGAGTGGATCATGGTCGTCTCCAGTCTGAGTCTCGCTCGTAATTGTCTGTTTCCACGGTGATCCCGGCAACCGCCGCCTCCACAAAGAAAACGTCGGATACTGGCTGACCGTGCGCAAAGAGGCGATACTCGTCCTCGATCTTCTGGTAGTCGTCGGCCGGGACAAATTCTTCGCGTCCATCGTGAAGGATTACTTTGTAGAGCTTCATAG
>JBHENA010000275.1:0-277 GCA_046262275.1 Chthoniobacterales bacterium
ATCGTGAATCACGGAGACGTGCTGCCGATGGATGCGCCGCCGATGTCGCGCCGCGCGCCCGGCGAGCAGGTCGAGATCGACGTGTTCTCATCGCATTTTGCGCGACGATTGCGGGAGAACGTCACTCTTCAATGGAGCCTTGGCGGGATCGATTCGCTTGGCTGGATCATCGACAATCTTTCGAGCGGCTCGGCGTCGATCGCGTTTCCACATTATCGAGTACAACTTGCGCAGCGTGTCCGCGTCCAAATGCCGGACGACACGATGCTGTGCCGGT
>JBHENA010000275.1:440-692 GCA_046262275.1 Chthoniobacterales bacterium
GGAAACGGTCATGGGCATTTCGAGTGGCGGTTCGAACTGCGCAGCAGCATCGACAATATCTGGAGGATCCGCGTCTTGTGCGAAGCGTCCGCGCGCCGTGATGGAATGCCGCAGACCGATTCGTTCGCGCATCCGACCAGTTGCCGCATGCTGCTCAACGGCGTGCGCGTTTATGAAGGCTGTCTGCCGAACCACCCGCACGATGCGACTGGCGCGCTGAGTTATTTGCGGGGCGGACGCGGCGCCTACGGC
>JBHENA010000276.1:0-687 GCA_046262275.1 Chthoniobacterales bacterium
GGATACAATATCACCTTCGAAGTAACCGGCTCCTGGACCCTCGAGCTGAGTCTGAATGGATCAGTAGTAGTCAACGCACCAATCACCATCACTGCGAGCAGCGTGGTGAATCGGCCGCCGGTCGATGTCACCGCCAGCTTTGATCCTCCCATCCCTTACGCTTCCCAGGCGATCTTTTGCCGCGTCCCGTTCCACCTCATCGATGACGTCGATTACAATGTGGTGCGTTATCGCTACCTCTGGAAACGGAACGGCGTCACCGTGCGCGAGTCGACCAACGCCAGCCTCGCCGATGCGATTCCGTGGAAATTGACTCCCAATCCCGCGCTCGATCCTCGAATAACCTCCGTAGTGGAAACATCCACGAACCTGGCAAACTGGGTGCCGGCGAGTTTTAACAGCGCCACCAACACCTGGAGCGCCGGTAACGTCAGCGAGCGCCGCCGTTTCATGCGGCTGCGAATTTCCTTCCCGTGATTTAGGCGGAACGGCTCCTTACGTGGCTTCCTGCTCTAAACCACGAGTATAGAAAGCGCTGCGCAGACGCAGCGCACTCCAAGGCCGCTGGCGCGGCGAAAAGCGGCGGCCCGGCGAAGATTTCGTTGGCGTTCGCAGTGTTTCCGCTGTGAACTTGCTTCATGCTTAAACGCGCGCTCTCCGCGGTCGTGATCTTGCTCAGTCTGGGGC
>JBHENA010000277.1:0-310 GCA_046262275.1 Chthoniobacterales bacterium
GCAAGAAGCTTCAGAGGGAGCATGTGCGCCAACCTGTCGGAACAGATAGCGGAGTTTGCGCGAAAGCGAAAGCGGGAGATGACCTGCGTGTTGCAAGTCATCCTGAGGCTGGCGAAGCGCGCCGAAGGACCTCACAACCGCAGCTTCCAGGAAGATTAAACGTCGAGCCGTCAGCCGTTGCGAGATCCTTCGCCGTCTGCGCGGCTCAGGATGACAGCCGGCGTCTGCACGCTTTCGTCACAGCTTCCTCGGATATGAGGGCCGAAGTTTCGCCGCGACGATGAAGGCAAACCCTAGCGCGACGAGAAAG
>JBHENA010000277.1:440-670 GCA_046262275.1 Chthoniobacterales bacterium
ATCATCGGCGCGTCCGGCTCGCGGAACTGCTCCACAACGATGCGGAAAATAGCGTAACAGGAAAGAAACAGCCCGGTGATAACTCCATTTGGCTGGCGAGTGCGCGTTCGCACAAACCAGAGAATTGCGAACAGCAGCACGCCTTCCACCAGTCCCTCGTAAAGCTGCGATGGATGACGCGGTGTGAGAACCGTGCGCAGCACTGCTTCGACTTGCGGGTTGCTCTGTGC
>JBHENA010000278.1:0-259 GCA_046262275.1 Chthoniobacterales bacterium
ACCTTGAACCGCAACATTGAAAGGAAAGATTTCGGATGATTCGCAAATTCGCTCTTCATTCTCTTGTTGTTGTGTTGCTATGCGTCGCCGCGCCGGTGCGAGCCGATAGGATAGATGATGTGATTCGAGCGGAAATGGCGCGGCGTCATATTCCCGGTGCGTCCGTCGCCGTGATTCGCAACAACCGGGTCGTTCTGGAGAGAGGATACGGGTTAGCGAACATCGAACGCGCGTTCCCGGCGACGCCCCGCACCATGTA
>JBHENA010000278.1:432-667 GCA_046262275.1 Chthoniobacterales bacterium
TTTTTAGGCCGCTCGGCATGAGAAATACGAGATTCCTTGAACCGCCCAGAGAAAACAGGCATCGCGCTATCGGTTACGAGTGGCAATCTAACACTTATCGCCGGAGCGTGTACTTCTCCGGCGGCTTCGGGGCGGGCGGATTGGTTTCCACCGCGTCCGACATGGCGAAGTGGGATAGGGCGCTCAACACGGAAAGACTTCTGCGGCGGTCAAGCTTAGAGCAACTATGGACGCC
>JBHENA010000279.1:0-660 GCA_046262275.1 Chthoniobacterales bacterium
GCGCCGCCTGCAGGTGGCCCGAGGCGCGCTCGTCCTGCTCGGCCGCCCGCACCCGCCCGGCGGCGAGCTCGGCGAACGCGGCGGCGCGCCTGTCGTCCGTGCCGGCGGCCAGCTCGGCAAGCCGCTCGAGCGCGTCGTCTGCCGCCGCGACGTCACCGCGTGCCAGCCGGACCTGGACGAGCAGCTCTAGCGCGGGTGCGCACCCCGGATCGGCGTCCCCGGCGCCGTCGAGGCACAGTTTCACGAGGTCCTCGGCCAGCGCCGCTTCGCCTCGAGCGAGGGCGGCGGCGGCGAGCGTGCGCCTGGCGATCGGATCCCGCCGTAGTGGTTGCGGCACACCGGTGAGACGAAGTCGCTCCACGCCTCGTAGCGGCCGGCCACCGACATCCACTGCTCGGCGCGGACGATGTCAAGCGCGGCCTCGCAGGCGCTCAGCAGGCGGCAGAGGATGTCTCCCACCGGGACGATTCCCGCGACCTCGCCGGCCGAGACCGCAGTCATCGCCTCGTCGATCAGCTTCATCCCCTCCGCCAGTCGGCCCGCGGCGACGTAGGACTCACCGAGCAGCGAGAGCGCGTCGTACTCGAGATCCACATCGTTGTGGCGGCGAGCGATCGAGAGCGCCGCGGTGGCCAGGTTCTCCCGCTTTGCGGCGTCCTC
>JBHENA010000280.1:0-658 GCA_046262275.1 Chthoniobacterales bacterium
GACTGAAGAAATGCCTCACCAAAGGCCACAACGGTTCACAAAGGAAGAACAGATGAAGGAGAACGAAGCCGCGAAGCATATTCTCGATGCAGCGTTTGTGGTACATAGCAAGTTGGGTCCGGGTTTACTCGAGACCGTGTATGAAGTTGTTTTGGCGCACGAACTTCGGAAACGTGGAGTGCGAGCCGAACGACAGAAGCCGATTCTGATTCATTATGAAGGCCTCATATTTGAAGAAGGATTTCGCGCCGATCTGGTCGTCGAATCCGCCGTTATCGCCGAACTGAAGTCAGGGGAAGCGCTGACCGCTCTTCACGGTAAGCAGCTGTTGACGCAGCTGAGGCTGAGTGGCCTGAAGCTCGGTCTGCTGATCAATTTCGGCGAACCGCATCTGAAGAACGGGATCAGGCGCGTCATCAATGGCGAGCTCGAGGACGAAAACATCAGCTTCTGATTTTCCTTTGTGAACCTCTGTGGCCTTTGTGTGAGGAACCTCTTCCCTGCGCACCAATGAAGTATCACGCCTCGATCGGTCTCGAAGTTCACGTCCAGCTAAAAACGCGCTCGAAGATGTTTTGTGCATGTCCCGTCGAGTTCGGCGCGGCGGCGAACACGCATACATGCCCGATCTGTCTCGGATTTCCCGGCGCACTGCCGG
>JBHENA010000281.1:0-653 GCA_046262275.1 Chthoniobacterales bacterium
GGCCTCAATCGTGCGAATGTCGAACTCGCGGATAGCAAAGGCGCGCGGAGTGGCGACGGCGAGCGCCAAAAGCACGAAGGCCATTGCTCTGTTCAGAAGCGGCGGCCTAGCTGGTCCGGCGTATGACATCTAACGAAACACAAGATCAGCTCCGAATGCTTTCGCGAGCAGCATCGCCGGGTTAGGCCAGCGATCGCCACGATGTGATAAGCCTTGCTGCGAGCGGCGATACGATGATAAGCGCTACTAAAAAAAGAGAAAATGCCACGATACAGAATCCGACTCCAGGCGACGTCGCAGCCGCAGCCGCTTTGATTAGCTCTCCCACAGGTCCAAACCCAGACATGTAAACCGAGAGATTGTTGGCAGCCGCAATCATGCGTAGCAACAGAAAAGCGATGGCAAAGCTGAGCATGTGGAGCGGAGAAACACCCAGGCCACTTGTTGACCACGGATTCAGATAAAATTTGCCAAAGGAGCGCACAGGATGTCGCAGCCAGGTCTCCTCAACCCGTGCGGAGTTCCTGACTGCAAACAAAATGCAAGCGCCCAGGACCACTGCACCAGCCGCGGTGAGCAGCCACGCTCTCGCCGCTGAATAGCCTGCAGCGTTCGTCGCGAAAATATTCTTCTCGAACACGCCGGGCCTCTGC
>JBHENA010000282.1:0-641 GCA_046262275.1 Chthoniobacterales bacterium
GCGTTCCACGAGCTGCTTGCAAAATGCCTCGTCGCCAATGTCGCCGGCGAAGGTGATGCATTTGCGCTTGTGTTCCTCGACCATGCGTCGCGTTTCTTCGGCATCTTTGTGCTCGCTGAGGTAACTGATCGCGACGTCCGCGCCCTCTTTGGCGAAGAGGACGGCGACGGCGCGCCCGATTCCGCTGTCGCCGCCGGTGATGAGGGCGACTTTGTTCTGCAATTTGCCGCTGCCCAGATAGTGCGGATCATCCGCCTCAGGTCGCGGATGCATCTCGTGCTCACGACCTGGCTGCTGGCTTTGCGTCTGCGGCGGGAGCGTTTCTTCTTTGTCTGGCATATGGTGGTCTCCTAAAAGTGAGGGGTGGTCGACGGCATGCGCCGGCACCGGAGTTCGACGTTGCAGGAGTCTACAGCTGTGCGAATCGCACGCAGGATCACTGGTTCTGGGCCGCGAACTGCAAATTCCGCAGCACGACGTTGACGCTCCGGCACGCGGCGCTACGGTTCGTGACCGCTCGAAGCCCTTTCTCCCTCTGAATAAAAGTGACATCGGCAGGCGAAGCAGAAACGAAGCTTTCTGCGGAAATAGTGTGTTGACGGCAGCGTCAGCTGCACTACGTTGCTCGCCCGCTCGGCGGG
>JBHENA010000283.1:0-286 GCA_046262275.1 Chthoniobacterales bacterium
GAACAGGCGAGTCTGTAAGCGACGCCGGGTCGGAGCGCCTGCGACGGTTCCTCGCCCCTTCCGACTCCCGGCTCTGGCGCCTGATCGCGCTGCTTCGGCGCGACATGACCGGCGAAGTCATCCAGCGTGCGACCGGCATCGCCCCGTGGTTCGTCTCCGAGCTCGAACGCCTCGTGAACCTTGAAAGGCAGTTGGCGGCGGCCGGCGCCGCGATGTCGGACGAGCTGCTCGTCGGTGCCAAGCGCGCCTGCTTCAGCGACCGCGACATCGCAACGCTAACCGGCTT
>JBHENA010000283.1:387-637 GCA_046262275.1 Chthoniobacterales bacterium
GGTGATCGGATCAGGGCCCGTGCGAATAGGGCAGGGGATCGAGTTCGACTACTGCGCGGTCCAGGCCGCGGCCTCTCTTCGCGGCCTCGGGTACAGCGCGATCATGGTCAACTCCAACCCGGAAACCGTCTCGACTGACTTCGACGCATCGTCGCGGCTGTACTTCGAATCCCTCGACGCCGAGAGCGTCCTGGAGGTGCTTTCCGCGGAGAGCGTTGACGGCGCCATGCCCGAGGCGTTCGTGCAATTC
>JBHENA010000284.1:0-283 GCA_046262275.1 Chthoniobacterales bacterium
GTTCGATCAGTGGTCCGCCAGGATAGCCGAGCCCGAGCAGCTTCGCCACTTTGTCAAAGGCTTCACCAGCGGCATCATCAAGTGTTCGCCCCATCACGCGGTAGTCGCCGATTCCGCGAACGTGCACGAGCAGTGTATGCCCACCGCTCACGACCAAAGAGACATTCGGCTCAACTTCGTCTCCGAAGAACGGTGAGAGTAAATGCCCTTCGAGGTGATTGATCGCGAGATACGGCTTCGCAAAACCTGCCGCGAGTCCCTTCGCCACGGACGCCCCGATCAT
>JBHENA010000284.1:381-630 GCA_046262275.1 Chthoniobacterales bacterium
GGACCTCCCGCCACGGAAGCCATCACGCACATTACGCTTTTCGTCACCAACCGGAGTTGTGTCGTCACGAACGACGTTTGCGGCTATCCATTGCAGGTGTGAGGTCCCTCGCCGTCTTCGCTGGCTCGGGATGACGCGCCGCCGGGCGTCACCTCGAATCAGCGCGGACGTCCGAGCGCCGCGAACTAACGCTTCACCGCGTCCACCTTCGGCGACGCTTCCTGCGCGTAGATCATCACGCCCTTCAGG
>JBHENA010000285.1:0-253 GCA_046262275.1 Chthoniobacterales bacterium
CTGCTATAGCACGCGCTGCGCGGTGGGACAATGGGAAATCCGGGGGGGCCGATGAGTGACGAGCGATGAGTGAGGAGTAATTGAAAGCCAGTTACTTTTCACTCGTCGCTCGTCACTCATCACTCATCACTCGTCACTCCCTATCAGTCGCGTACTTTCTTCCAAAGCTCCTCTTCGACTTCCTTGAACGCGATGAACGTCTGGTCCAGCCGCTCGATGAGCTTCTGAACGTCCTCGCGCTTCAGCGTCGGGT
>JBHENA010000285.1:333-619 GCA_046262275.1 Chthoniobacterales bacterium
ACGAGCAGCCCCCTGGTCGACGCGCTGAGCTCGTTCGCGTTGGCCATCGTCGCCTTCACGTCGAGCAGCGCCGCGTTCGTCGTCTCCATGGCCGTCGTCACCTGCGTCACGAGCGCGTCGACCTTCTGGAGCATCGGCGGGAGCTTCTCCTTGAACGTGCCGGTGATGGCGCTGACGTTCGCGATCGAGTCGCGGTAGTCGCCTTTGCTCTCGCCGAACATGTCGCGGAGGTGGGCCATCATGTCTTTCGCCGGATCGGCGACGGCGTAAACGCGCTCGACGACGG
>JBHENA010000286.1:0-615 GCA_046262275.1 Chthoniobacterales bacterium
GCCGTGAAGGCCGAGGGCGGCGACTTCAAGTTCGCCATCATCATTGCCCTCACCCTGGCGCTGCTGGTGGCCATTGTCTTCATCGAGCAGGGCCAGCGCCGCATTCCCGTCCAGTTCGCGAAGCGCGTGGTGGGCCGAAAGATGTACGGCGGCCAGAGCACCTACATCCCCCTCAAGGTCAACCAGTCGGGCGTCATCCCGATCATCTTCGCCAGCTCGGTCCTGTACTTTCCGGTCCTGCTCTCCAACGTGGTGCCGTGGGAAGGGGTGCGCAGCTTCATCGACAACAATCTGGTGCAGCCCACCAGCCTCACCTACATCTGCCTCTACGGTGTGCTCATCGTGCTGTTCGCCTACTTCTACACGGCCATCGCGTTCGACCCCCACCAGCAGGCGGACGTGATCAGGAAGCAAGGCGGGTACATCCCCGGGATTCGGCCAGGTCTGCCCACCGAGCGTCACCTGGCCGGGATACTCAACCGCATCACACTGCCGGGATCGCTGTTCCTGGCGTTCATCGCCCTGTTGCCCTCGATCTTCCTCGCCGCGTGGGACATCTCGAACTACCCCTTCGCCGGGACCACTCTGTTGATCGCCGTCGGCGTGGCCCTGGAG
>JBHENA010000287.1:0-244 GCA_046262275.1 Chthoniobacterales bacterium
ACACTGTAATGCGCAGCGCATTCTCCATTCCTGTCATGCTGAGCGAAGTCGAAGCATCTCATGCTATTGGCCTTTGCGCGGTTGACGCAGACATGGTCAGAGATTCTTCGACTCCGCTGCGCTCCGCTCAGAATGACAATTTTTGAAGTATGGCACTACGCAATTATCGCCCACTCACGCCGACGCTGCGCTTCAAGCAGCTGCCTGCCTTCGACGAAGTCACGTCGAAGAATAAGCCACACAA
>JBHENA010000287.1:382-613 GCA_046262275.1 Chthoniobacterales bacterium
TATCGCAAGGTCGACTTCAAGCGCCGCAAGCATGGTGTCGCGGCTGAAGTGGTCGGCATCGAGTACGATCCGAATCGTTCGGCGCGTATCGCACTTATTAAGTACAGCGACGGCGAGATGAGTTACATCCTCGCACCGGACGGGCTAACGAATGGCGCACGTGTCATGTCGGGTCCGACTGCGCCGCCCGATCTTGGCAATTCACTTCCGCTCAGCGCCATTCCGTTGGGC
>JBHENA010000288.1:0-603 GCA_046262275.1 Chthoniobacterales bacterium
GCGAATCTACTCCGGGTGGAATTACCGGAAGCGGCGACGGACGAAAGGCTCCAGGCGTTGAACGTTATCGTCCAGGGTGCGGAAGATTTTCGCGGGTTCTTTGCGAAGCTATCGCGGTTGTCATCCTGAGCCGCGCAGACGGCGAAGGATCTCACAACACCGCACAGATGTTGCAATTCGGAAGCCGCGCTGCGATCGCTTCGTGCGATGATGATGATAAACGCTGAGACCACCTTGGGAGATCCTTCGTCGTCTGCGCGACTCAGGATAACACCCAAACGCGCGCGTCGCTCGAGTTAAGACCAGGTAATCAGCCGCAGTTCGTGTGCTTGCATGAGATGCGGGTGGGTGGGCATGACGCGCATGCCGACCGCGCCACCCGAACAAAGCTCTCCAGTTCTTGCATCACGAGACATCTAGCAGTTTCAAGTGTTTCACATTCCAAACTCCGTCATTCTTCACACACGTGACCATCCACGTCTCGGCTGCAACAGGCGACCAGTAAACCGACACAAAGCATGTAGCAGTTGTTCCTGTTATCTCCTCCACTTTGACGTGAATCTGTGCTGTCTTGTATTTAGTCGCAAACCGCTTGTGCACAAG
>JBHENA010000289.1:0-597 GCA_046262275.1 Chthoniobacterales bacterium
GTGTTGCGGTGTCTTCATATGGTTCTTTCTATTTTCTTCTCTGCACGAGATTGCGCCGTCATCTGTTGGTAACGAGACGGGCGGCGAAAGTTTCAAAATTTTTCACCTGATCTTCGCATGCACGATTAGAGCTACTTCATTGACCCGGTGGGTTGATCCTGCGACTGCAGGTCTGAAAGAGGGAAGAGACTACCGGGTATGAGGGTCGCGTCTCCGGATTCAGATCTATGTGCGGCGTCAGTCTGCGCCAGATGGCGCTGGCGTGTCGATCACCAAAACGGCGCCGGCCGTCGCGGTGCTTCCTGCGTCCTAATCTGGCACGAGCTTGGCGTTCGGCGCGGCGAGCTCGATCCGGGTGCTCACCTTCTGTAATCCTGCGGTCAGCGCTTCGATCTGCTTCTGCTGCTGCGCAGCCGCGGCCTTCAGCTCCGCGATCGTTCCCTGCTGTTCCTGCACCGTCCGGTGCTCTTTCAGGAATTCGTTCAGCAGCATCGCGTTGACCGCGTCGTAACGGACGGCAAAGGCTTTCCCCTCAGGATCGCGCACCACCAGCTCGGGGTTCACCTTCTCCACTTCTTCGGCGATCAGCCCGAACTG
>JBHENA010000290.1:0-586 GCA_046262275.1 Chthoniobacterales bacterium
CGTCATCACCATCCCCGCCGGCCGGAGCCCATTCTCCGGGTAGTGCGTCGTGGCGATGATCTTTCCGTCCTTGAAGACGGAGAGATAAAACGCGACCGCCTCCTCCGCCTGCGTATCGAACCAAAGAACACGTCACGCGTGGCAGCGTGACGGGTAGACCACAGAGCCGCTTGGGAAGCGGACGAGCGATTGGGCAATCGCGAGTTCAAATGGCGTTATTTTTTGCATCGTGGGGCAATCATGACCGCTGGGCGCGACTCACGCAATCTCCGGCGGTGACGCGCCAGCCGCGACGATTGGCGCCATATCTCGAATGCTTTAAGCATTCAAGTCATAATTGCGACGAACTGAGCAAAGTCGAACGATAGGGTTGGCGGCGGTAAGCGGGAAAATGTGGGTTCGCCTGCCCTAATCACAGTGCCACGGCGGGTAACTCGGATGCTTTAAGCATTCAAGTCCTAATTGCGATGAACTGAGCAAAGTCGAACGACAGGTGGCGGCGGTAAGCGGGAAAAACGTGGGCTGGCCTGCCCTAGTCACAGTCCACGGCGGGTCACTCGGATGCTTTAAGCATTCGACATCACGT
>JBHENA010000291.1:0-343 GCA_046262275.1 Chthoniobacterales bacterium
CCCTTGGTGGGTTTGACCACCACCTCGGGGTCGACCAGCCCCGTCGGCCGGATCACCTGCTCCACGAACTCGCCGCCGGCCTGGCCGATCTCGTACGGCCCCGGGGTGGCCGACAGGTAGACCGTCTGGCCGACCCGGTCGCTGAACTCCTCCCAGGTCAGCGGCCGGTTGTCCACCGCGGAGGGCAGCCGGAAGCCGTGGTCGACCAGGTTGCGCTTGCGCGACATGTCGCCCTCGTACATGCCACCGATCTGCGGCACGGTGACGTGCGACTCGTCGATCACCAACAGAAAGTCGTCCGGGAAGTAGTCGATCAGGGTGGCCGGCGCGGAGCCGGAGCCAC
>JBHENA010000291.1:410-583 GCA_046262275.1 Chthoniobacterales bacterium
ATGTCGCGGATCGCGCGCTCCATCCGCTCCGGGCCGGCCACGTAATGGGTCGCCGGGAAGATGCGCAGCTCCTCGACCTGCCGCACCACCTGCCCGGTCAGCGGGTGCAGGTAGTACAGCGACTCGATCTCGTCGCCGAAGAACTCGATCCGGACGGCGAGCTCCTCGTACGC
>JBHENA010000292.1:0-578 GCA_046262275.1 Chthoniobacterales bacterium
CTTTTGGGCAAGAACATTGACGTGCGGTTCGCGCAAGTAATCACCGTGCCCACCAGGCAGATCGTGCACTTCGATGCCTTCCGTCGCCATCCCGCTCCAGCCGAGCAACGGCTCCGGCTCAAAGATTTCGGGAGACGGTTGATTCTCTGCGGTGCGGAAAAGATCGATCCGTCCGCGAAATGGCCGAAGCTGATAGCGGCGGCGCGCAATGAGTGCCGTCATCGGCGCTGCGTTCAGGTTGATCCGATGCCCTGCCGCCGTTTCACCGCTGACCGGCCTAATGAGGAAGAGTCGAATTTCCTCTTTCGCTCAGCAGTGTAATGCCACCACGGACGCGCCGGTGCGCCTTCCATGAAACGAACGGCGGAGATGAACGTGTCCAGAACGCACGGATCCTGGCGCGTGCGGGTTCGGTTGCAGAGCGCCTGGTAGAGCTGGTGTGGATCCCGGCCGATCAACTCCTGCGGGCGTTTGATGCCGATGGATCGTAAGTCGCGTGCGACGGACGCACCCACGTTCGGGATCGCTTCCAAGACCGCGGCCGATCGAGCATTTGCCGCCTTTCGTGTCGGTGGCTT
>JBHENA010000293.1:0-577 GCA_046262275.1 Chthoniobacterales bacterium
CAGCATATGCAGCACAGAAGGTGATCAGCAGCTACCGCGCAGATGAGTCGGCACTGGTTCGCTTTGGAGCGGCAGTGCGACGAGAGGCCGCCGCCAAAGACTGGCGCCATGAAGTGATCGGTGGGAAAGAAGAAGGGCTGCTCCTGTATTTGCGACGGACGCGCTTTATCACACCCGCGGAAGCTGTCGAGCGCTGGAATGCCGGGGAGATCGACGCGTTGGTCGCGCCCGGGGAGGAGGTCGCTCAACTACTGAATGAACTTGAGGGCGCAGCGCCGGCGAGTTTGGAGGCGGCGATCAGGGTCAACGATCGGGAACGGCGATACGTGCTCTTAAAGAGATCGACACTCGGAGTTGTCATCCTGAGCCGCGCAGACGGCGAAGGACCTCCCAACCGGTGAATGATTACACACGATTTGTATACGTTTTGCTTCGTGGGTGAGGTCCACATTCGGCTTCGCTCAGTGCAGGCTCTCGGCGCGCTTCGCCAGCCCGCCTAAGGCGGGATGACAATCATGCGGGCCGTGTTGCAAAAGCGTGCTCGACTTCGCAGAGCTCCAACGCAATTTTCCTGCGC
>JBHENA010000294.1:0-577 GCA_046262275.1 Chthoniobacterales bacterium
GTGCGGCTCCTTTGGAAAGCGAAAAAACGTCGCGCCAGCCTGCGCTCGGAACACATGCGTTCGTCGGCAAGCGGAAGCCTTCAGCGAAGGCTGCTCGCCTGCCGCGTCAACGTCACCCTTCGCGTCACCTTTGGCTGCGTGAAGAGTTGCGGCAGGCTCGCGGTCGCTGATCTTGTGTCTCGTTAGACGTAGCACGATGCGCGTAAGAGCCAGGCAAAGAGTTTCCGCAGTGTTGTTGTGTTTTGTTCTCGCGTTCGCAGATGTTCACGCGGCGTCTCAGCGCGATCATTGCACGCGTGCTGAGGCGCTGGCTTTGCTGCGACGCGAAGGCTTTTACCACCAGACCTCGCGTGTGGAGTCCGCGGAGTGGCATCCCGATCTTCGCCAGTGGCTCATCATCATCCGACTGCGAGACGGCACGTTTACGCACTGGTTTGTCGACGCTCAGGCGCAGCACTTTTCTGGAGGCGCATGTCGCGATTGAGTTCCGTGGGCCGCAACGTCTAACCAGGCGATGCAGCGAACTCCGAAAGCTTTCGCGAGCAGGCGCGCGAGCAAGGCTGCGACTGACGCTGAA
>JBHENA010000295.1:0-577 GCA_046262275.1 Chthoniobacterales bacterium
CCTACGTCCTTCCACTCGAAGCGAACGGCAAGCCGCGCGCGTTCGCCAGGGCTCCGGGAAGTCAATCGAACGCCAGTTTCTCGCCTGACGGACGGCACGTCGTCTATCAGTCCAATGAAAGCGGAGCCGTCCAGATTTACGTGAAGCCGTTCCCCGGTCCGGGCGTAGCGCGACAGATCTCCTACGAGCGAGGGTCACGTCCGAACTGGTCTCCCGACGGCCGGAAGATCTTTTTCACCGGCTCGTCGGCCCGCGTGATCATGTCGGCGAATTTCGATCCTGCTACCGGGGACGCGACGGAACCGCAGAAGCACATCGATCTCGCAGCGGATATCGACAGTGAAGTCTCTGCAAGGGAGATTCTGAACAAGTTGCAGCGTGTCATCCTGAGGCCCGCAGAGGCCGAAGGACCTTCCCTCGCCCTCGCGACTGAGAAGGTCCTTCGCCGTCTTCGCGGCTCAGGATGACACGGTCCTCCACTTGTGCAGAGATTCCCTGGCAAAAACCTCATCGTCCGGGACATCTGTCAGGTGTCGGGTTCACCCGGCGGTTTCCGCGCGCGGTCCACTGCACCGAC
>JBHENA010000296.1:0-572 GCA_046262275.1 Chthoniobacterales bacterium
CTGCTCCGGGCTGGCGAAGGCAGGCGTGCCAAGAAAGCCACCCTGCGTCAGGTCCATTTCGCTGCCATTCGCGCCAATCGCTTTGGCCAGCCCGAAGTCGATGACTTTGACTTCAAAGGTAGCGCAAGCTTCCAGCTTGGATCGGGGTTCACTGAGCAAGCTGGAAGCTTGCGCTACCTTAACGGCGGATGCCGCATCATCATCGCGCCGCGTCAGCATGATGTTGCCCGGCTTGAGATCGCGGTGGACGAGCCCGTGTGCCGCCGCTGCGATCAGCGCGCGAGTCACTTGCGCCGCCATCTCGAGCGCGTCTTTCACCGGCAGCGGCCCGTCGCGGCGAACGAGAGCTTCCAGCGTTTCGCCTTCCACCAGCTCCATCGCGTAGTAGCACTCGCCGGTCTCCTCCAGGATGCCGAACTGATAGACGCCGGCGACATTCGGATGAGACAGAGCCGCGGCCAGGCGCGCCTCACGCATGAAACGCTGCCGCGCCTCTTTGCATTGCAGTGCCGGATCATTCCCGATCAGCTTCAAGGCGGCAGGCCGTTGCAGCCCTGTGTCGAGCGCGCGGT
>JBHENA010000297.1:0-558 GCA_046262275.1 Chthoniobacterales bacterium
CGCCTAACGAGAAGAAACAAGGCCTCGCCGATGGGCGCATCGCTGGAATCATGTTTGGAATTCTCGGCGCCGCGGGTCAGGCATTTGGCGCAGTGCTCAGCCGCAAGGCCTATGCCGTTCTGCATCGCTCGGGCGAAACGCTCGATGGTGGGACCGCCGCATATCAGCGCATCATTGGCGGCCTCGCAGTTGCGGCGCTTTCGTATATCTGCATGCGCAAGTTCCGCGTCGCTGCAGTGGAGCCTGCGATTGAAGCTGGCGAACTCCTCGCTCGCAGTGAGACTCGGCGAGCTTCGGTGCGCGCGGCGTGGGGCTACGTTCTCGTCACGGCGGTGCTGCCGGCCTCGCATTTCGCGCCTGAACGCCCGGGAAGTACGATTTTCTGGCTTGGCCGACATCAGGCTTGCGACACCCGTTCAAAGATTTTTGAAAAAAGTGAAAAAAAACCTTGTCACGCCTTGGCGAGCCCACTATTCCTCAGCGCCAAACCTAACCAAACCATGGAGAAACTAATGATAAGAAACGTGCTTAATAAGCTAGGTTCGCTCCGCTCGGCTC
>JBHENA010000298.1:0-544 GCA_046262275.1 Chthoniobacterales bacterium
GCAGACGAACGACTGGCCGCATCAGGCTCCAGACATTCCTCGGCTGCCGCTGCTTTCATGGTCGGAGCTCGCGCAAACGGTGGCTGCAGGATTTGAGATCGGTGCGCACACCGTCACACACCGGCGACTGCCAGAGCTGTCTCCGGACGAAGCACGGCAGGAGATTCTCGACTCGAAGAAAATGATCGAGGACCGCCTCCGCTGTGAGGTGTCGACCTTCGCGTTTCCGTTCGGCCGATTTACCCGCACAACTTATGAGACGGTGCGCGAAAACTTCCGCGGCGCATGCGGGGTCAATCTCGCCAAAGCTCGGCCCGATGATGATCGCCATCAGTTGTCGCGGCTGGACGTCTATTATCTGCGCAGCCCCTGGTTGTTTCAGTTCTTCGAAACCGTACCCGGTCGCGCTTATCTGCAGCTTCGCGCGATCGGCCGCAGTCTCGTTGGCGTTTGATGCGCGTTGAATTTTGCTGCCCACGCTGCAAGGGGACAGTCTCCGCAGTTGCCGACGCCTACCTCTGCGCAGCGTGCGACCTGAGATTTC
>JBHENA010000299.1:0-533 GCA_046262275.1 Chthoniobacterales bacterium
GCACCAGGCGTGCCAAAGATGCGATCCAGATCCGCGAGAACTTTCACCGGGCCCAGGTAAGTTTTCCCCGCATAGCTGTCGGAGATGACCTTCCCCGTGGCATCAACCAGCACCAAACAGGGAATGCCCTCCCCCGCATATTTTCGGAGCGCTTCCTTCTCCGCAATCTTTTCGTATTTGACCGCCGGCCACGGCATCTGCGCGTCCCGCATGTAAGTCTCCATTGCCGGACCCGAGCGGTCGCCGCTCACAAAGATGATTTCGAACTCCGGGTGAGCAGCTGCCACGCGATTGTAGTATTCGACCAGCTCCGGCGTGAACTTCCGGCAGGAAGGACACCACCGCGCCGCAAAATAGAGTCCGATGAGCTTCTTCTGCTCTAAGACCTGGTCGTTAAACGTGCTCAGCGTCCCGTTGCGCGAGGTGACCAGATCGCCTCTGACCAGAGCTGCGATTGCATTAGAAGCCGGTCCGGGCCTCACAGCCGCTGCGGCGCGCTCTCGCGCGAGCTGGCTTTGGTAAAGCGTGTTCAT
>JBHENA010000300.1:0-533 GCA_046262275.1 Chthoniobacterales bacterium
ACTACGGTCCGCGCTCCGAGCGGCCGTTCGGCTTCCATCAGCACCAGGACCCAATAAGCCGGCGCCTCTCGCGCTGAAGCAGATGGGTTGCGGCGCACTCCGCCTGTGCGTAGGCTGGGGGCGCGAAAAGGCTTTTCATTTCGAGAGAAGCAGGCATCTCTGAGAGCGAACATGCGAGGCGCAGCGAGGGGCCGGCTGCTTCTCGCGCCTGTTGAATTGTGAACGAAACTACCGACTCCTCCATCTCCTCCGAGCGCGGCGGGCGCGTTCTGGTCCTCGCGCCGGATGAAAACCTCGCGTCCGCGATTCGTGCCGCGCTTCAGGAAGCTGCGCCCGATGCGCAGGTCGATATCGCCCACAGCCTGGAGGAGGCGCAGCATCTGGTCGTTAGCCGGCGGCCCGATCTTTTCGTGCTCGACGCGGGTCGATGGGATCAGCAGGCCGGCGACAAAGCCGATCGCGACCGAGCCGAGCGCGAGGCCGAGCGGGTTCTCCTGGGCGATCCCGGCGGCCTGCTTTGCCCCCTGCTTGAC
>JBHENA010000301.1:0-531 GCA_046262275.1 Chthoniobacterales bacterium
GCCCTGTTCCTCGACGACTACAACTCGTTCGTGGCCCTGGCGCCTGCGGTCCACGCCGGCCGGCCCACCGCCCCGGCCCCGGACGGCTTCGCCACCCTCGCCCTCGACCACGTCAGCTTCGCCTACCCGGGCACCGACCGGCTGGCCCTCGACGACGTGTCGCTCGAGATCCGCGCCGGCGAGGTGGTGGCCCTCGTGGGTGAGAACGGGTCGGGCAAGACGACCCTCGCCAAGCTCCTGTGCCACCTGGAGCTGCGCGGCGCCGACGCGCGCTTCCGCGCCGACGAGCTGCTGGAGCGGGTCGGCCTCGCCGACCGCGGGCACCATTACCCGGCGCAGCTCTCGGGGGGCGAGCAGCAGCGCGTCGCCCTGGCCCGCGCCTTCTTCCGGGGGGCGCCGTTCCTCGTCCTCGACGAGCCGACCGCCGCCCTCGACCCCCGGGCCGAGCACGAGCTGTTCGACCGGATCAGGGCCATGGCCCGGGGCCGGACCGTCCTCCTCATCTCCCACCGCTTCTCCACGGTCCGGCAC
>JBHENA010000302.1:0-530 GCA_046262275.1 Chthoniobacterales bacterium
CGCGAGATCTTTGTTGTAGAGCGTGCTGTGCTCGATCTCGATCGAGATGTCTACGTCTGGAGCTAGCGACATCGATGACATTACCGCTGATATAACGTGTCATCCTGAGCGGAGCGAAGCGGAGTCGAAGGACCCCGTGGCGATATCGTCGGTGCCGCCACGGGATTCCTCCACTTCGGTCGGAATGACAGGAGTGGCGCCGCGTTCACCTGCATCAAAAATGCGTCGGCTCGCGCTGCAGGAACTGCCCGCGCCCGAATTCACCGGTGAACTTCCCGTCACGCGCGGCAACTTTCCCGCGGACGGTCACTACGTGCGCACGACCTTCGACTTTCGTTCCTTCGAACGAGTTGTAGTCGAGGTTCATGTGATGGGCCTTGGCTGAGATGGTGCCGCGGTATTTCGGATCGTAGACCACGAGATCCGCATCGCTCCCGAGCTGGATTGCGCCCTTGCGCGGAAACAATCCAAAAATTTTGGCCGCGTTCGTGCTCGCCGTGGCGACGAACTGCTGGAGACCAATCCGGCCC
>JBHENA010000303.1:0-518 GCA_046262275.1 Chthoniobacterales bacterium
GGTTACTGGACCGCATCGACAGCCTCACCGCGGCGGCACCGGTGTTCACACTCGGGATGTTAATCGTCGGGGTGCCGCTGTGATCGGGCTCTGCCTGCTTGGGTCCACTGGCTCCATCGGGGTGAATACCCTGGATGTCGCGGCCCGCCATCCGGATCGCTTCGAGGTCGTGGCGCTGACGGCGCACCGAGACGTGGACGGGCTCAAGGCCCAATGTGAACGGTGGCGGCCGCGCTACGCCGTGATGGCCGATGAGGAATGCGACCTTGGCCGCCGCGCGCGCCGGCAAACGGGTGTTGCTGGCCAACAAAGAAGCGCTGGTCATGGCCGGCACCCTATTCATGGAGGCCGTGCGCGCCAATGGCGCCGAGCTCCTGCCCATCGACAGCGAGCACAACGCCATCTTTCAATGTCTGCCCACCCAATGTCTGCCCATCAGTGGTCTCGACCACGCGGGCGTGCGGCGCATCTTGTTGACCGCGTCGGGCGGACCATTTCGCACCCGGCCGCTGTCCGCG
>JBHENA010000304.1:0-515 GCA_046262275.1 Chthoniobacterales bacterium
GTTCGGATCGATCGCGTTGAAGAGCGATCGAACCTACTCAGCTAGATAATCTTATGTTGTAATCAACATCGCAGCCCCATCTCCCGCCAGCATATAAAATGCGCTGTCAGTCGATCCGGCCACAATGCCAACCACGGCATCGATTTCTAGAACCCATTCACAATGTCAAAGAGGGGCTTTGCGCCCCAAATTCCGACGGCCGAGGCCGCGGGAAACTATGGTCTTCATCCCTGGAAATATTTGAGGGGAGACGATCTCCAGGATGAAGGGACATGAGGACGGCGGCATGTTCTTTGGACAGGAGGAAGCATTCCGGGACGAGCCCCGGCGCTTTCCGCCATGATCCTTAGAAAGGAGGTGATCCAGCCGCAGGTTCCCCTACGGCTACCTTGTTACGACTTCACCCCAGTCGCTGATCCCACCGTGGTCGCTTGCCTCCCTTGCGGGTTAGCGCAGCGCCTTCGGGTGAAACCAACTCCCATGGTGTGACGGGCGGTGTGTACAAGGCCTGGGAA
>JBHENA010000305.1:0-516 GCA_046262275.1 Chthoniobacterales bacterium
TCGATAACCGCTGTCGGAAAGGCCCGGCGCATGGGCCATCAATCAAGCGAGGTTAGCGGGATGGGAAAGGGAAATCTGCCGCGGTTGCACCTGCGCTGTAGCGAGCTGTGGCCGCTTCGCTGTGCGAAGCGCGGGAGAGGGTGTTGCCTCATCTCGTAATGAACTTGTCGCCCGCTGCGCGCGAACTGTTTAGCGTTGCATGAGCCGTCCCCGTTCTACGCGGTCATCCCGAGCCTGCGCAGACGGCGAGGGACCTCACAACGGTCTTCGACTTGCGCTGAAGAGGAGATGGACGCGGCAGAGCAGGCGTGAGATCCCTCGGCGCGCTTCGCCAGCCTCGGGATGACAACTCACAGGGTCGGACGCCAAACACATACCGCCCGCAGGCGGCGGCTCAAGCGCCAACGTAGAAAAGGCGGCTTACAGCGCGAAATAAAAAGCGCACTCGTAGAGGCCGGAGGTGCGGGTCTCTTCTCGCCGCACGGGCGTGCCCAGGGCCGCTTCCACCAGGTCCTG
>JBHENA010000306.1:0-513 GCA_046262275.1 Chthoniobacterales bacterium
CCTTGAAGAGGATGGCGTTCAGCCCGCGGAAGGGGTGGTGCTTCATGACGCGCGCTCCTCACTCGGCGCGTTCGCGCTCTGCTCTGTCATCCTGAGCCGCGCAGACGGCGAAGGACCTCCCACAGGGTCGAACAACGTACGCGAAAGGTCAGTCCAGTCGCGGTTGATCGACTCGACGAGAACGTTCTTCTTCGCGCGGGTCCAGCCTTTGATTTGCTTCTCGCGCGCGATCGCCGCAGTGATGTCGGGGAAGTCCTCGTAATACACCAGCCGGTTGCAGCGATACCGTTTGGTAAATCCGGTGACCGCACCGTGCTGGTGCTCCGAAACGCGGCGTTCCAGGTCGTTCGTTACGCCGGTGTACAGCACGACGCGGCTTTGGTTGCTCATCATGTAGACGAAAAACGCCTTCACTTCGGTTGCGAGGTCCTTCGCCGTCTGCGCGGCTCAGGATGACAGCTCTGGAAGTGTGTCGTCATGCGGCAGCGCGCGCGCCATCCCGCTGCTCCTGCG
>JBHENA010000307.1:0-506 GCA_046262275.1 Chthoniobacterales bacterium
TTTACCATCTGATGAGCCGGGGTGATCGACGCGAGGACATCGTTCAGTCGGACGAAGACCGGTCGCTCTGGCTGAAAACAGTGGCTGAAACGTGTGGGAAATGCGCATGGCAGGTGCATGCGTTTTGCCTGATGAGCAATCATTTCCACCTCGTGCTTGAGACTCCCGCCGGCAATCTCGTCGCGGGAATGAAATGGTTTCTTGGGACTTACACGGTCCGCTTCAACGCGCGTCATCGACTGCGCGGGCACCTCTTTGCGGGGCGATATAAGTCGCTCCTGGTGGATGACTCGGACCATGCTTATCTGCGAGCGGTCTGCGACTACGTGCACTTGAATCCGTCTCGAGCGGGCATGATCGCGGCCGACCAGCGGCTGGAGGAATACAACTGGAGCAGCTACCCGATGTACCTCGCGCGTCCGTCGGAGCGGCCGCCCTGGCTGCGGACCGATAGGCTTCTTGGAGAACACGGTGTCAGTAGAGATGATCCCGCGGCACGGCGGGAG